>JAYWBB010000084.1:0-14502 GCA_043781855.1 Nevskia sp. | reverse complement strand
ACTACCCGATCCATCTCCGAAAGAAACACCCCGCGCTTCGTCGTCTTCGAGTGCTTCTCAAACCCGGAAGACGCCAGCGTGATCTGTTTCATTGCCTGAACTCCCGTCCACATTTCGATAGACGTATTTTAATGGAGTGCGTGGGGGTTTTTCAGAGAATCCCTAGTGAACGGCAAAACAGAAGGCGACCCCCCATGCTGATCAAGATATCCACTGACAAGACGGTGAGCACGGCTGCCGCTGCTTTGCAGGTCGCCGTACAGGTCAATCACTTTGGCGTCATGCAGGTTCACAACCTCAAAGAGACGATGACAAAAAAGGGTGTGGAGTTCGTGCATGAATGCCTGATATTCGAAGTGTGTCATCCACAACAGGCGAAACGTGTGCTCGATCAGGATATGAGTATCTCGACAGCGCTGCCCTGCCGCATTTCCATTTACGAAGAAAGCCGCAAAACGATTCTCGCGACATTGAAGCCGACCATGCTATTGGCTATGTTCAATATGCCGCGACTGGCAGCGGTAGCGCAGGAAGTGGAGTCCACGATGGTCAGGATCATGCAGGAGGCGGCGAAAGCCAGTGCGTGAATCATGAACAAACCAGGAAGCAGTGAAACGACTGCTCCAGTCGCGCTGGATTGGGTGTCACGACACTACATGCAGACTCTCGTACTGATGTTGGCGACCGCCTTCGGAATTGCTCTCTGTTACTGGATGGCCGCGCCGTTTCTGCCCCCGATTGCCTGGGCAATGGCGTTGGCGGTTCTGTTCACTCCATTCCAGCGGTGGCTCGAATCGAAGTTGAAGCGTCGCAGCCTGGCTGCGCTCGTTTCCGTGTTGGTGATCGGCCTGATGGTGGTCGTCCCGGTGACGTTAGTCGGGCAGCGGTTGGTGCTACAGGCAGCGACGGGCGCTGAACTCATCGGGGCAAAGGTGGAGTCTGGCGAATGGCGTCGCGCCATCGAAGCCCAGCCGCGTCTGGCACCTCTTGTCGAAAGAATCGACCGGTACCTCGACCTTCCCGGAACCGCCAGAACTCTCACGACCAGGATGAGCGCCATCGCCGGATCCATCGTCAAGAGCTCCGCAATCCAGGTGATCGGCTTTTGCCTGATTTTCTATCTGCTGTTCTTTTTTCTTCGCGACCGCGAGGCGGTGCTCGAAGCGCTTCGGTCTCTGTCGCCACTCAGCGAAGCTGAGATGGACCGGCTGTTTGGGCGGGTCAACGATACGATTCACGCCACCGTCTACGGAACGCTGACCGTCGCCTCGGTGCAGGGCCTGCTCGGTGGACTGATGTTCTGGGCGCTGGGACTGCCCGCGCCGCTTCTATGGGGCGTGGTGATGGCTTTGCTGGCCGTGGTACCCGTGTTGGGCGCCTTCGTCGTCTGGCTTCCGGCCGCTTTGTTCCTGGCTCTGGAAGACAGCTGGGGGAGGGCCCTGATCCTGACCCTGTGGGGCGTTCTGGTGGTCGGAACCATCGACAACCTGCTGCGTCCCATTCTGGTAGGAAATCGTCTCAAGCTCCACACCGTTCTAGCGTTCATTTCGATCGTCGGCGGCCTGATCCTGTTTGGCGCCGCTGGCCTCATTCTCGGTCCCATTGCCCTCACGATCACCACCGTGCTGCTGGAAGTCTGGTCCAGGCGGCTCGCGGCCGAGGCGACGTTGCGCGGAGAGAGTGGCGAAGAGGATTCCGGCAAGCGCTGGGACGGAGATTGAAGGGCCGCCGCATGACGCCCACATCACCCCTTGCCAACTGCCCCAGGTCCGCCACGGCGCAAGCCGCTGTTGCGGATCGGAGCGTGAGCCGGCCCGGATGTAATACGGTCGTCAACTGGAGTGAATCATGTCTGAACTGAAGTCGTACGTAGTGTGGGACGCACCGACGCGATGGTTCCACTGGATCAATGTCCTCTGCGTGATGGCCCTCGCCGGCTTCGGACTGGTGATCCTGAACGCCGACGCGCTCGATATTCCCGACAAGAGCAAGATTGTCGTGAAGACGTTGCATGTCTGGATCGGTTACGCCTTCGTGCTCAATAGCGGCTGGCGCATCGTCTGGGCGTTCTTCGGCAACCGCTACGCGCAATGGCGCCAGATGTTTCCGGGCGGGCCGGGTTACTTGCGGACTCTGCGCCGCTACGTGACGTCATTTTTTTCCGGACATCCCGAACACTACCTCGGCCACAACCCGGCGGGACGGATCGGCGTGGCGACGCTGTTCTTCCTGCTCACGGTTCAGGCGGTCACGGGCCTGATCCTGGCCGGCACGGACATCTTCTATCCGCCGTTCGGACATTGGGTGGCACGGTGGATCGCCGCGCCCGGCGTCGATCCGTCGACACTCGTGCCCTACGCCCCCGAGCTTTATGACAAGGTCGGATACGCCGACCTGCGCGCGGCGCGCGAGCCGGTCACCATCGTGCATCTTTACGTCTTCTACATGCTGGCCATGACGATCGTGCTCCACGTCATTGCCGTGGTCGTGACGGAACTGCGAGCGGGCGGAAGCCTCATCTCCGCGATGTTCACCGGCCGCAAGATCATTTCCGGACAACCCGTCGATATCGCTAGTCACGGCGCGGACAACGCCGCCGGACAGACGCAGGCACACCGTCCTCGTGGCGATCACCGGGACGAAGTCTAATGAAGTCCGTGCAGGACGCCTCGTTTCCAACCCCTCCATTCACGGGTTCTATTCGCCTTGCCCTGGTCGCGCCGCCACGCTGAACGTCCCCGCACGAACCGCATCGGCTGGCTGCGCGCCGCATTGCTCGGCACTGAAGAAATCCCTATGCCAATCTCGACAAATTCACTGGAAGCAATGGCCGGCCTCAGTGCCGAAGCGGCGGCTGAGCGGTTGAAAAGCGACGGCTACAACGAGTTGCCGACGCCGGATCGTCGCGGCTCCCTGCGTATCCTCTCCGAGGTCGTACGCCAGCCGATGTTTGCGCTGCTGATCGGCGGCGGTGTCGTCTATCTGCTGCTCGGCGACCGGGTGGAAGCCTTGCTTCTGCTTCTGTTCGCTTCCTTCTCGGTCACGATCACGATCGTCCAGGAGTCGCGCAGCGAACGCGTGTTGGAGGCGCTTAGAAATCTTGCGAGTCCGCGCGCGCTGGTGATCCGCGACGGCAAGCGAATCCAGATCGCCGGCAGGGATGTCGTCGCCGGCGACCTCATCGTGATTGCGGAGGGCGATCGTGTAGCGGCAGACGCTATGCTCGTATCCTCGCAAGATCTCTTGCTCGATGAATCGTTGCTGACCGGCGAGTCCATCCCGGTAGGCAAGCTGGCGCCGAAATCTTCCTTCGGGGCCGGAGAACAGCGCGCCATGCCGGGGCCGGGCGGCGAAGACCTGCCGTATATCTTCGCTGGAACACTGGTGGTGCGCGGCGCGGGGCAGGCGCGGGTGCATGCGACCGGCAGCCGCAGCGAGATGGGCAGGATCGGACACGCCCTCGGCACCATCGAAACCGAGCCAGCGCATCTGCAAAAGCAGATGCGCTGGCTGGTGCGCGATTTCGCGATCTTCGGCGCGCTCGCCGGCGGGCTGACGGTGCTGCTTTTCGGTCTGCTGCGTGGAACCTGGCTCCAGGCCACGCTCGGCGGCATCGCAATCGGCATGTCGCTGCTGCCCGAAGAATTCCCGCTGGTCATCGCTGTGTTCACGGCGATGGGCGCTTGGCGCATTTCGCGGGCACATGTGCTGACGCGGCGCGCGTCGGCCATCGAGACGCTGGGCGCCACGACGGTGTTGTGTACCGACAAGACCGGCACGCTGACCGAAAACCGCATGACGGTCGTGGCCCTCGTCACCGCGGAGGCGCGCTGGACTCCGGACGGCGCCGGGCCGATACCGGCTCCGATCCAGCAAACTCTGGAGGTGGCCTTGCTCGCCTGTCCGCGGGAACCGACCGATCCGATGGACATCGCCATCCACGCACTCGCAGGCGCGCAACTGGCGCCGCAGGTCGCAGTTTTCAAGGCGCGCAAACTCCTGCGTGCTTACGGACTGAGGCCGGACCTGTTCGCAGTGGCGAACATCTTCTCCGGCGATGGCGAAGGGAAAAGTGCGGCGTATGCCAAGGGCGCTTTCGAAGCGATTGCCGAACTTTGTCGGCTGACCGCAGATCAGCTTGCCGGGATTCGCGAACAGGCCGACACGCTGGCGGCCGCTGGCATCCGCGTATTGGGCGTTGCGAAAGCGGCCGTTGCCGGCGTGCAGGAACGAGACCTGCCGGAATCGCCGCGCGGCCTCGCGTTCGAATATCAGGGATTGATCGGCTTTGCCGATCCGCTACGATCCAACGCGCCGGCCGCGGTGTCCGAATGCAGTGCGGCCGGCATCAGGGTCGTGATGATTACGGGCGACTATCCGGCGACAGCCTGCGCAATCGGCCGACAAGCGGGGATCGACTCGACGAATACGCTCGCCGGTGACGACATCGAAGGCATGACCGACGAGCGGCTCGCACTACTTGTGAAATCGACTTCGATCTTCGCGCGTATCCGGCCCCACCAGAAACTTCGCATCGTCCAGAGTCTGAAGGCGAACGGCGAGGTCGTCGCGATGACTGGCGACGGCGTCAACGATGCGCCCGCGATCAAGGCCGCGCACATCGGCATCGCGATGGGCGGGCGTGGTACGGACGTCGCGCGTGAAGCAGCCGCAATCGTCCTGCTCGACGATGACTTCGGGTCGATCGTGCAGACGATCCGGCTTGGCCGGCGCATCTACGACAACCTGCGCAAGGCGATCGAGTTCATCGTCGCGGTTCATATCCCGATCGCCGGGCTCGCACTCCTGCCACTGCTGCTGGGGCTGCCGCTCATCCTCACGCCGATTCACATCGCATTTCTCGAAATGGTCATCGATCCCGCGTGCTCGGTGGTGTTCGAAGCCGAGGAGGAGGAAGACGATGTGATGAAGCGCCCGCCGCGCGATCCCGCGAGCCCCCTGCTTCTGCCGAGGCGAATCCTGTGGGCGGTGTTGCAGGGCTTGCTCGTGCTGGCGATCCTGGCGACGGTATTCATCAGCGCCGCGCACATGGGCGTATCCGAGCCGGATCTGCGCACGCTGGTCTTCGCATCGCTGGTACTCGCCAATATGGGGCTCATCCTCGTGAACCGTTCATTCACGGCTTCGCTGGTCCGCGCGTTTCTGCGGCCGAACCGCTCGCTCTGGATTCTTCTGGGCAGCGTCACCGCAGTGCTGGCGACCGCTATTTTCTGGCCGCCCGCGCAATCGCTGTTTCATTTCGGCCGGCTGCATTGGGACGATCTCGCGGTTTGCGCTGCCGCCGGCTTTTCCAGCCTGCTCATCCTCGAGGCGCTGAAGTCGCGATGGTTTCGTGTCGCCGTGAGAACATGATGTTGCGTCGAAGACTCCACACCAGGTTTGTCCCATTCTCCACATGCGGTACGCCGTGAACAAGAAACTCGTTACTACTATGCCCATCATCACGAGCGTCTGGCGCTATACCCGTACCGCGATCGCGCTGCACTGGACATTGGTGGTGCTGCTGACACTGATGGCCGCGCTCGGCTGGTACATGATGTCGATCGAGGACGATCCCGGCAGCGACTGGTATTTCGACACGCACAAATCGATGGGTCTGGTGATTGCACTGCTGATTGCGGCTCGCATCGCGTGGCGTCTTACGCATCGGCCGCAGGCTTTACCCGCCCGCTTGCCGGAATGGCAACGCCGCCTGGCACGGGGCACGCAGGTGTTGCTGTACGTCGTGATGGTTCTCATGCCGATCACCGGTTACATCGGCGCGTCCTGCAGCAAGGAGGGCGTACAGTGGTTCGATCTCGCCACGCCGAAGTGGGCCTCGCCCGACCATGACCGTGCCGAATTGTTCTTCGGCATCCATTCTGTGCTGATCTGGATTCTGGTGACGCTGGTCAGTGTTCACGCTCTCGGCGCGCTCAAGCACCTGCTGATCGACAAGGACGGCGTGTTCCAGCGCATGTGGATCAGGCACTAGCCTCGCAACGGGCCGGAACGCACAGCCGAGCACCGCCATTTACCGTCGCCGGCGGCCGCATTCTTCAGCGCTGACGATCAGGTTCTTTTCATGCCTTCCCGATTGCCGTGTCGAGACGCTTTCGTGGAACCAGCGCCCAGGCATGCCGTGCGATCTGCTCGTCTTCCTGCGATGGCAGTACGCGTACCCGACACCGCGATGTGGCGTCGTGAATGGGATCGTTAGTGGAGTGGTTGCGGGCATCGTCGAGTCGGACGCCAATCCACGACAGACCTGTGCAGATCGCGGCACGAATCGTCGCATGATTTTCGCCAATGCCGCCGGTGAAGACGATCAGGTCGACGCCATCGAGCACCGCGATCATCGCGGCGATCTGCTTGCCGACGGACTGACAGAACATCTGTATCGCCAGTCGTGCATCGGGGTTCGACGCAGCGGCTTCGATCAGGCACCGCATGTCGCTGCCGACACCGGAAATTCCCAGCAGGCCGGAACGACGATTCACGAGGTCTTCGAGCATCGCCGCATCGAAGTGCTTCTTGCGCATCAGGTAGACCAGCAGGCCGGGATCGAGATCGCCGCTGCGTGTGCCCATGATCACGCCCCCGGTCGGCGTCAGACCCATGCTGGTGTCGATCGACCGGCCTCCCCGGATCGCCGTGATGCTGGCGCCATTGCCGAGATGCGCGACGATCACCCGGCGCGGCAGATCGTCGCCCAGCTGATGCACGATCGATTCGCAGGAGAGGCCGTGAAACCCGTAGCGCTGGATCCCCTCCGATCGAAATGCACCCGGGATCGGCAGCACGCGCGCGAGCTCGGGCATTCCGGCGTGAAAGCTCGTGTCGAAACATGCGACTTGCGGCAGTCCGGGAAAATGTGCCTGCGCGGAGCGGATCATCGACAGCGCCGCAGGCGTGTGCAGCGGCGCAAATACTGCTGCCGCTTCCAGGTGCTGAAGGACGGCGTCATCGATGACGCAATGGCGACGAAGCTGCGGGCCGCCATGTACGACACGATGACCGATGGCGTCCGGCGGCGGCAGGTTCGACGCTTCGAGAAGCCGCTGGATGCGAAGCAGTGCTTCGGGTTCTCCGGCATTGGACAGGGATTCCGCCAGCAGCGTCTCGATCGTCGAGGGGCCGACGCGGTACAGGCCGAACTTGAGTGACGACGACCCGCTGTTCAGCGCCAGCAGATTCATCGCGCCCACGCTGTCCAGCGCCAGTTGCGAACTTCCGGCAGGTCCTCGCCGTGTTCGCTGATGTGGAGGTTATGACGCTGCATGGTTTCCCAGTAACGCGCCGTCGCTTTCTCCACCTGGTCGTGGAGCCGCGGAATCCGCCGAATGACGTCCAGCGCGAGTTGATAGCGGTCGAGATTGTTCAGCACGACCATGTCGAACGCTGTCGTCGTCGTGCCTTCTTCGCGATAGCCGCGCACGTGGATGTTGTCGTGTTGGTCCGCCGGTAGGCCAGCTTGTGAATCAATGCCGGATAACCGTGGAACGCGAAGATCACCGGCTTGTTGGTGGTGAAGAGCTGGTCGAAATCCCGGTCCTCCAGGCCATGTGGATGTTCGCTTTGCGGCTGCAATACCATCAGGTCGACGACATTGACGACGCGGATGCGTATGTCGGGAACGTAGACGCGCAGGAGCGTGACGGCCGCGAGCGTTTCGATGGTCGGCACATCGCCGGAACAGGCCATGACCACGTCGGGGCCGGCACCACCGCCGGCGTCATCGTCGTCGACTTCATTGCTCGCCCAGTGCCAGATGCCGGCGCCGGCAGCACAGTGACGAACCGCCGAATCCATATCGAGCCACTGCCAGTCCGGCTGCTTGCCGGCGACGATCACGTTGACGTAATTGCGGCTGCGCAGGCAGTGATCGGCGATCGACAACAGGCAGTTGCTGTCGGGCGGCAGATAGATGCGGACGATTCCGGATTTCTTGTTGGCGACATGATCGATGAAGCCCGGATCCTGGTGCGAAAAGCCGTTGTGATCCTGTTGCCAGACATGCGAGGTAAGCAGGTAATTCAGCGAGGCGATCGGCTTGCGCCAGGGAATACCGGCACTGACTTTCAGCCATTTCGCATGTTGATTGAACATCGAGTCGATGATGTGGATGAAGGCCTCGTAGCAGGAGAACAGGCCGTGCCGTCCGGTGAGCAGATAGCCCTCCAGCCAGCCCTGGCACAGATGCTCGCTGAGCACTTCCATGACGCGGCCGTCGACGCTGAGATCGGTGTCGTTGTCTTCCACTGCCGCCATCCATTCCTTGCCGGAAACTTCGTAGACCGCGTCCAGCCGGTTGGATGCCGTCTCGTCCGGGCCGAACAGCCGGAAGTTCCGCTTGTCGAGATTGAGCTGCATCACGTCACGCAGAAATCTTCCGAGCACCCGCGTCGCCTCCGCCTTGACGCTGCCGGGCGGGAGCGCTGCCACGGCGTAATCACGGAAATCGGGAATCGTCAGCGGTTGCAGCAGCCTGCCGCCGTTGGCGTGCGGATTGGCGCCCATGCGGCGATGGCCGCTCGGCGCCAGCGCCGCCAGCTTTTCGAGGAATTTGCCCTGGTCGTCGAACAGCTCCTGCGGCCGGTAACTGCGCAGCCAGTCTTCGAGCAGCTTCAGATGCCCGGGGTTCTTGAAATCCGCGATCGGCACCTGGTGCGCGCGCCAGGTGCCCTCGACCGGCTTGCCGTCGACGAACTTCGGTCCGGTCCAGCCCTTGGGCGTGCGGAAGACGATCATCGGCCAGCGCGGACGCTCCGGCTTCTCACGCTCGCCCAGCGACCGCGCAACCCTCTGAATGGTGCAAATCTTCGCGAGGATCGTGTCCAGCGTGCCGGCCAGCAGTTGATGCACGAGCGCCGGATCGTCACCCTCGACAAAGTGCGGCTCGTAGCCGTAGCCGCGCATGAGATCTGTCAGTTCTTCACGGCTGACGCGGGCCAGCAGCGTCGGGTTGGCGATCTTGAAACCATTGAGATGCAGGATCGGCAGCACCGCACCATCGCGCGCGGGATTCAGGAACTTGTTGGCGTGCCAGCTCGCGGCCAGCGCCCCGGTTTCCGCCTCGCCGTCGCCGATGACGCAGGCGACGATCAGTTGCGGATTGTCGAACGCGGCGCCATAGGCGTGCGCCAGCGAATAGCCCAGTTCTCCACCTTCATGAATGGAGCCCGGCGTTTCCGGAGACACATGGCTGGGAATTCCATGCGGCCAGGAAAACTGCCGGAACAGCCGCTCGAGTCCATTCCGGTTGCGTTCGATCGCCGGATAGTGCTCGGTATAAGACCCTTCGAGATAGGTCTGCGCCACGATGCCCGGGCCGCCATGGCCGGGGCCGATGACGTAGATCATGTCCAGATCGTTGTCCCTGATCAGCCGGTTCAGATGGACGTAAAGAAAGTTCAAGCCCGGCGTCGTGCCCCAATGTCCGAGCCGGCGAGGCTTGATGTGTTCGATCCTCAACGGCGATTCGAGCAGGGGATTCTCCTGCAGATAAATCTGCCCGACCGACAGGTAATTCGATGCGCGCCAGTAGGCGTGCATCATCTGGAGAAGTTCCGGTGACAGGGGATCGGACATCAATAACTCCAATCAGAGAATTCATGATCTGGTCTGGCCTCCCCTCTCCAGGGAAACTCTGAAAAAGTCTTATGCCAGGGAGAGCAGAGCTTTTTACTCACCTCATCTTTAGTCCGAATGGATAAGGGATTCCAACTATTGAAAGCATCCTCAAGCCGGGATCACGATACCGCGCTCCAGCATTCGGGTAAACTCACCGGCTGGCACGGCCTGACTGAAATAGAAGCCTTGCCCTTCGATGCAACTCTGTTCCTGAAGAAACGCCAGCTGTTCCCGTGTCTCCACTCCTTCCGCCACGACGCGTAGATTCAGACTCGTCCCCATGCCGATCACTGCGCTGACGATAGTGGCATCGTCGGCGTTCGTCATGAGATCGCGCATGAATGACCGATCGATCTTCAAGGTATCGATTGGAAATCGCTTCAGATAACTCAGGCTCGAGTAGCCAGTACCGAAGTCGTCGAGTGCCAGCCGGATACCCAGCTTTTTGAGTTCCTGAAGGACGGTCGCGGTCGACTGCCAATCTTCCAGCAGGAAGGTTTCAGTCAGCTCCAGTTCCAGATGGCGCGGCGCCAGGCCGGTTTCATTCAGAACCGCCCTCACGTCCATCACAAAATCCTGGGCGCGCAGTTCAACAGGCGAGACGTTCACCGCGATGCGCATCGGCGGCAGGCCGGCATTCTGCCAGGCTCGAGCCTGACGGCAGCCTTCGCGCAGAGCCCACCGACCGATCGGCACGATCAGACCGGATTCTTCCGCAACGGGTATGAATTGTGCGGGCAGCACGAGCCCAAGCTGCGGGCGACGCCAACGAAGCAGCGCTTCGGCGCCGATGATCGCACCAGTCGTCAGATTGATCATTGGCTGGTAATACAGCACAAACTCCTGCCGTTCGATGGCGTGGCGCAGACCGAGTTCGAGCGACTGCCGCTCGACCGCGCGGTCATTCATGCTCTGCTCGAAGAACTGATAGTTGCCGCGGCCACTGCTCTTGGCGTGGTACATCGCCACATCGGCATTCTTCATCAATGTCTCCACATCCACTCCGTCGTCGGGGTAGACAACGATGCCGATACTCGCCGTAACGTGCAGAACGTGCTGGTCGATGCAGTGCGGCGCGTGCAAGGCCAGAAGTATCTCCTCCGCTCGGGCGGCGGCATCCTGCGCCTGCGTCAATTCGGAAAGCAGGATCACGAATTCATCACCGCCCTGCCGGCTCACCGTGTCCGTGCGGCGTACGCAGACGAGCAGCCGTTGCGCCACCGATTGCAGCAGGCGGTCGCCGATGACATGGCCAAGCGAGTCGTTGATGTACTTGAAACGATCCATGTCGAGGAACAACAGCGCCAGCGCCGTTTGATGCCGGTACGCCAGCGCCATCGCCTGGGTCAAGCGGTCGTTCAGCAAGACTCTATTGGGCAAGTCGGTCAGGCTGTCGTGATGAGCCAGATAAGACATGCGTAGCGATTGCGCCCGCGCGGCGCTCACATCGTGCAGCACCATGACCGCGCCAATGACCTCGCCCCGGCGGTCGTGAATGGGCGCGGCCGAGTCTTCGACGGCAGCCTCTGAGCCGTCGTTCCGGATCAGCAGACAATTTGGAGTAAGGCGGACAGTCCGGTTTTCACAGATCGCCAGCATCATGGGATTCGGCACGGCTTCGCGCGTGTCGCCGTCCACGATTCTAAACACCTGCTCGAACGAATGGCCGACAGCCTCCTCGTTCGACCAGCCCGATAATTGTTCGGCGACGGCATTGAGATAGGTCACGCGCCCATCGATGTCGGTGCTGGCCACTGCGTCGCCAATGGCGTTGAGCAAAATCTGGGCGCGCTCTTTTTCCTGGAACCAGGCCTCCGCGTTTCCCGCACAGCGAATCATGCTGGACAGGATCTTCGGCAGAAGGTGATTGTCGACGCGATCCTTCAGGAGATAGTCGTACGCGCCACGCTCCACGGCCAGCCGGGCAATATCCTCATCCTTCGCGGCACTGAGGAGCATGATCGGAACCGCAGGTGCCGCGAGGAAGATTTGATCGAAGGTTTCGATGCCCGTGCTGTCGGGCAAAGACAGATCGACCAACACTGCGGCGATATCGTCCGCTTTCCGATCTCCGCCGTTGGCCAGTCGTTCCAGTCCCTCCGAGCAGCTTCCGACCGAATCCACCTGGAAAGCCCCATCGTTCGAAAGAATCAAGGCCTCGCGAACGGCCTGGACGTCCGAGGGATCGTCCTGGATCAACAATATTTTCTTGGGCATGCTCGAATTACAGCCTGGGCGGCTGGTCGTAGAAATCGACCTGCATTCGCATCGAACCGATGGGCAGCACGAAATGAGCCTGATCGGGCAACAACAGACCCGGCGAGTCGACCGAAAGAATTTGCGTCTGCGGCGGATCGAGGAACGAGAGCCTCAATTGCCCTTCGAGCATGCGCACGACGCCCCAGACACCCGGCTTGGTGCGATGCTCGCGACGCAAGGCGGCCGGCAGCGTCGTCTCATCGAATACCGGGGTTGAGCGGTACGGCGTGGGCGCCGCATTCGGCTCCATCTCACGCGCCCGACCGCAGGCTGTCGGCGTGCTCGGGATAAGGCGCTGCGGGCGTTTGCTCCACCGGCTCGCCGGCGAGCTTGCTGGCCAGGCCGTGGTTGACATCGCGGTGATGCGCTTCATCGGCGCGAACGATCAGCACGACATCGCGCAAAGTAGCGTCGTCGGGCAGCTTCCAGTAATGCTTTGCCACGGCGGGCGCCGGAATATTGGGCGAGCGGCCTTCGTCGATCTCCTTGAGATACAGCGTGTAGCTGAGCACCGCCTCTTCCTCGAAATAGCCGACGACGCGGTGTGCCGTGCGCGCCGAGACCAGGTACAGCAGGAAGAAGCCGACAAAGAAAATCCACTGCGCGAGAAGCACGACCAGCCGCTCGAAAACCGTCGGCTTGGCGATCTCGATGAACGTCATCAGATGCATGCGTTCGTTTTCCGCTTCTTCCAGCAGCGTCCGTATCCAGCCATCGTCGTTGACCATGCGGCGCAGGCTGTTCAGATGCGTAATCATCCCGCCGACCATGCCGGGAACGGCGGCCACCGTTTCCAGGACGATCGCCCGGTGGCCGTAACGCCTGGCGAAGAAGGTATCGGCGCAGAAGCGCAGCAGCTTCGTGAAGCCGAGAGCGAAGCGGTCGGAAAATCCGCGTGGCGCGTGATGAACGTCGGGCTCGACGACGCGTTCGCTGGCGAGCGTCGGCCGGCCGGGTTTTCCGTCGGCCATCTGGAGAAGTCCTTGCCCGCTCTGAACCAGGACTAGAGGCGTCCGCCCGCCCCCGGCGCGAGTTTTCATGTCGCCGTGATCAGCGGTGTCCTGACCAGATGCTCGGACAGAAACCAGACCTGCAATTCGTTGGTGCGCAGCACATTGCCGACCAGCATATCGTTGCTGCCGAGATCGCCCAGGTCGTTGGCCTTGTTTGCAACGCTGCGCGTGGCGAGGATGATCAGTTCATGGGCCTCGAGCAGGCGCGAAAGCTGCACCGGCACTTCCTCGCGGCCGCGCGGCGCCCTCGGGATCATCGTCGTCTCGGCAACGTCGGCACCCATCGCGATGGTGATTCCGCCGAGCAGCTGGATGCGTTCGGCCAGCACGTCCACCAGCAGCACCTGCTCTTCGTAATGCTTGTCGTACAGCAGATGCAGCGCATTGAACGTGGGGCCCGACACCTGCCAGTGATGCTTCTTGTACAGATCGCGCAGCGTCATCGTGTCGGCGAGAATCTGATTCAGCAGATCGACGACGGTTCCGCAGATCTTTTCCGCAAGTGCAATCGGCAGCTTGACGATCTGCCCGTAAGCCTGCGTTTCGGCGGCGTGCTGATGCACCTTCGGTGCGGCGCGACCGGTTGCAGGGTTCTGATTCGGGGTTTTCCGCTTCATCGTGTACTCCTGTTCGACGGCCTTCCGTAGAGCGGGCTGATAGGCGCGCTGCGCCAAAAGGCATCTGAGCAGACTAGGCGTGCGAGCGCGGGCTGGTCAGTGCGGTATCGAACGCTGGAGGACGAGAAACCGCATGAGTTATTTGTTGGAGTCACTCATTCAGCCCTGGTCGCCTCAGAGTGAGGGTTTCAGGGGCTTGTCTCTCCTCTCCCTCCGGGAGAGGAGAGGGGGTGGGGACTTTCAATCCGGAGTGAGTCTTTTATCGGAGAGTCCCTTATCGAACCCTTCTCCCGGAGGGAGAGGGGCTTTCTTTTTTTTAAACGTGTCCGTGCCCGAATCGGAGCGCTTTTCTGCGTTGGTCTTTTACCGGTCGATGCCGAGCAAGGCATTGCAGGCCGCATCGAGTTGCCGATTGTACGGCTCCGCCCCGGTGTCACAGGCGTCTTCGAGACTGCCCGCGCGCCCGGCTCTGTTGCGGACCAGCGATGCTTCCGCGCTATCCAGCAAAGCGTCGCAGTGCGTGCCGTCGGCGGGATACAGGGAGAGTCCGACAGAGGCGCTGATATCCACCTCCCTGCCGTCGATCCGGTAACGACCGTCGATGCGCGCGCGAATCTCCTCGGCGAGGCCGACGGCGAGTGCCGCATCGCCGATATTCGCCAGCATCACGACAAATTCGTCGTCGCCATAACGGCAGGCGATGTCGTCGCTGCGGACACAGGTGGCAATCCGGTTGGCGACGACCATCAGCAGCTTGTCGCCAGCGGAACGGCCGAAGCGGTTCTCCAGAACGTCGAAGCCGTCGATGTCGATGAACATCAGCGCCAACTGGCTCTGCTGCTGGAAGGCGTCGGTGATTACATCCTGCAAGCGTCGAAGAAGCAACAGCCGGTTGGGCAGTCCGGTCAGATGGTCGTGATGGGCCGGGTGGCGCGCTTCCATTCCCTGCGACGATGCATCGTCCGCGGCCTGCGTCAGCA
>JAYWBB010000083.1:0-98501 GCA_043781855.1 Nevskia sp. | reverse complement strand
GCGGATTCTCGATGGTTGCGGGCTCGCGCAGCAAAATCTGACGGCGGCGGCGGACACTCCGGAGATCAAGGACCGGCTGACGGCGGCGACCCGCGCCGCGATCGAGGCCGGCATCTTCGGCGTGCCGACTTTCCGCTTTCAAGGCGAACTGTTCTGGGGCTTCGACAGCATCGACTCGCTGCTCTGGCGCGCCGCCGGCAACGGTATCGACGAGTCGCTGCTGCAGGAACTCCTGTCGCGCGCGCCGTCGGCGCAGCGCAAGCTTCCGGCATAGCGCCGGGCTGCGGTTAAACTCTTCCATCCATCTATCCCGGCCAGCTCCCGGCTCTCACCAAGGCATCCCCATGATCACGACCCCGTCCGGCCTCCAGTACGAAGACACCACCGTCGGCACCGGCGCCGAAGCCGTCGCCGGAAAGAGCGTCCGCGTTCACTACACCGGCTGGCTCTACGCAGACGGCCAGGCCGGCAAGAAATTCGATTCCAGCAAGGATCGCGGCCAGCCCTTCGGCTTCTCGCTCGGCGGCGGCCAGGTCATCAAGGGCTGGGACGAGGGCGTGCAAGGCATGAAGGTGGGCGGCACGCGGCGCCTCGTCATACCGGCGGCGCTCGGCTACGGCGCGCGCGGCGCCGGCGGCGCGATTCCACCGAATGCGACGTTGCTGTTCGAGGTTGAACTGCTGGCCGTTTGAGTCGGGCTCCAGGACCGCGTCAGCGCGTCCACGCACCGGTCGCTTCGAGAAACGGGGATGTTTCCACTGCGCCCCAGCGCAGCGGCAATGCGGCCTCGACGAATCTTGCTTCGATCACCCGGAAGCGCAACAGCCGTTGCGCGCCTGCGTACGCGGTGCGTTCTTCCCCGTCCCAGACGATTGCGGCAGCGACCGCGAGATAGAGCAGATCGCCCGATTCGAAGTCGACGAACAACAGGCCGGCGCGCGGGTTGATCTCGATGTTGCCGAGCGTGTTGAAAAAGAAATTGCCGACGAAATCGGGGACGGTCAGCGTGCCGTCGTTGTCGACGCGGACGAAACCCGGGCTGCCGCCGCGATGCGAGACATCGACGCCGTGCGCGGGCGCCACATCGCTGCCGCCGTAAGCGGTGGCGATGAAGAAGGTATCGGCGCGGGCGATAACCTCGCGCGCCGCATCGTCCAGCGCGGCCGAACGATGCCCGCGCCGAGGCGGCCCGCCGGCGCCGGCAACGAACACCGGCGTGCGCGCCTGGATGTACTTCGGGCAGTTGCCGAAGCTCTGGCTGACGCGCACCGCAAAGCGCTCGCGTGTGACCTGCTCGACGATGCCGTTCACGCGGTTGCGCCGCCGCGTCTGCGGCTCGATACCGAGCAGGCCGATCGTTGCGCCGTGCACCAGCGTGTCGCTTAACGGGTCGGTGGGCAGCGGCGTGGCGCGGACTTGAAGATGTCGTGGATCGGGCGACTGCACGAAACCCGCGGGACTCGCGAGTACCGAGGCCCAGGGCTGCCCGCTCGCGTCGACGCTGCCGACGATCAGCCACGGCAGTTGCGCGAAGAACTCGCGATGCGGATCGGGCATGTGGTCGCGGATCACCAGCGGCCCGATCTTCGCGAGCTTTTCGCGCATGCCAACCCGTTTCTGTATCGCGCATTCGCCCTCGTGAAACGGCGGTTGCGCTGGGTGGATTTCGGGGTTCTTGCTCATGCTGTTCTGCGCCTGCGGTGGACTGGCCGAGGCATTCTGCTCAAGTCCGCACCGCGGATAAATGCCGTCGATCCGATTTCACCGGCACCGGTCGCTGCGCCGTTGCGGCGAACCGGCGCGGTAAACTGACGCCATGAATTTTGCAATCGTGATCGGGGGCCTGATCGGCTACCTCTCGGACGGCTTGCGCGGTCTGTTCTTCGGCGCGCTCATGGGTTACTTCATCGGGCGCTCGCTGGCGCGGTCGGTGATCGGCGTCACGGTCAAGCGTGTTGGTGCGATCCAGGCGCAGTTTCTGGATTCGACTTTCGCGGTCATGGGCGCGATCTGCAAGGCCGATGGTCAGGTTTCCGAGAACGAGATTCGCGTCGCCGAATCCCTGTTCGACCGGCTCAATCTTTCCGGCGAGGCCCGCGAATCGGCCAAGCGCGCGTTCAATCGCGGCAAGGCCGATGACTTCGATCTCGATGCCGAGGTCCGCCGCTTTGCCGAAGCGGCGCAGGGCCAGCGCGTGCTGCACCAGATGTTCATCCAGGTGCAGCTTTCGGCGATCGCGGCGGACAGCAGCCTGCACCCGGCCGAGCACGAGATGCTGCTGCGCATCGCGCGCGGGCTGGGGATGTCGGCGGCGGAGCTGGCCAGTCTCGAAGCGCTGTTGCGCGGCGGCGGCAACCGCAATGCCGCTGACCCCTCCGCGCTCGACGATGCCTATCGCGTGCTGGGCGTGCCGCCGAGCGCGAGCGACGCGGAAGTGAAGCGTGCCTACCGCCAGCTGATGAGCCAGAACCACCCCGACAAGCTGGCCGCGAAGGGCCTGCCGGAGAGCATGCGCGAGATGGCGGAGCGCAAGACGCGCGAGATTACGGCGGCGTACGAGCGGATCGAAAAGGCGCGGCGCGCCTGATGCCGGTTGTCCTCAGCTTTGATCCGCCCGTCCGCGCGCCAGCAAGGATTTCAGATCGCTGAACGGATTGCCCGTGGCAATCGCTGCCGCTTCGCCCGGCGCGGTTTTACCACCGCGCGCATCGACATAGCGCGAATGCTCGTTGTCGTGGCAGTAGACGCAGAGCAGTTCCCAGTTGCTGCCGTCGGCCGGGTTGTCGTCGTGATTGTGGTTGCGATGATGCACCGTCAGCTCGCGCAGATTCACGCGCGTGAACTCGCGCATGCAACGGCCGCAGATCCACGGATAGAGCTTCAGAGCCTGTTCGCGATAGCCGCTCGCGCGCTGATCGGCGTTGCGCCGCGCGTCGGCGATGGCGCGGTCGGCTTTCGAGGGTTCGGGGCCTGCCTTGTTCTGGGTCATCGGATACCTGTCGGGGCGTCTTGCAGGCGCTGACGTTATCGCAATCCGCCGCGTTTCGTTGCATGCTGATCCCGGCCACTGGGGAGAATAAAGCATGCGCGCCAAGCAGCGCCTGAATCCGCTGGACTGGGTGTTCCTCGCCGGAGAAACCCGCGAGGCGATGATGCATGTCGGCTCGCTGATGCCGTTCTCGCCGCCGCCAAAGGCCGCGCCCGCCCTGCTGCGCAAACTGATGGACGAGGTGCGGAAATCGGCGCAGGCCCAGCCACCGTGGAACTTCAAGCTGCGCTATCCGAACACGCCGGCACACCCGTTGCAGGCCTGGGTCGAGGACGAGGCCTTCGACGTCGAATATCACATCCGCCGCTCGGCTCTGCCCTCGCCCGGCGACGAGCGCGAACTCGGCATTCTCGTCTCGCGTCTGCACAGCAACAGTCTCGACTTCCACCGCCCGCCCTGGGAAGTGCATTTCATCGAAGGTCTCGAAGGCGGCCGATTCGCGTTGTACTTCAAGGTGCATCACGCCCTCGTCGACGGCTACACCGGCATCCGCCTGCTGTCCGGCGCGCTGTCGACTTCGGCCAGGGAACTCGATACGCCGATGTTTTTCGCGCGCAAGCAGCCGCCGCGTGCGCCGTCGTCCGCCGCCGCGAAAGTGCCGACGCTCGCTGCGCTGATGACGATGGCGCGCGAACAGGCTGACGCCAGCCGCAGCATCGGCAAGGCGCTGATCAGGATGGCTGGCGCGTGGCGCGCGCCGCGCAACCAGACCGAGGCGTTGATCGCGCCGATGCAGGCGCCGAAGTCGATCCTGAACCAGAAGATCAGCCGCAACCGCCGCTTCGCCACGCAATCGTTTCCGCTCGATCGCCTCAAGCGCATCGCGAAAAGCCACGGCGGCACGCTCAACGACCTCGTGATCGCACTTTGTGCCGGCGCGCTGCGGCGGCTGCTGCTGGAACAGGACGCACTGCCATCGAGGCCGCTGACGGCGATGCTGCCGGTCAACATCCGCCCGAAGGACGACCCCGGCGGCGGCAACGCCGTCGGCGCGATCCTCGCGTCGCTGGCGACCGATGTCGCCGATCCACTCGAACGCATCCGCGCGATCATCGCCTCGACCAGCGCCGCCAAGGCCCAGCTCCAGGGCATGACCCGCAGCGGCATCATGCAGTACAGCGCGCTGCAGATGACGCCGATGCTGCTGGCGCAGATTCCCGGCGCGATCGGACGCCTGCGGCCGGCGTTCAATCTCGTGATCTCCAACGTGCCAGGGCCGCAGAAACCGCTGTACTTCCGCGGCTTCAAGATGGAAGCGTATTACCCGCTGTCGATCCCGATGCCGGGCTACGGACTCAATATCACCGTCGTCAGCTACAGCGACCATCTCGACTTCGGCTTCATCGGCTGTCGCGACAACCTGCCACACTTGCAGCGGCTGGCGGTGTATAGCCGCGACGCGCTGGCTGAGCTGGACGAACCGAACCCGGACCGGAGGCAGAACCGTTGACACTCCATGAAATCCAGAATCGTGCGCAGGTCGCGCACCGCGAACACCCGAGCTATGGCGCCTTCGTCAATCGCTCCGTCGACATCATGATGCTGGCCTACGAATACGGCTGGAAGGTTGCCTGCCTGTTCCACGACGCCCGCGCGGTCCGCAATGCCGAGTCCCTGCTGGGCGTGCTGCTGAGGACGGATTTTGCGCCGAGCACCGAGCGTTCGCGCTGGATCGAAAACCAGGACTGGACACGAGGCCGGTAGCCCGGTTCACCGACGGCGAGCAGGAGAAAGGACGTGTTTGCGCATGCCCGATTCCAAGCGGCGTATACCTGCTCTCGATGGCCGGGTTGAGCGTTCCTAGCTGGATGCCGAGCGGGCATGCTGTGACGGCACCCGCTGCTGCCATTGCTTTATGTTCACGCCCTTCACGATCAGCCACAAGCAGAAGGACAACTCACCGACAAAGGCAGGCAGCAAGACGCCGGGGAAAATCGCCGTTGCGAATGCAGGTGCCAGCAGTAAGGCGAAGCTGTTGATCAAATAGCTGAGTCCTGCAGCCAGCATCAGAAGGCCCATGGTTTTGGGAAAGTACCCTGACCTGAAAATCAGATAGCCCCGAACAAGACATGCGAAGCCGAAGAATATGAGGCCGATGCCAAAGCCATACCCATGCGTCTTGATTGCCAGGTAGGACAGCGCATGGAGCTGCTCTGGTGAAAATGCTTTCAAGTAGCCGGCATCCTCCAGAAGGAACAGGGGAACAAGGAGGTTGAGCTTGTTGGCGACCAGGACGGCGGTCTGAATCAGATTGATGAGAGTCGCCAACAGGGCGAGGCTCTCGCTCACTGGCCTGAGCAACAGGTAGAGGACCACGATCACCGGCACGTCACAGACGTGCATCAAGAGGTCGCCGACGATGCCCGTGCGCCAGAGGAACTGCGAAGTCGAAATAGCATTTGCGGTAGCCGTCGCATCGCCGGACACGACCAGCGTTCCTCTTACGAATGACTCTCCGAAGAGACCGAAGACGATGATTGCCAGGTACAGGAGGCCGCCAAGGCGCGCGTAGACCTGCGGTGAGCGTTCAACGGTAGAGATCGCCATTGGGTGTTGGCTCACGTTATTTTTGCGACTCCCGACGTCACCTGCGTTTCAACCAGCCCCAAAGGAGGTCCAGAGGCGCACAAGCGCTGGGCGAACGTAGAGGTGGATGACTGCGGATACCGCCGCGATTATGGAGCCAACAATGGTGGGCAGCACGGCGCCAAAGGTAAAAGTCATGCCCAGGACGAACCCGAGCACGCACTCCGCCCGGTAAACCGGCAAGAGCAGCGCAAGCAGGAACATGCCCAGGAACAGGTACGAGGTAATGGTTTCATTGCCGCTCGTGAAAGAGCCCGCCAGCAGAACGCCGAAAAGCAGCGAGCCGATGAACCCGGCAATGACACCTGCAGGGAGCTGCGATGCGGCCTCCGTCCCGCCGGGATGAAGCGCAACCCGCCTCTGGATACGGCCGCTGAGGAACCAGGTCAGCGCCGGCAACAGAAGCGCGCCCCAGCCATTGGAAATTGCGGGCAGATCGGAACGATTCAGGATGTGATGGCTATGGACGCCGCCATTGAAATGTTCCCACGCGAGATGTGCCAGTTCCGCGAGCGCCACCACGGCGGTTGAGTAAAGACGCAATCGCGGAAGTTGCTGTTCGCTCACATCGTTCTCATCAGCTTGTCGTCACGGCCCGGTTGACGACGGCGGCGTTCCAGTTCGGCGCGCCCGGCGAATACGCGAGCAAAGTGCATGAGGAACACCCTTGTCTTGTGAGCCTGAGAAGCCAGCATACCCAGAACGCGCGCCCGCTTTCGACCGGAACAGGCGGCGACGGACCTCAGTCCTCCATCGCCGCCTCTTGCCGCCCACGTTCGCGGCGCTCGGCTTCCTCCCGCGCTTCCTCAATCTGATGCAGCACGCCATCGACGTCGGCCGTGGTTTCGTCGAAGACGAAGTGCCCGGTCAACTCCACGTCCGGCCGCAGCGCCGCTGCCTGGAACAGCTTCCAGATTTCGTGCGCGTAGTGCGTGGTCCGCAGTTCCGGGGCGTGGCGGCCGCAATAGGCGGTGATGTTCTCGACATCGCGCGCGAGCATGCGGAAGGCGCTGTTGTTGCCGGCGGCGTCGACCGCCTGCGGCAGATCGATGATGACCGGGCCTTCGGGCCCGAGCAGCACATTGAACTCGGAGAGATCGCCGTGGATCAGGCCGGCACAGAGCATGCGCACGATCTGGTTCATCAGGAAACTGTGCCAGGTGCGTGCCTCATCGGCGCTCGGCGTGACATCGTTGAGGCGCGGTGCCGGGGCGCCGCTCCCATCGTCGACCAGTTCCATGACCAGCACGCCGTCGAAATACCCGTGCGGCTGCGGCACGCGTACGCCGGCGGCGGCAAGCCGGTAGAGCGCGTCAACCTCGGCGTTCTTCCACGCGGTTTCCTGCTGACGACGGCCATGCTTGCTGCGCTTGCCCATCGCGCGCTGGTCGCGGCTGCCGCGCGCCTGGCGGCCTTCCTGATATTCGGCGAGCTTGTGGAAACCGCGTCGCGTCGCGTCCTTGTAGACCTTCGCGCAGCGGATGACCGGGCCGCAGGCAACGACGTAGACCGAGGCTTCCTTGCCGCTCTTGAGCGGCCGGATGACCGCGTCGATGATGCCGTCCTCGATCAGCGGTTCGAGGCCCTTGGGAATTTTCATGCAGTATTGTGAACGATAGTCCCGGACCGCTCCGGTTCCGCGACGCAATGATCGGGACGCGGCATGACCAAGGTCGTCAACCTCAACAAGGTGCGCAAGCAGAAAGCGCGTGCAGCGGCAGAGAAGCAGTCTGCGGAAAACCGCGTGCGCTTCGGCCGGAGCAAGGTCGAAAAACAGCGCGATGCGGCGATCACGACAGAGGCGAAGCGGAGGCTCGATCAACTCCGGCGGGATCGCGCGACGGACGAATGATCGAACGAGTTGATAGCGTCAAATGCTCGATCACGGGCTGACACTGAAAGATTCGACGATGCCGAACCGGCCGATTGTGGCCCTAACATCGGCGCGCATCAGGAGCTCGTGGAAGCGTCGGCGCTGTTCGATGATTCTCGACGGTGCCGGTGACTCAGGGTAGATCTGAACGTTGACCAATGCCGCGCTGCGCTCCTTCGAATCGTTGAGCCGTGCGATCAACACGGCAGCCGCGCTGTCGATCCGGTCGGCCTCCAGTAACGCGTCCTGATAAGCCTCGATCGCATCGACGCGATGCTCGCTCATGTATGCCAGGGCACGATCGCTCTCGGCTTCATCGCCTTTCTGAAGCGCTGCGGAAAATCGAATGGACTCGACCTGCATGCGGCCAAACGGCGTAGGCTCGCGAAGATGCTCGACCAGGGCCAGCGCTTCATCAGCGCGCTCTAGAGCGATACAGGAATCAGCGGCATTGATTGCCAGACTGATGTTCGTCATGCCGCTTTCAGGCAGCGCCGCAGCAAGCCGTAGTTGTTCGAGCGCTTCAGGCCAGCGGTTGAGGTGCTGCAGCGCTCTAGCGCGCTCATCCATGACCCAAATGAACATGGCATCGACATCATCGTAAGGTGCGGGGGCTCCCTAAGCTGCAGCAACACGGGCAATCGCTTCATCCGTAATCCGAAGTGCTTCTGCGAATTGTCGGGACACCAACATTGATGCGCTGAGATCGACCAGCGCGCCGAGCGATCGCGGCGCCTTCGCGACAAACCCGCGCAAAACCTCGACCTCAGCAGCGGCGGCATGTTCGATATCGAACCGTTCCGGCCTCGCCTTCACCAGCGGCGCAAACTGCTTATCGACGCGCAAGCTGATCAACGCTTCCGGCGAAGTGATGCGCGCCGCAATTTCGCTGACGCGATCCGGCATATTCCGCTCCAGTTCCAGACGCGCAAGGTCGCACCACAGCCACGACGGCTCGATGCCCTCGGTGTAGGCCCAGTGCGCGTCGAACAGCGCATCGAGCAATCGGAACCAGCGATCGCCAGGGCCATCGTTGTTCTTCGCAGCATCAACGAGAAGGTAGACGGCGTCGCGATTGATACGCTGCCTCAGGTCGCCCGGGTAGCGTTGCGCAATCGCGGTCAACGCGAAGCCGGCATCCGCCATGTCTTTATTGTCGAATGCCGAATGCAGCCGGCCATACCAGTCTTCCGCGATCGAGCCATCCATGACGCTCGAACGGACAAAGTACGAGTGCGCACTTTTGGGGTCCTTCAATTCGCGGGCCACCGTGCCGGCAAAAAAGAGCAACCGATGCTTTTCCGTGAGCGGCAGGAACTGAAATGCGTCGGCCGAGATGATTCCCGGCAACCGGGCATTGGCGCCAGCGAGATCGCCGTCCCGAATCATCTTCAGAACACCCTGTTCCGCAATCAATTCGGAATGGAGCGCGGACGCATCGAGATCGGTGGCTGGCGCTTGGCCGACGGCCGCGATGGCGGGGCATGTTCCGAACGTCGTCGTCAACCCCACCAGAAGTATCAAAAAAAGTTTGCGCATCCCTGTCCCCAGAACCGTGTGCTCGTCGCGAACGCCGTTGAACTGCGCGTCAGGGCTTCGCGGCCACGATCAGCGCCCGAACGCGGCCCAGCTGTTGCTTGATCGCGGCTCGCTGTTCCGTGCTCAGGCGCAGCAGCGTTTTTTGGCCGGCGGAGCGGGCTTCGAGGTTCGCATCGGCGTACTCGTAGATGACCTTGGGCTGTACGAGTTCAATCTCGCCGGGCGGCTCGGGAGTCGCCAGGAGATTGTCGATGGCTTCGACCAGGCGATTGTTGAACGAACGGTCCGGGTAGCCGAGTTCCTGGTACGCCTTCTGGAACAGCGGGTAGTAACGAAAATACAGCGCGACGAGGCGGCTCGCGTCGACCGCGCGGATCACGGCGAAGAGCGGCGCGTAACGCGCGGCGTTGTCCGCGCTCAGCGTGATTCGTCCATCGTCGCGCTTCACCAGAAACTCGCCCGCCGTGCGCTTGACCGGGCGCAGCTTGAGCGCGACGCGATCGCGCGGCAGGTTGTCGACGGTCGCAACGACACGCCGGATCAGCATGTCGGGAATCAGGAAGGCTTCTACCGGGGCGGCGCCGAGGACGTCGTCCAGCGAAGTCCTGAAAGCTTCGTCGCTGTCGGTCAGCGCCGGCAGCGGCGGCGCATCCGGTTGCGCGGCGGGCACCGGGTAATCCGGCGCTGGTGCAGGCGTCGCGGGCGCGACCGGCGCCGGCTCCGGTTCGCTCGCGACGACCGGCGGCTTGTTCTGGTGCAGGTAATACCCGCCAGCCGCGAGAAGCAGCACGCCCGCCGCAAGCAAGGCACCCCATTTTTTTTCGTCCATCGTCTTCGCCTTCCGAGTCCCGGCGCCCGTTGGCGCAGCGCGATCATCACCCGAAGTGTCGGCGCCCTGGTTCCGTGAGACAAATTTTCCGCGGGTTGCGTCGTCGCACCTTCGCCGGAAATCCAGCCGCATCGTGACCGCGGCGGTCAGTCCGCGAGCGCGAACGCGCCGCTCAGCAATTCGTAGGAGCGCAGACGCTCGGCATGGCTGTGCAGATTGCTGACGACCATGACTTCGTCGGCGCCGCTCGCGCTCACCATCGCCTCGATCTGCGCCCGCACCGTCGTCGGCGAGCCGATGACGCTGGGACCACGGCTGTAACGCAGGTGATCGCGCTCGGCCTCGGACCAGGGATAGGCCCTTGCTTCCTCAGGAGTCGGCAACGGCAGGAACTCGCCGCGCGAAATTCTCAGCCAGGCCAGTTCCATCGTCGACGCGAGATAGTGCGCATGGGCATCGGTCTCGGCGCAGACCACGGCGACACCGAGGATCGCGTGCGGTTTCGGGAACTGTTCGGATGGACGAAAGCTTTCGCGATACGCCGAGAATGCCGGCGCCGCCGGCGCCGGACTGAAGTGACTCGCGAAGCTGTAGCCCATGCCGGCTGCGGCCGCCGAACTGGCGCTGGCGCCGCTGGAGCCGAGTATCCAGATCGGCGGCAGCATCACGTCGCCCGGCGTGACGGTGACGCGATGATAGGGATGACCCGGCGCATAGCCGCCGCGCCCCAGCGTCAGCAGCTCGGACATCAGCGCCGGAAACTGCTCGCCGCCCTGGGCGCGCAGCGCGCGGCTGGCCGCCGGCTGCGAACCTGGCGCGCGGCCGACGCCGAGATCGATACGGCCGGGATGCAGCGCTTCCAGCGTCTTGAACGCTTCGGCGATCCGCAGCGGCGCATGGTTCGGCAGCATGATGCCGCCCGCGCCGACACGGATCGTCCGGGTTGCCGAGGCGACATGGCCGATCAGGATTTCCGGCGCCGCGCTGGCGACGCTGGCCATGCTGTGGTGCTCGGCAAACCAGTAGCGGACATAGCCGAGACGTTCGGCGAGCCGCGCGAGATCGACCGTCTGGCGCAGCGCCTGCGCGGCCGTGGTGCCAGTGGCGACCGGGGCGAGATCGAGGACAGAAAGCGGGATGTTCATGGTCGTCAGTTTGGCATGGGTAAACGCTATCACCGGGGATGGGAGTCTGCGGATGTCTGCCAACCCTCATCCGGGCGGTGGCTGAGCCTGTGCATTCGAGATACCTACAACGCCGCATGATACTTTTTCATCAACCCCGATTTCAGGATTCGCCATGATCCGCAGATTGCTTTCGCTTGCCCTCGCTTTGCTGCTCGCCGCCTGCGCAGCGCGGCCTGCCGCGCAGCCCGAGATCTCAGCGTCGTCCGGCCTGCAGCCGCTCTTTGCGGAATTCTGGGAAGAATCGCTGGCGCTGCATCCGCTGCAGGCGACCTCGGTCGGCGATAACCGTTACAACGACCGGCTGCCGAATACCGGGCGCGGGAACATGCCTTCGACGAGAAATGGCTGGCGCGGATCAAGGCCATCGATGCGGCGACTCTCGGTGAACAGGACCGCCTCAGCGCCGAGGTATTCCGCCGCAACCTCGAACGCGATCTCGAAGGCGAGCGTTTTCCCGACTGGCTGATTCCGGTCAACCAGTTCTACAACATCGCCAGCACCTTCGTGCAGCTCGGTTCCGGCACCGGCTCGCAGCCGTTCAAAAACGTACCGGACTACGACCACTGGGCGAAGCGCGCTTCGCAGGTTCCGATCCTGTTCGATCAGGCCATCGCCAACATGCGCGAGGGCCTTGCAAAAGGCTGCGTGCAGCCGACGGTACTGATGACCAAGGCCATCGCGCAGCTCGATGCACTGACCGTTGCGACTCCCGAGCAAAGCCTGTTCTGGCAGCCAATCGCCCATCTGCCACCGAGTTTCAGCGACGCCGACCGACAGCGGATCACGGCGGCCTATCGCGCTCTGATCGGCCTGCAGCTGTTGCCGGCTTACGCGCGCCTGCGCGATTACCTGCGTAACGACTATCTGCCGAAGACCCGCGCCAGCGTCGGCCTCGACGGTTTGCCCGATGGCGCCGCGTGGTACGCATTCCGCGTGCGGGCGATCACGACCACAGACCTGACGCCGGCGCAGATTCACGAGCTGGGCCTGGGCGAGGTCGCCCGCATCCAGGGCGAGATCCGCGCGGTCATGGCGCAGGTCGGTTTCAAGGGTGATCTCAAGGCGTTCTTCGCCTACGCCAACTCCGATCCACGCTTTGCCTTCGCCAGCGAAGATGCGCTGCTCGGCGCCTACAACGCGCTCAGCGCAAGAGTGCAGGCCGGCGTGCCGAGACTGTTTTCGATCCAGCCGAAAGCCGGCTTCGAGATTCGCCCGGTCGAAGCCTTCCGTGCGCAGGCGCAGGCCGGCGGTTCGTACCAGCGGCCGAGCGAAGACGGCAGCCGGCCCGGCATCTTCTACGTCAACACCTACGACCTGGCGTCACGAAAGACCTGGCAGGCGGAATCGCTGTTCCTGCACGAGGCGATTCCCGGTCATCATTTCCAGATCGGCATCCAGCAGGAATTGCACGGCGTGCCGGCGCTTCGGCGCTTCGGCGCTTCGGCGCTTCGGCAGTTTTACCGCGTATGCCGAATCGCTGGGTCGGGAAGTCGGCGTGTACACCGATCCGTATCAGTATTTCGGACGCCTTCAGGCCGAGCTGTTTCGCGCGACGCGCCTGGTCGTCGATACCGGCCTGCACGCCAAGGGCTGGACCCGGCAGCAGGTCATCGACTACATGCTCAGCAACGCCGGCCAGACCGAAACCAATGCCGTCGCCGAGACCGAGCGCTACATGGCGATCCCGGGCCAGGCGCTGGCCTACAAGATCGGCGAGCTGAAAATTCTGGCGTTGCGCGCAAGGGCCGAAAAAGCGTTCGGAGAAAAATTCGACCTCCGCGAATTCCACACCCAGATATTGAAGGACGGCGCGGTGCCGCTGGATGTGCTCGATGCCAAGATCGATCGCTGGATCGCGGAGCGGCGGCGCATTTGAATCGGCATGACCGTCGCTCGTTGAATTTATTGCGGCGGCGCCGGGTCTGATGAATATCGCGACGCGATCCGGAAGTCTCCGGCGCGCTGCGCCCATTCCGGAGACCCCCATGGCCAAGCGCAAATCCTGCGACGATATTCCCACAGAGTTGAATTTCGACGACGATCGCGCCGCACCGACGCGCCACCCGGACGGCGATCCGCGCGACCGCACGGCGCAGGAGGCCCAGCGCTACGACGAGGGCGGCGGCGTACCCGACGGCAGCGTCGACAACACCCCGACCGCCGACGATCTCGAGCCGGAAACCCTGCTCGACGAAACCGGCGGCGGCACACCGCTGACTACCGCGAACGCCGACGACAGTTCGCTGAGCATCGTCGACGAAAGCGAGATCGGCGGCGGTCAGGGACTGGACGAGGCGGAACTCGCAATTGCCGAAGGCGGCGGCCCGGATGGCGCCGACGATCTCGACGATGAGGAGCCCGACGACGAAGATGAAGACGAAGATGAAGATGAAGATGAAGATGAAGACGAATGATCCACGTCAGCCGACGCTCGCGGCACATGATCGGAAGTCAATGCGGCCCGGATGCGCGAGCCGGTTGCCGCGTTTATGTTCTGCCCGCAGCGAGAATATCGGCCACCGCCTTCGAACCATAGAAGCCCTGCAAGCGCCGCCGCAGCAGCGGTTCCAGCAGCTTCTTTTTCTTCAGCAGCTTCAGCGCCGGCGGCGCATAGCGCAGACCCTCGGCGATGATCATCCCGCGCGTGACGCCAAGGTCTTCGAGCAGGGCGGCGAGTGTTGCGCGTTCGTACTTGTCGAAGAAACTGTCGATGCCGGCATCGATCAGCACGCGGTAGTAATCGCTCTTCCGCAGGCGGCGCCAGAACTCGTAGCCGTTGACGAAGATTTCCTCGACATCGCGGCTGCCGATGTCCTCGCGCAGCGCGCCGATCTGCTGGTGTTTGAGCTTCTGCCAGATGTCGAGACCGATCTCGCGCAGCATCTCGGCGCCGGCACGCTCGGCCAGAAATTCGGCGCTGCGTCCGGTCGAAGCCTGCACGGTCTTGCCGATGTATTTTCGCAGGCCGTCTTCCAGCGAAGCTTCAAACTTCGGTGTGGTCTTGCTCAGCGCGGCACGGCCGAGCTTCATTATCGAACCGGCGCCAGGGATGTTCCGCGTCAGCGCGTTCTGCGCCAGATAGCCGGTGATGCCGCGGTACAGAAGATCCGAGGCGAAATCGGTGTAGAGCGGGCTGGTCACCACTTCGCGGATCAGTTTTTCGCGCAGCGATTTCAGCTCCAGGCCCTGGTCCAGCAGTTCGGCGAACAGCGCGTCGTCGATCAGGTCGCCGACGCGGGTATTGTTGTGGGTTTCGTGTGCGTAAAGCGCGCGGGCGATGTCGCCGACCAGTTCCGGCACACCGGGCCCGAGTTCGATGTCGATGGCGTAGGCGTGCGCCGTCCGCTTGATCATCTCGCGCGTCACCACCTCGCCAAGCTGCAACCGGCCGGCGTCGGCAAGTGCGGCGTCGATCTCGTCCTCGATCAGGGTTTTCAGGCCGGCGCCGCTCAGCTCGTCGACGATGAATTTGACCTGCGCTGCGAGCAGCGCCTGCGCCGTGGTCGGTCTGGTTCTGGCCATGTCGCCGGGTCCTGATTCGAGGTGTCCGCAGAAGCTTCGCACATCGTCCGGGCACCGCGTCTTCGCTATGCTCGCGCGATGAGCGATCCGGGTCAGACGCTGCCGCAGAAGCCGCAACCGCCGCAGAACTACGACTGCTGCGGCGGCGGCTGCGCCGACTGCGAGCTGAAGATTTACCTGCGCGAGCTGGCGCGCTGGCAGAAGATGGAGGCGGTGCAACGCTAGCGAACCGCCTTACCAGTGCGGCGGAATCTCGTCGCGCGCGGTGCCCTGGAACACCGGGTCGGCCTGATTCGCGAGACGCTCCTGCAGTTGCCGGCAGCGGATTTCGAGTTGCTCGATCTCACGGCGCTGACGCGCGAGTTCTTCGCTCATGACCTGCAGCGCATCTTCCTGGTAGGCGAATTTAGTTTCGATCTCGATCAGGCGTTGTTCGATCGTCGGCTGCATCTTTTTCTTCCGCCATTGGTCATAGGCTGGGCGCCAGTTTAGCGGCGCGCACGCGCTATGCTTGCTGCTCACGTTAGTCACTGCCCATGACCGCCGCTCCGCTGATCGTCTGCGAATACTGCGACACCGTGCATCGCCGGGCTGGCCTCACGCCCGGTGATCTGGCGACCTGCCGGGTCTGCGGTGGGCCTCTGTACCGCCGTTCGCGCTTCGATCTCGACGAGATGCTGGCGCTGACCGTGGCCAGCGCGATCGTTTTCGTCGTCGCCAACGTCTATCCGATCGTGGTCATGGAGTCGCAGGGTGTGACCACCGAAGCCGCGCTCTGGCAGATGATTCTCACGGCCTGGGATTCCGGCATCGCCGCCGTGGCGGCGATCGCCGCGCTCACCGTGTTCACGTTTCCACTGCTCCAGATCGCCCTGTACCTTTACGTGCTGCCGGGCCTGCACGCGGGCCGCGCGCCGAAAGAGTTTTCCGGTGCGCTGCGCCTGCTCCAGCAACTGCGGCCCTGGGCCATGGTCGAAGTGTTCCTGGTCGGCGTGCTGGTCTCCGTCGTGAAGATGCGCAGCCTTGCCGACGTCACGCCTGAGCCCGGGCTCTGGGCCTTCGCCGTGCTGACGATCCTGCTGACCGCGCTCGGCAGCTTCGATCTGCGCGAACTCTGGGATAAATTCGAGGACGCGCGCGCATGAGCCTCGCCGCGCGTGCGACGGCGCTGCGCATGATCGCCTGCGAGACCTGCGGCCTGGTGTTGCGCACGCCGGCTGGCGCCGCCGACCTCGGCCACTGCCCGCGCTGCGCAACGACGCTGCACCGACGCAAGCGCGATTCCCTGCATCGAACGTGGGCCTACGTCATCGCCGCAACGATTCTCTACCTGCCGGCGAACCTGCTGCCGGTGCTGTACACGACGCAAGGCTTCGACCGCTCCAGCGACACGATCCTTTCGGGTGTCGTCGAACTCTGGCGTTATGGCTCCTGGGATCTCGCAGTCATCGTCTTCACCGCCAGCATCGTCGTACCGCTATTGAAGATCGGCACGCTGGTCATGCTGCTGGTCACGACACAGTGCGGTTCCGTCTGGCGCCGGCCGGAGCGCGCGCGGCTTTATCGCATCATGGAGTTCATCGGCCACTGGTCGATGCTCGATGTCTTCGCCGTGGCGCTGCTGGTGGCGCTGGTACACTTCGGGCCGTTGGCGCGCATCGAGCCCGGCGGCGGCATCATCGCCTTCGGCGCCGTCGTCGTGCTGACCATGCTGGCGACGATGAGCTTCGATCCGAGGCTGATCTGGGATGCGCCGGAAAAGGATCCTTCGCGGCAATGACCGAAGCGGACGATGTCAACGACCTGCCGGAACCGGAAATTCGTCGCCCGGGCGGACTGCGTTTTTCGCTGATCTGGCTGGTGCCGCTGATTGCCGCACTCGCCGGCCTCCTGCTCGTGGTCCGCACTTACCTGCAGGCCGGCCCGACGATCCACATCACCTTCGAGACCGCCGAAGGCCTCGAAACCGGCAAGACCGAGGTCCGCTACAAGGACGTGGTGATCGGCAAGGTGCGCAACATCGTGCTGACCGACGACGGCAAGAACGTTGTCGTCACCGTCGCGCTGGTGAAGAGCGCGGGATGGGTCGCGACCCAGGACTCGCGCTTCTGGATCGTGCGGCCGCGTATCGGTATCGGCGGCGTGTCCGGCATCAACACGCTGATCTCCGGCGCTTACATCGGCGTCGATGTCGGCGCGTCGGACGATGAAAAAAAGGACTTCACGGGACTCGAAAAACCGCCGCCAGTCACGCACGATCAGAAGGGCCGGCGCTTCACGCTGCACACTCGCGACGCCGGCTCGCTGTCGATCGGCTCGCCGGTCTACTACCGGCGCATCGCGGTTGGCCAGGTGGTCGACTCGGTGCTTGCCGAAGACGGCAAGAGCGTCACGGTGCAGATTTTTGTCGATGCGCCGTACGACCAGTACGTGACCACCAGCACGCATTTCTGGAATGCCGGCGGCGTCGATCTTTCCTTGAGTTCGGCCGGACTCAAGCTCAATACGCAATCGCTGGCAACGGTGCTGGCCGGCGGCATCGCGTTCCAGTCGCTGAACGAGAACGAACCGGGGCCGCCCGCTGCGCAGAACGCCGAGTTCGAGCTTTTCTCCGAACAGGCCGCCGCGCTGGCGCCGCCGGACGGCCGGTCGATCGAGGCGCTGCTGGTGTTCCGACAGTCGACGCGCGGGCTCGCCGCCGGCACCAATGTCGACTTCCAGGGCATCGTCATCGGCTCGGTCAAGACCATCGAACCGCAGTACGACACCGCGCGCAAGAGCTTCTATACGAACGTCGTGCTGGAGCTGTTCCCGGAGCGCCTCGGGCCGGCGTATCGCACGCTCGCGCAGCTTGAAAAGGATCAGGGCGAAGCGGGCATGCCGAACCGGATGATCCAGCGTTTCATCGACCAGGGCCTGCACGCGCAGCTGCGCTCGGGCAACCTGATCACCGGGCAGCTCTATATCGCGCTGTTCTTCAAGCCCGGCGCGCGGACATTGCCGATTCCGCGTCAGACCGGCCGGCTGGAAATTCCAACGGCGCCCGGCAGCCTCGAGGAAATCCAGACCAAGATCGAAAGCATCATCGACAAGATCAACGCAATTCCCTTCGACCAGCTCGGCACCGACCTGCACGGCACGCTGGACAGCGCCAACAGCCTGCTCAAGCGGCTCGACCACGATCTCGCGCCGCAGGCGGCGCAGGTGCTGAAGGACGCGAGCCGGACGATCCAGTCGCTCGACCAGAACCTGGCCTCGCCGAATTCATCCTTGCAACTGGATACGCGCCGTACACTGCAGCAGGTCGACCGTGCGGCCGCGAGCCTGCGCGCGCTGTCGGACTATCTCGAACAGCACCCCGAATCGCTGCTGCGCGGCAAGCCGGCGGGCGCCGAGCCGGCGGCGGATTCCGGACGGAAATAGGCCACGATGAAACCTTCGATAGCGCACGCTTTGCGGCTCGGCTTCACGGCGCTGCTGGCCGCGTGCAGTGTGACGCCGACGCATTTCTACACGCTGCTGCCGCTGGCCGGCAGCGAGCCGAGGCCGGCGCAGGACCCGGCGTTTCAGATCGACGTGCTGCCGGTCGATGTGCCGGCGCAGGTCGACGTGCAGACCTTCGTGGTGCGCGAGGGCAGTGGCGCGGTGACGCCGGTCCAGACCCGTCGCTGGATCGCGCCGCTGCATTCCGAAATCCACGACGCGCTGGTCGCGGTGCTGACGCAGCGCCTGGCCGTGGCCGATGTCGGTGGTTTGACGCCGAACGCCGCACTGCCCCTGTACCGCGTGCAGCTCAGTGTGCGCCGCTTCGATTCGGCACTCGGCGCCAGCGCGCGCATCGAGGCGGTGTGGACGGTCAGTTCGGCGCGCGACGCCAAAGCCAGCGCCACCTGCGAGAGCCGCATCGGCGTACCGGTCGCGCCGGGCTACGAGGCGCTGGCGGAAGGCCATCAGCGCGCCGTGGCGCAGATCGCCGATGCCATCGCGCAGGCGTTGCTGGCGCTGCAATCGGGCAAGGCCGCACTCGCCTGCGCCGAAGCGGCGCGCTGAAGTACGAGGCGCGGCATGCTGCCGATCAATGAGCGCCTGAGCATCCCGCTGGCCGAGATCGAACTCGACGCCATCCGCGCGCAGGGCGCCGGCGGCCAGAACGTCAACAAGACTTCGACGGCGATCCACCTGCGCTTCGATGTCCGCGCCTCGTCGCTGCCGGACGAACTCAAGGAGCGGATTCTTGCGCGTTCCGATCAGCGCATCACACGCGACGGCGTCATCGTCATCAAGGCCCAGCAGCATCGCAGCCAGGAGCAGAACCGCGAAGCCGCCCTTGCCCGCCTCGCCGAATTCATCGTCAGCGCGCTGCACGTGCCGCGCCCGCGCCGGCCAACGAAGCCGACACGCAGCGCCAGACGCAAGCGCGTCGACGACAAGGTTCAGCGCGGGCGCGTCAAGACGCTGCGCACGCAGCTCGATGACTGAATGTCGAGTTCGATCAACTCGGCACGCACTTCACCGTCGTCGATCGTCAACCATCCGACCGTGACCGGCAGGCTGAAGCGTCGCGGCCCGGCGCTGCCGGGATTCACATGGAGCACGCCATCGCGCACAAGGCTCGACGCCCGGTGACTGTGGCCGCTGACGACGACGCGATACGTCGCGTCCGGTTTGAAATCAGCGAGGCGATGCAGCACATGAATCGCAATGCCGCCCACTCGCAGGACGCTGGTTTCCGGAAGGTCCCCGTAATGCGGATCGCGGTCGTTGTTGCCGCGCACCGCCGTGACCGGGGCAATCTCGGCAAGCCGGTCCAGTATCCCCGGAGCGCCGATGTCGCCGGCATGGACGATGTGATCGCTGCCCTGCAACGCGGCCAGCGCCTGAGGTCGCAGCAACCCATGCGTGTCGGAAATCAGTCCGATGCGGATCGCGTTCGCGGTCATCGCACGAGTCTATGGCGGTACGCTGGGGTTCGCTGGCAGAATGTCGCATGCAAGTACATACCGATTACCGCCAGCGAGTCGTCATCCGTCCGGGCGATGTGGCGTGGAGCGCCTCGCCCGAACCCGGCGTGACGCGCCAGCGGCTCGAACGCGATGGCGATGAAGTAGCGCGCGCGACCAGCATCGTGCGCTATGCGCCGGGCAGCCGCTTCGCCGCGCACACGCATGGCGGCGGCGAGGAAATCCTGGTGCTCGACGGCGTCTTCGAGGACGAATTCGGCGCCTATCCCGCAGGCACCTACCTGCGCAGCCCGATCGGCTCGCGGCACACGCCGTTCTCGACTCAAGGCACGACGCTGCTCGTGAAGCTCTGGCAGTTCGAACCCGACGACCAGGCGCTGCTGCGCATCGACACGCGCGCCGCCGCCATGGTTCCGGGCGCTGCGCCTGGAATGAATGTCCTGCTTCTGCATACCTTCGGCGACGAGCGCGTGACGCTGTCGCGCTGGCTGCCGGGCACGCGCTTCCGCGCGCACGCGCATCCGCGCGGCGAGGAAATCTACGTGGTCGAAGGCGTGCTGTCGGACGAGTTCGGCGACTATCCCGCAGGAACCTGGCTGCGCAGCCCGCCGGGCAGCGGCCACTGCCCGTATTCTGACCAGGGCTGTGTCTTCTACATGAAGATCGGCCATCTGCCGCCCGGACCCTCCCGCCCGATCGTCGCCTGATCCTGAGCGGCGATGAACGTCCGGCCCTTGAACCTCCGGCATGAATTCCGCTTGCCAATCGCAGACTCCACGATCGATTTCCGCATGCCCCGCACCCTCGTCACGCGCCGCTCCGCGATCCACGGCAACGGCGTTTTCGCCGCCCGCGATCTGCCGCCCGGAAAAGCCCTCATCGACTACACCGGCCGCCTGCGCAGCCACGACTGGGTCAATCGCATCTATGGCGCGACGCTGGAGTCCGGCCACACGTTTCTGTTCGCCCTGAACGAGCGCTACGTCATCGACGGCAACGTCGACGCCAACGATGCGCGCTGGATCAATCACAGCTGTGCGCCGAACTGCAAGCCATATCTGATCGAGAACGAAGACGGCGATCCGCGCCGCGACCGCATCGTCATCGAGACGCTGCGCGCAATCGCCAAAGGCGAGGAACTCACCTACGACTACGGCATCCGTCTGGAAGTCCGGCACACGGCGCGGCTGAAGCGCATCTGGGGCTGCCGCTGCGGCGCGCCGGAGTGCAGCGGCACGATGCTGAAACCGAAACGTTAAATCCAGACGCAATCTTTGGAATGGCAGGCGCGCCGTTGACCTGCGCGGGCAGATGCCCCGGCGCATGGAGCCGCAGGAGATCGCCACCCATCAGGCGCAGCGTTTCGAGAGCGTGCCGAGGAAGCGGCCAAGCGTGATCAGATGCGTGCCGAGAATCGCCTTGCCGGTGGTCAGCAGCGCCGCCGAAATGCCGCGCGCCGGATCGGCCCAGCCCAGGATGTTCATGAAGCCGAGATGACCGAAGGCCTGCGCCGTGTCCGGGCCGTACAGGCCGGCCGGGCGCGCGCCGAGCATCATGCCTTCGCTGTAGCGCATCGGAATCATCAGCGTGCGATCGAGACACATACGGCCGACCGGCCGGATCAGGCGCGCCACCGAGTCTTCGCGCAACACGCGCTTTCCTTCATGGACACCGCCGGCCAGCAGCATCTCGAAGAAGCGCGAAAGTTCGTCGGCGGTCGCATAGATATTTCCGGCCGGGATCACCGCGTCCATGAAAGCTTGTGTGTTCGAGGTGCGCACCACTTCCGCGAACGGCACGAACAGCGCGCGCTCGACGACGCTCGACAGCGGAAAGAGCACCGGCGCGCCGGCAAGAGAATTCACCGCAGCGTCGCGCTGCTGCGTACGCGGAAGACCGTAACTGAAGTACTTCATGCCCAGCGGCTTGCGCAGCTGCCGATCGAGCGCGTGCTGGATCGGTTTGCCGGTCACACGTTGCAGGATCTCGGCGAGGATGAAGCCGCTGGTGATCGCGTGGTAGGCCATGCTGCGGCTGCGCGCGGCGGGGGCTGCGCAGATCATCTCGATGACGCGGTTCCAGTCTTGCAGCAGCTCCACGCGCCGCTCCGACTTCGCGATCTGCATCGTCGGAAAGCCGCCGCGATGTGCGAGCACGTCGGCGATCGTTGTGTCGCTCTTGCCGGCGCGCGCGAATTGCGGAACATAGTGGCTGACGCGTGCATCGAGATCGATGCCGCCCTGCTCGGCGAGCTGGTGGATCAGCACGGCGGTCACCGCTTTCGAGGCCGAGAACAGGCAGACCGGCGTCTGTGGCGTCAGCAGAATCTTTTCGGCATCCGTGCCGTCGCTCGGGCCATTGCCGCGGGCGTGACCGATCGCGCGGTTGAACACGACGACGCCGTTGCGGCGCAGGCAGAACCCAAGGCCCGGATAGGCACCGGTGCGGTACAACGCCTTCAGCGCGAGCCAGATCTGCTTGGCGTCGTCGTCGCTCAGCCCGGCTCCGGATGCGACGGATTCGGCCTTGCGGTCGATCGTCGTGACGGGTTTCAGATCGCGGGGAATCCGCACTTTCGTGCGCGGGAACACGGGCATGGCGTGGCGGTCTTTCCTTCGGTTTGCTTGCGGCATGGGTCGATTGCGCCGCGACGATAGCAGAGCCTCTCTCACCACGAACAGGACTAAAGTGCGTCAATGAAATTCGTCGATCTGAAGAAGCCGGGCGCGCCCGCAATGCTGGTGCTTGCCGAAGGCCCGGAACCGAAGCCCGCGCCCGGCGAGCTGCTGATCCGCGTGATCGCTGCGGGCGTCAACCGGCCTGACGTGTTTCAACGCATGGGCGCGTATCCGCCGCCGCCGGGTGCTTCGCCGATACTCGGACTGGAAGTGGCGGGGACGGTCGCCGCAATCGGCGCGGGTGTCGCCGAATGGCGCATCGGCGATGCCGTCTGCGCGCTGACGCCGGGCGGCGGCTACGCGGAATTCTGCGTGGCGCCTGCCGCGCATTGCCTGCCGTTGCCGAAAGGTCTGAGTGCAATCGAGGCGGCGGCGTTGCCGGAAAATCTCTTCACCGTCTGGGGCAATGTGTTCGAACGCGGCCGGCTGCGCACTGGCGAAAGCATCTTGATCCACGGTGGCGCGAGCGGCATCGGCACGATCGCGATCCAGCTCGCGAAAGCCTTCGGCGCAACCGTGTTCACGACCGCGCGCACGCCGGAAAAATGCGCGGCCTGCGTGGCGCTCGGCGCCGATGTCGCGATTCCTTATCCGGAGCAGGACTTCGCCACGGTCGTGGCCGAGAAGACCAGAGGCCGTGGCGTCGACGTGATCCTCGACATGGTTGGCGGCGATTACATTCCGCGCGACATCGACAGCCTCGCACTCGACGGCCGCCTGGTTTTCATCGCGTTCCTGCGTGGCGGAACCAGCGCGCTCGACTTCAGCGCCGTGATGCGCAAGCGGCTGACGATTACCGGCTCGACCTTGCGGCCGCAGTCGAACGAGGCGAAAGCGCAGCTTGCGGCCGCGCTGCTGGAAAAAGTCTGGCCGCTGATCGAGGCTCGTCGCGTGCGGCCGCTGATCCACGCGACGTATCCACTCGCGGAAGCGGCGGCTGCGCATCAGCTCATGGAAAGGGGCGAGCACATCGGCAAGATCGTGTTGACGGTCGACTGAAACACGGGGCCCAAAAAAGCCGCGATGAAGGTCGCGGCTTTTTTACTTCATGGGCGAGCGTCAGGCCGTCTGCCAGCGCAGCAACTGCATGCGATGCCGCTGCAGACGCAGACGGTCTTCGAGCATTTGCAGGCTGTGGCGCGTCTCGCTGTGCTCCCATTGATCGGCGAGCCTGCTGCGCGCCGCGTCGATGCGCTCGGACTGAAACTGGCTCCAGGCGTTGACCGTGACCTTGAAAGCTTCGAGTTCCTGCTCGAGCTGCTGCTGCAACACCGCGAGGCGGCCTGGATTCTTGCAGGCTTCGAGGCGCTCGCGAACCTTTTCAAATTGACGCTGCAGCATCGCGCGCTGGATCCTGAACTCCGGCACCCGCTTGAGTCCGCGCGTGAGTCCAAGCCAGGACAGGCTGGCGATCAACCATTTCGTCGGATCGAACTGCCACCAGCGCACGCCGTTACGGTAGTCCCACTGAAACAGGTGGTGGTAGTTGTGATAGCCCTCGCCGTAGGTGAACAGCGCGATGATGTCGTTGTCGCGCGCCGTGTTGTCGCCGGTGTAGGGCCGCCGACCCCACCAATGCGCGAGCGAGTTGATGAAGAACGTGAAGTGGTGATTGATCACGAGCCGCAGCAGACCGGCCACCAGCAGGAAACCCCAGGGATCGCCGAAGGCGGCGCCGACCAGCGGCGGCAGCGCGATGTTCATCGCCAGCGAGATGACCAGATAGTGGCGATGCTGGAACATCACCAGGCGGTCTTCCTGAAGATCGCGCGCGTTGGCGAAGTCGAGCTTCGCGCTCGGATAATCGCGCAGCATCCAGCCGATGTGCGCGAACCAGAGACCGCGCTTGATCGAATACGGATCGTTGTCGATATCGTCGACATGCCGATGATGAACGCGATGCAGCGAGGCCCAGATCAGGATTGAGTTCTGGAACGCCATCGCGCCGAACAGCATGTAGAAAAGCCGCAGACTCCAGTGGGCCTCATAGGCGCGATGCGCCCACAGACGGTGGTAGCCGCCGGTAATCGACATGCCGCTGGCGTACATGAAGACCGCGCCGGCAATCCAGGCGCCAAGGCTGAAATCGTGGCTCCAGGCGTACCACGGGAAAACCGTCAGCAGGCCGAGCGTGCTGACCGCGAACATGGTCACGGCCGGCCAGTTGACCGGACTTTTGCTGCGCACGGAGGCTGCTGCTGTCATGACGAACTCTGGAGAAGTATTGGGACTCAACTCAATGTCAGCCCGTTAACTGCATTTGCAAGCGGAGCTTAGGCGCGTCTTCGCCTCCGCGCCCACCCTCCCGACCGGCGGGCATGATTCAGCGCATAAAAAAACCGCGGCCGAAGCCGCGGTCTTAAAATCCTACACTTAAGGCTTAGAGCGGGCGAATCTGAGTCGCCTGCATGCCCTTCGGACCGCGCGCGGCCTTGTACTCGACGCGCTGACCTTCCTTGAGGGTCTTGAAGCCAGTCCCCTGAATTTCCTTGAAGTGAGCGAAGAGATCTTCGCCACCGTCGGACGGGGTGATGAAGCCGAAGCCTTTCGCGTCGTTGAACCACTTCACCGTGCCAGTTGCATTTGAATCAGCCATTGCGACATTCCTTTAACGATTAATAAGAACAGTAGACCGGGTCGAAACCCGTTTTTTTGCAAGCGATCAAGAAAGGTAGCCGGGAGACTGACAGCCCCGCCTGGTAGCGGATAAAGAGACCACGGTGAATACGTTGCTTGAAACGAGTGCACCGGCACTGTACGCGGTAATTTTGCGACTGTCGAACGCCGGCTCCCTGCGGGGTAACATCCCGCAGACGTTGCAGCCACTGATCCTACTCTCATAATTCAAGGAAGCGCCCCATGTCGAAAACTCCAACGAAGGTCTGGCTGATCACGGGCTGCTCGAAGGGTCTTGGCCGCGCGCTCGCGGCAGCGGTGCTGGCGAAAGGCGACCGTGTCGTCGCCACCGCGCGGAATGTCGGCGCGCTCAAGGGACTGGGCGCGGCCGCAACAGACCGGGTAATGCATCTCGCGATGGACGTGAACGTCGAGGCCGAAGTCCGGACCACCGTGATCAAAGCGCTGGCTGCGTTCGGCCGCATCGACGTGCTGGTCAACAACGCCGGCTACGGGCTCGCTGGCGCGATCGAGGAGGTCAGCGATGCGGAAGCGCGGGCGCAGATGGAAACGAACCTGTTCGGCGCGCTGAACGTTACCCGTGCGGTGCTGCCGCAGATGCGCGCCCAGGGCAGCGGGCACATCCTGCAAATCTCCTCGGTCGCCGGCTTCGCTTCGACGCCGGGCCTCGGCATCTACAACGCCAGCAAATTTGCGCTCGAAGGTTATTCCGAAGCGCTGGCGCAGGAAGTCGGCGTGTTCGGCATTCGCGTGACGATCATCGAACCCGGCCCGTTCCGCACCGACTGGGCCGGGCCCTCGCTCGCAACCCCCGCGAACCGCATCGATGCTTACGCCGACAGCGCACACAAGACCATCGCGCTACTCAATGGTTACAGCGGCAGGCAACCCGGCGATCCGGCGAAAGCCGCTGCGGCGATGATCCGTGTCGTCGAATCCGCGAAGCCGCCGCTGCGGTTGCCGCTCGGCGATATTGCGGTAGCCCGCATCCGCGCCAAGCTCGCCTCGATGACCCAGGAGCTGGCGGACTGGGAGAAGGTCGCGCTCGCGACTTCGTTCGAAATCTGAATCGCGAATAGCGAGCGCGGATCGCATCGACGATACCGTCCGTACGCAATGCGGCGAGCGCAGCTTCGGCTCGGACGCGCCACTCGATAACAGTCGCTTCCCCCCGGCGCTGGAAGCTGATTCCCGCAATCGCGGACGTTTGCCCATCACAGAAATACGCGGGAGATGCCGCGCGAGTTCCTTGGGGCTGACAACAGGGTTCGATGTCGTCGAGTACTTCGCGCCTCCGACAACTTGGGAGTCGAGGCGACACTCATCACGTCACTGCCTTCCGCTTTCACTCGGGCTCATATCAAGTGCAAGTCGATGACGCGCGACGATTACGACAGCGACAACAATCAGGAAATCGAAAAGCCGTCGATCTTTTTTTGTGCACCGTGTATCGCCAGCATGTCGAAGTCGCTCTACTAGATATTGTGTTTCAAATCCAGTGGTGACACTATTGGATGTGGCCTTGACATTGCCAGCGAAAGGCGTTGACGAGTCAGGTCATTAATTTGAAAGTTGGGAGGTTCCCATGGCTGTGAAGAAAGCTGCTGCGAAGAAGGCCGTTGCAAAAAAAACCGTAGCGAAGAAGGCGCCGGCGAAGAAAGCTGCCGCCAAGAAGGCTCCGGCGAAGAAGGCTGCCGCGAAGAAAGCTGCACCGAAGAAAAAAGCCTAATAACGCCGTTCCCGCCTTGGGCTCGGCGCCCCAGACGCCGAGCCTTTTTTATGCCCGTTGTTTATTGATCCGGCGTCAACCGCCCGATTCCGCAACATCCGTCAAATCCTTGCCGGGCTTGACTCGCAGCTCAGGCCGCAAGGGCCAGCGGCAGTGCCTCCACACCAAAGAATTCAGCGACGCGCGCGTACTGCATTGCGGCCGAAATTTCTTTGCTGACGACGCGCCAGAACTGGAACGCGCCCCTGTGATCCTCGCAATACCAACGGATGTGTTTGCGCGCGATGCGCACGCCGTGCGCTTCTCCGTAGAGCGCGTAGAGCCCGCGGAGATGTTCGAGCAGCAGCGCGCCGATCCATTCCGGAGACGGCGGCGGCAGGGACTCGCCGGTCGCAAAAAAATGTGCGAGCTCGTTGAAGATCCAGGGGCGACCCTGCGCGGCGCGGCCGATCATCAGCGCATCGGCATGCGTGTGTTCGAGCACGGCACGCGCATCAAACGGTGTGCGGATGTCGCCATTGGCGATGACCGGCACGCGCACCGACTGCTTGATCGCTGCGATCGTGTCGTACTCGGCATCGCCTTCAAAGCGATCTTCGCGAGAACGGCCATGCACCGCGAGCGCGGCGATGCCCGCGTCTTCCGCGATGCGCGCGATGCGCACGCCGTTGCGCTCGCTGCGCGACCAGCCCGTGCGGATCTTCAGCGTTACCGGTACGTCGACGGCGGCGACCACGGCGCTGCAAATGCGCGCGACCAGTGCTTCGTCGCGCAGCAGCGCCGAGCCGGCGTCGACCTTGCAGACTTTCTTTGCCGGACAACCCATGTTGATGTCGATGAGCTGCGCGCCGTGTGCGACGTTGTAGCGCGCGGCCTCGGCGAGCATCGACGGATCGTTCCCGGCGATCTGCACGGAGACCGGCCCCGGTTCGTCGGAATGATCCATGCGCGTGCGCGACTTCTCGGTCGTCCACATGCGTGGATCGACACTGGTCATTTCCGACACGGCAAGCCCGGCGCCGAGCCGGCGGCACAGCACGCGGAACGCGCGGTCGGTGACGCCGGCCATCGGCGCGAGTACGAGCGCGGGTTCGATGAGGTAGGGGCCGATCTGCATGTCAGCATTTTCGCCGATCGCGCCGCGCCGCGCAGGCGCACCCGGCAACGACGCCCTATCATTCGCCGATGTTCACGCCGACACCGCCGATGACGCACGAATTTTCGAAGCACCCGGTCAGCCGCGCCGATGTCATCACGCTCGCGGTCGCTGCGGCGCTGATGGTGATGGTGCTGACTCTTCATCTTCTGTCCGCGTTGATCGCCGGACTGCTGGTGCACGAACTGGTGCACAGCCTCGCGCGGCGCCTGCGCGTGGCCGCGCTCGGACACGACTCGGCCAAGCTGCTCGCGGTCGCGCTGCTGACCGGTATCGTCGTCGCCATCGTGACGCTGGCGATCTTCGGCGTGATCACACTGCTGCGTCACGGCGCCGACAGCCTGCCGGAACTGTTCCGCAAACTCGCCGAAGCACTCGACAGCTCGCGCGGACAACTGCCTGGCTGGCTGGTCGACTCGCTACCCACCGATGCCGACGAACTGCGTCTCGATCTCGTCGCATGGTTGCGCGAACATTCGAGCACGTTGCAGGGTTTCGGCAAATCCTTCGGGCGCAGCCTCGCGCATATCCTGATCGGCATCATCGTCGGCGCGTTGCTGGCGCTGCGCGATACCGCAACGAGCGCCGAACGGGGACCGCTCGCCCAGACGATCGCGGAGCGGGGGACACGGCTCGCATTGTCGTTCCGCCGCGTGGTCTTCGCGCAGACCTGGATCGCGACGCTCAACGCCGGCTTTACCTGGCTCTATCTCGGCGTCGCGTTGCCGCTGTTCGGCGTGCACCTGCCGCAGGTGAAAACCTTGGTGACGGTGACCTGGGTGGTCGGGCTGATCCCGATCCTCGGCAATCTGATTTCGAACTCGGTGATCGTCATCGTCAGCCTGAGCCATTCGCTGCAGATGGCACTGGCGTCGCTGGTGTTCCTGATCGTCATCCACAAGCTCGAATATTTTCTCAACGCCAGGATCATCGGATCACAGATTCACTCGCGCGCGTGGGAGCTCTTGATCGCAATGCTGATCATGGAGACCGCGTTCGGCATCAGCGGCATCATCGCCGCGCCGATCTTCTACGCTTATTTCAAGGAAGAACTGGCGCGGCTGCGGCTGATCTGAAGCCGCATTTATTTACGACAAATGACGACCAAAATATTCGACGCCGGCGCGGCGCCGCGGCCGTACGACTTCGCGAGGCAACTGATCCGCCAGCTCTACGCCGATCTCGATGTTGCCGAATTATTGCCAGCGAGCGCGCGACAGCTTCCGGCGCTGCTCGGACACGCGACGAATCTGACCCGCTATCTGGCGATTGCCGAGCAGTCGAGCGAAGCGATTCACCGGCCGCTCGCGCGCGCGATCCAGCGCTTTTATTCGGCGCTGGGCGAGGAGGACGCAGTCGTCGGCGGCCGCAGCTTGTTCGAGCTGCGTTCGATGGTGGTTCATCTCGACGCCTGTGCCTGCGCGCTCGAAACCGGCGGCGCGGCGCCCGAGCCGTTGCGTGTGATCCGGCCCGACCGGTTCCATGATTACTTCATGCAGTACACGAGCCTCGCGCAGGCGCCCGGCGCGGCCCAGGGCGAGCAGGCCGTTGCAACGCTCACACAGGACGGCCGCATCAGCGCCGTGATCACCGACAAGCATCCGCTCGAAGTGGCGGCGAGTGCGCTGCGCGAAAGCATCGTCGGCGACGAAACAACGCGCGATCACACCCTGGCGCGTATTCGCGCCCTGCTCGATTTCCTCGACGGCTTGCGGCGAACGCCGCAGGCGGCGATCGGCGATGCACTCAACGACAGCAGCGTGCATCTGAGCCTCGTCATCGCGGCGGCCACCGCGCCCCTGCATGCGTCGGCCGGATTCGCTCACGCTCAACTGGCGCAAGTCGCTCGCTACAACCAACGATTGCTGCGCGACGGGGAGGTCGCGTCGCGACCAAGCCGCTGAAGATTTCCTGCGGTTCAAACGCGGGGTTTTCTGGATCGACCGGAACCGGACTATTAGTCTCGTGGCCTCACCGTCAAAAGCCGCTACATCACTGCCCAGATCATGCTGCGACGCAACAGCAAAAGTAAATATTTCGTTTGTTTACTCCGCTGCGGGAACCGGCCTATTCTCAAGACCGTTACGTATCGTCGTTGCGCGCGACCTATCCAGGGGGGCTCGAAGCGAGGTTGTAGTGAGGGCCCAGCAAAGTCATCGCATTTCGTGGCCGTCCCGATTTTCCCCAGGGCTGTTCGCGACGGTGCCCATCAAGTTCTCGCAAAATCTAAGGGAGTGGAGACAATGAGAAAACATGTCATCGGCATTCTTGCCGCTGTGCTGGGTGCGTCCAGCGCGATGGCGGCACAGGGCTCGCAACCCAATTACAACGCAGCACTGAGCGCGCCCACAGCGAACTCCAGGGTGTTGTCGAAATTCACGTCGGCGCGCGGCGGCAACAGCCACGTCGGCGCCTTCAAACTACCGACGCAATCGGCACTCGGCAGCGGCGCGGTGCATTTCGATGCACGGCTCGGCTCGACCACATTTCTGTGGGCGGGCGCGAATACCCGAGCTGCGCTGATCGCGCCGGTGAAGAGCGGGAAAATTGTCGAATCAGCGGCGCGCGACTATCTGCTCGGCCAGCCCGCACTGAAGCTGTCGAAGGGTACCGTCGGCGACGCGAAAATGATGGAACTGCACGATCTCGGCAAGGGCCCGATCATTGCTCGCTTCCAGCAGACTCATGACGGTCTCGAAGTCTTCGGCCGGCAGATGAACGTGATGATGGACCGCAACCTCAAACTGGTTGCGACCTCGGGCTACTTTGCGCCGCAGGACAACTCTAAGACCGTGCTGGGGTCCGGCCACATCACGACCGCTGCGGCGCAAGCGAAGGAAACGTTTGCCGTTGCTGCGGATCGAGCGATCGCGCTGGCGTTCGCCGATTTCAGCGGCCAGTCGCTCCCCTCATCGGCGCTTTCGGTTACGCGCAACAGCAACGGTTACACGGTCTACAAGGCCACCTCGCGCACCGGCGAGATTCGTCCGGAAGGCGAGCAGCGTGCGAAAAAGGTCTACTACTATCTGGACGGCGCCTATATCCCGGCGTGGTACGTCGAAGTCGGCGGCCGCAGTGTCGATCAGGCCGATTCCTATGGTTACGGCTATGTCGTTTCGGCCAATGACGGCAAGGTGCTGTTCCGCAAGGATCAGATCGATTACGACTTCACCTATCGCGCGTACGCCGACTCGACCGGCATCCATCAGCCCTTCGACAGCCCCCTGGGCACCGGCTATGACCCCTACGTCGGCACCGCGCCGAACGGCAATCTGCCGCGCACCCCCGCCGCGACGAACCTGGTGACGCTGGGGAACGGCCCGATCTCGACCAATGATCCCTGGCTGCCCGCCGGTGCAACGACCACGACCGGCAACAATGTCGACGCCTATCTCGATCTTTCGGGATCGGTCGATCCGAATACCGGCACGATCACCGGCGACGGCTTCCAGCCGGGCACTGCCGATCGCCGCGCCAATGCCACGTCGAACACGTTCGACTTCCCGTATACCCCTGATGCCGATCCGTCCACCGACTCGCAGCGCAACTTCGCGGTCGTCAATCAGTTTTATGTCAACAACTGGCTGCATGACTGGTGGTACGACAACGGCTTCAACGAAGCCTCCGGCAATGCCCAGACCAGCAATTTCAGCCGTGGCGGTGCCGAAAACGACGTTCTGCTGGCGGAAGGCCAGGATTTCAGCGGCCGCAACAACGCCAACGAACGCACACCATCCGACGGCATGAGCCCGCGCCAGCAGATGTATCTGTTCGACGGCGCGGTCAATGGCGAAGTCACGATCAACTCGCCTGCCGGCATCGGCAGCGTGCCGTTCAACACTGCCGGCTTCGGGCCTTTGACTTTCGATGTCACCGGTACCGTCGTCGCGTCAGCACCGCTGGACGGCTGCACGCCGTTCACCAACGCCGGAGCCGTTACCGGCAACATCGTTCTCATCGACCGCGGGACCTGCTCGTTCCAGACCAAGACAGTCAACGCGCAGAACGCCGGCGCCACTGCCGTGATCCTCGCCAACAACCGCGCCGGCGATGCACCGGGACTCTTAGGCGATCCCACCCAGCCGGCCGCGACGATCGGCACACTTTCAGTCAGTCAGGCGGACGGTCAGACCATTCGTGCCGCGCTCACGCCGGGCCCGGTCAATGCCCGTGTGCGTCGCGGAATCTCGATCGATCGTGACGGCACGGTCGATATCCAGATCATCGCGCACGAGTGGTTCCACACCACGAGCAACCGCCTGGTCGGTGATGCCAGCGGCCTGAGCAATCAACAGGGCCGCGGCATGGGCGAAGGCTGGAGCGATTTCAGCTCGATGATGCTGACCGTGCGTCCTGAGGACCGCGGAGTTTCTGGCAACGGCAACTTCGAAGGCGCCTACCCTCTGGCCTTCTACGCGGTGGGCGACGCTTACTTCGGCATCCGTCGTGCGCCGTACTCGACCAGCTTCACCACGTTTCCGCTGACCTTCCGTCACATCTCCGACGGGGTGGCACTGCCGACCACCGCGCCGCTGGCCTTCGGCCAGAATGGGGCGGACAACTCGGAAGTGCACAACACCGGCGAAATCTGGTGCAACGTGCTCTGGGAAATCTACGCCAGCCTGCTCAACGATCCGCGCTACAGCTTCACGCAGGCGCAGGAGCGGATGAAGAGCTATGTCATCGCGGGCTTGAAGATGACGCCGAACGCGCCGACGATGCTGGAGGCGCGTGATGCGCTGCTGGCAGCGGCGCGTGCAACCGACGCAACCGGCGCGGACTTCCAGCTGATGGCGACCGCGTTCGCCAAGCGCGGCATGGGCGCCGGCGCGGTCGCGCCGGATCGTGCCAGTACCACGAACGCCAACGCGGTCGAAGACTTCACTGCGCTCGCGGGTCGGCTCGACATCACCAACGCCGCGCTGGATTTCAGCTACCTCAATGGCGCAGTCGGCTACATCGACAACGACGGCGTGCTCGACCCGGGTGAAACCGCGCTGCTGACGCTGAGCATGGTCAACAACGGTACAGCGGATATCACGACACCGGTCGTTGCCAACCTGACAGCGAACGGCGACGTGACCTTCGGCAAAGGCGGCCAGCTGACATTCCCGGCTTCCACGGCGGCGCCGATTGCTATCGGTCAAACGGTCACCGGTACCGTCGAAGTGCGACTCAACAGCGCCACCCAGACTGCACAGGCGCTGACGCTGACGCTGACGTTCGCCGACAGCGGCCCGACTCCCAGTTCGGTTTTCGAGCCGGCCCCGGTGACGTTCAATCTGTTCGTCAACTACGACATACAGCGCAACGCGCGGACGAATGATGACTTCGAGCAGCCGCTCGCATCGAGCGTCGACTGGAGTGCGGTGCTGGTGGGAACCGGTGCCAACTGGACCCTCACCGATGCCGCGAGCATCAACGGCGGGCCTGGAACGGGCTGGTTTGCGCTGGACAACACCGGCGCTACCGATGTCCGCCTGACCACGCCGGTGCTGCAGGCTTCGACCGGCTTCAGCATCGCGTTCGATCATGTCTTCTCGTTCGAATTCTCCGGGGTCGATCCAGGCACGACGCCGCCGACCAATATCGGGTTCGACGGTGGCGTGATCGAGATCAGCGCCGACAACGGTGCGACCTGGACCGACGCGATCGCCGCGGGCGGCACGTTTGCGGGCAGCACGGGCTACAACGGCATCGTTCTGGCTCTGGGGCCGGACGGAACACCGTCGCCGAACGATGACTCCGCCGGCCACCCCGGCTTCGTTGGCGACAGCGCAGCGATCCCCGCTCTCGACCACGTCGTGTTGAGCTTCGGCGACGCCTTTGCCGGCCGCCCGGTGCGGCTGCGCTTCCGTGAAGTCACCGACAACGGCGGCACCTCGTTCGGCTGGTTCGTCGACAATGTCAGCTTCACCGGCATCACCAACCTGCCGTTCAGCGCGATCGTCGTGGAGAACGGCATTCCGGACCAGCCACCGGTCGCGAACGCCGGACCGGATCAGACCGCAATCCTGCGCCATCTCGTGACGCTCGACGGCAGCGCCTCGACCCTACCGGTCGGTGGCGGCACGCTGACCTACCAGTGGGTGCAGACCGGTGGCCCGGATATCGTGGCGCTGGTCGGCGCCTTCAGTGCGCAGCCGCAGGTAGTGCCGACCGCAGTCGGCACCTACACGTTCCAGCTGACGACAACCGATAGCCGCTCCGGCCTGACTTCGACCGATTCGGTCAACGTCGTCGTCGGCGTGCCGCCAGGCGGTGGTTCATTCGGAGTGTTGATGTTCCTGCCAGGGCTGCTGGCGCTCGCCTTGCGCCGCCGCAAGCGCGCTTAAGCAAAACGCGTCAGTAGCAGCAGCAATCCCGGGAAGGCGGAAGCTTTCCCGGGATTTTTTTGTTGCCGGTCCCACGTCGGCGTAAGCTGCCGCGATGAATCGTTATCGCGTCGCCGCCGTCATCTTCTTCTCGTCAATCGGGCTCGGCGGTTGTACCGCCTCGACGCCAGCGCAGACGAAAAATCCGGCCCGGCTTCAGCAAGCGAACCCCGCTCCGCGGGAAGTCGCTGCGGATGTCTTCGACGTTCGTCTGCGGCGCTCCGGCTGCTACGGCAAATGTCCGTCCTACGCGGTCACGATACGCGGCGACGGTGCGGTGGAATTCAAAGGCGAGCGCTTTGTCGCGGCGACTGGAACACAGTACGAACAGATTCCCGCGCCAAAGATGGCTGCGCTGCGGAATGCGCTGCGCGATCCGTCGTTCGCAGCACTCGCGGACGACTACACGCCGGCCGGGCCGGCCTGCGGGCTATGGTCGACCGATGCCGCGACCGTGACGATGGAATTCATGCTCGATGGCCGTCATCGGACCATCACGCACTATCTCGGTTGCGAGGGCGCGCCGGTCTTGTTGCGCGGGATCGAAAAACTTATCGACGACAGCGCCGATGTCGAACGCTGGATCAGCGGCGCCTCGGCCTACTGAAACGTTGCCGCCGCGGCCGGTCAGGCCGGGCCGACCCAGTCGATCAACGCGGCTTGATGGCGCAGCGGCTGGAATTGGACATAGCGATAGTCGGCAAGCCCCTCGCGGAAATAGGGATCGGCCGCGAAGAACGCTTCGAGCGTCGCCTGCGAGTCGGCGCGCGCGAGGATGATGCCGCCTTCGCGTGGCACACGCGGGCCGGCGCAGAGAATCAGACCCTGATCGATGCCGGACTGGATATAGACGCGATGCGCCGCGCTGCTCTCTTCGATACGCGCGACCGGCACGCAGTAAATCACTTCGACGACAAAATGCTGCACAGGATTCTTCCGCACGATGAGGATGGTGCCCGGTAGTGGCTGGCGCTGGCGTCCGTGTTCCTTGGCGCAACCATGGGGCTCGCCAGTCTAAGTCACGCTGGCGAGCGCTACGCGTCGCCGGGTGGATGCAGGCGCACGAGCGTCGGATGGGCGCCGGCGGCGTCGCCATCGTCGGCGACATGCGGCACCAGCGTCTTCAACATCAATTTGAAGTACTCGCGAAAATCCGCCCCGTCGGGAAAGCGCTCGGGTACGTCGCGATGAACCTGCTGGTTGCCGATGAAGGTAGCGTAAGCGAACGTCGACCAGAGACGCGCATCGTGCGCGTTCATGCCGAGCGCGAGATAGCACTGGTTCAGATAGGCGAGCCGGCGCGCCGAGACACGGCGCACGACCTCGCCGACCGCCGGGTCGTCGCTCGCGGCCGCGAGACCAAGATACAGCCGGCCGGCCTTGTGGCTGGCGTTGGCCTGTTTGAACAAGCGGACGATGCGTTCGAATGGATCGTCGATTTCCGCAACACCTTCGAGAGCATCGAGCGTTTCGCGTTTTTCCCAGAGCGCGAGCGCGGCATGCAGCAGCGCCTCGCGATTCGCGAAGTGCCAGTAGAAGCTGCCCTTGGTCACGCGCAGGCGGCGCGCGAGCGGCTCGACCGCGACGGCGTCGAGGCCGCCGGACGCCAGTGCCTCGAGTGCGGCTTCGGCCCAGGCTTCGACACTGAGACTGGCTTTCGACGCCGATTCGGGAGTCATCGCGGTATGGGTTCGTTTTGGCCGTACACGAGTGCCGGCTCAAAACCGTAACGTACCGGTGCGTACGCAAGCAAGCGCGGACCGTATCGGCGATCGATCCGTCGTGTTGGGGTATGGTCCACGCAAACTAAAAAGGAGTTCGTGATGGATCGTGTCTGGATCACGCTCTTGCTGTTGGCCGGCCTGGTTCCGGCCCAGGCGGCCGTGTCGCCGGAACAGGCCCGCCGCCTCGATGGCGAGCTCACGCCGATGGGCGCCGAGCGCGCTGGCAATGCCGACGACAGCATTCCCGCCTGGGACGGCGGACTGACACCCGAGCGTCTGCCGGCCGGGTTCATGGCGCAGGGCCGTTATGTCGATCCCTGGCCGGACGAGAAGCCGCTGTTCACGATCACGCGCGACACGCTTGCCAATTACGAGGCGCGGCTGACGCCCGGTCAACGGGCCCTGTTCTCGGCGCTGCCTGACGATTTCGGGATGCCCGTCTATGCGGCGCATCGAAGTGCAGCCGCGCCCGCAGTCTTTTACGCCGGCAGCCGGCAGAATGCCGAGAAGGCGCACTTCGCGGAAGCCGACGGCCAGCTCGAACAGGCCGCGGGTGGCGTACCGTTTCCGATCATTGGCAACGAATCCGACGGCGGGCTCGAAGCGATCTGGAATCACCGTCTGCGCTGGCGCGGTCGGGGACGCGACCGCATTTACGTGCAGGCAACCGTCGCGGCGTCCGGGGATGTCTCGCGGGTCCGGTTTTATCAGCGCAGCAAATTCAGTACGGTCGACGCACCAAACTTCAGAAGCGAGGGCAGCGTCGTGACGTTCGACGTCCTTGCGGTCCTCGATCCGGCACGTCTTGCCGGCTCGCTCAAGCTCACGCACGAAACGCTGAAGCCGCCGTACTACGGCTGGCAGCGCAGCCCGGGACCGGACCGGCCGCTCTTGTCCCGGACCAGCGAAGTCGGCGGCGATGTCGGGGTGATCGGCGCCGATGGGCTGCTCAACGAGGATCAGCGCGAGGGCTACAGCGGTAGTCCGGATCGCTACAAGTGGAAGTTGCTCGGCAAGCGCGAAATCTATGTGCCTTACAACGCCTACCGCCTGCATCGCGCCGGATTGACGATCGCCGACCTGCTCGGACCGCGCCATCTCAATCTCCCGCCGCTGCGCTATGAGCTGCATCGCGTCTGGGTGGTCGAGGCGACTCTGCCGCACAGCCTGCCCGGAGTCTGGACCCGGCGGCGCCTGTATCTCGACGAAGACTCCTGGCAAATCCTGCTCGTCGAACTTTATGGGCGCGACGATCAACTGCTGCGCGTGCAGGAGATTCACACGCTGATGGCCTATGATCAGCCCCTGCTCATGCCCGCGCTCGAAACCGTCTACGATCTTCCGGCGCGACGCTACCTCGCCACCGGAATCGACAACGACCAGCCGGAATCGATTTTCGCCGACGTCGATTCCGACCGCTTCATGCCCGAGGAGGCGAACCGCTGGGCGCGGCGCATCGGCGCCATTCCGCTGAAATGAACCGCCCGGCGTGCAGCATTGTTGGCGGGTCGCGGCTTCCCTACACTGCGCGCATGAAGAAAGTCCTGCTCGTCATGGTCGTCTGCGGCCTGCCGCTCGCCAGTCTTGCCGCTGCCGAAATCTATCGCTGGGTGGACAAGGACGGCATTACCCATTTCTCGCAGGACGCGCCGGCCGTTGCGCCCTACCAGCGCGTGACACCACAAGTCGCGCCGGCCACGCCGGCGCCGCACGTTGAGAGTCTGCGCAACGCACAGCAGAGCGCGGAGAGGCAGTCCGCCGAAGTCAACAAGACGCGCGAGGCCGGTCTCAAGCTCAGAGCCGAAACCCTGGAGCGCTGCGCGAAAGCGCGCGAACGCATCACGTTTCTCGAAGAAAAAACCGCGCGCCGCTTGTTCAAGACCGGACCCGACGGCCAGCCCGCGCGCTACACCGACGAAGAGTTCGATGTCGAATTGAAGAAGGCCAAGGGCGAGGCCGATCAGAGCTGCACGTAAACCTGAAAATAGCGATGCGGTTACGGAATCCAGTTCCAGATATCCGGAATCGTCTCGAGCCAGTCGTGCGCGGCTTTTTTCCGGGCGTGGTCTTCTTCCTCGATGGCATAGGTCGGACCATCATCGTGCGTATCGGTCGTCACTTCCAAGCCCGCTGCTGCGGCCGCCACTTTCAGATATTCGATGTAGCGGCCGATATTGACGTCGTAGGCGTCCGCCGCCTCGCGAGCATCGGTCTGGAGTTCCAGCGCGCGGCGACGATAGGCGGGCAGGTGAATCTTGATGGTCGTGCGCGGCATTGAGAGAACTCCGGGCTGATTCGCAACAGACCTTGTGACGCCTGTCCCGGCCGTTTGTTCCGTCGACCGGCGCTGCGCTTTCCGGCAACGCGCAACAAAAAGGCCCGGACTTGCCGGGCCTTTTCGCTGATGCTCGAAAAAGCTTACTTCTTCTTTTCGAGCTTCGGCTTGTCGGTCTTCGGAGCGTCCGCCTTCGGCGCATCGGCCTTCTCGACACTGATCAGCTCGACTTCGAACGCCAGCGTCTCGTTCGGACCAATCTTGCCGCCAGCGCCGCGGTCGCCGTAAGCGAGCGTCGACGGAATCCAGAACTTGGCCTTGCTGCCGGCCTTCATCAACTGGAGACCTTCGGTCCAGCCCGGGATGACATTGGCAAGCGGGAACGTGGCCGGCTGGCCGCGATCGTAGGAGCTGTCAAAGGTCTCGCCGTTCAGCAGCGTGCCCTTGTAGTTCACCGTGACCTTGTCGGTGACGGTCGGAACGGCGCCCTCGCCTTCCTTCTCGATCGTGTACTGCAGGCCGGAGGCCGTGGTCTTCACGCCGTCCTTCTTGCCGTTCTCGGCGAGGAAAGTCTCGCCATCGGTCTTGGCCTTGCCGGCCTTGGCCGTGCGATCGGCGACCTGCTTTTCCTGGATCTTCTTGGAGACGGCGTTCTTGATCTCCTCGCGGGCCTTGTCGTCCATGCGCGGCTCCTTGCCGGACGCGACTTCCTCAAGACCTTTTTCGAGCGACTTGACGTCGACATCGTCCTTGACCTGGGCCAGCGAACGGCCGAGGTCGACGCCGATGGCATAGCCGAATTTCTGGGCGTCGGTGCCGAGATCGGCGGGGGCGGCGCCGGGTGCAGCGGCGCTCTTGTTTTCTGCCGCCGGCTTGGTGCAGGCGACGACGAACGCGGCGCTGGCGACCAGCAGCAGCGCGCGGTTGGGCTTGAACATGTCTGGAATCCTATGGCAATGAGGGGGTGGCTGAGGCGGACGAAAAAGGATGTCCACCTTCGCCGCGCGCGGATTATAGCCCAGGCTCCCGCCCCGCCGGCATGGCTTCGATCAACGCCGCCGCGCCAGCAGTTGCAGCAGCGTTTGTCGGGTTTCATCGCTGAGCAATTCAACCGAGCGTTCGGCGATGCGTTCGCAGCGCGCGTCCACGGTCAGCAGCCCGTGCTCGTCTTCGGTGACGACGCCCACCTCGATCAGCGTGTCGAGATACGCTGCAAACAGCGCACGATCGAAGAATTCCGGCGCATCGCGGCCGGTCAGCACGGCCATGCGCTCGGCGAGCAGGCGGCAATCGTTCTCGAACTTCTCGCGACGCAGTTCCTGGCCGCTCTGGCGCTCCTCGGTCAGCAGCAGCACCGCCATGGCCTGGCGTTCCAGCGTCTCGCCGAGCACGTGGCCGAGTGCGGCGAAACCGGAGTAGGCCGGACTGCCGACATCGGGCCTCCGCAATCGCCCATCCGCGTCGCGCATCAGCAGGCCGGAGCCGAGCATGCGGTCGACATAGCCGCGCGCCACCGCCTCGCAATCGGCCGGTTCCCAGGGCAGGAAGAATTCGTTGCGCAGGAACGGATAAAGCGCGCGGCAGCCGGTGTAGATCGCCTCGTCCGAGAGAATGCCGCGCGTGCGGAAGAACGCCGCGATCAGCGCTGGCAGCGCGAACAGATGCTGGATGTTGTTGCGGTTGTAGGTCATCAGCACGCCGTCGCGGCCGGCCCCGACCACCAGATAGCCCCAGGGATGCGGCACACGCTGCATGCGCGCGATCGGCGCGGCCCAGGCCAGCACGGCTCTCGGGTCCGACATCGGCAGCATGAGTTGCTGGTGTCCCGGCCAAGCTTGCAGCAGATCGACGAAATGGCCGATCTGGTCGACCAGTTCGTCCTCGGTCGCGGCGCGGCGTGGCGCGGCAAGCAGCGCGCAGGCGGCGAGCCCGACCGGGCTCGCGACCGCCGCCGCGTTGATGCGCCGCATGTGCTCCTGCGCGAGCCCGGTGACCCACCGCGAAAAGCCCTCGGGTCGGGCATCGGGATTCGCTTCGAGCGTCTCCCGCCAGCCGGGCAGATGCGCGTCGGCGTGATCCTGCAGGATCACGGGTTCGCCGAAATTGACGTAGGCCTTGCCGTAGGACTTGCCGAGAATCTTTGTCGCCTTCAGCAGCCCTTCGGCGGATTCGCGCTGCTTGCCGCCACCGCGCAATTCTCTGGAATAGCTGCCGACCTCCCAGACCTTGTCGTAGCCGATGAACACCGGCACCAGCGCGACTTTGCGCACGCGCGAGCGCAAGGACGATTCGGCGACCATTGCCAGCAGCCCGGTCTTCGGCGGCAGCAGGCGGCCGGTGCGGCTGCGCCCGCCCTCGGGAAAAAACTCGATCGAATAGCCGCGCCGGACCAGGCCATCGACATAGGCGCGGAACACCGCCGTGTACAGCGGATCGCCGGAAAACTTGCGGCGCATGTAGAACGCCCCACCCCGGCGCAGCAGCGCGCCGACCGGCCAGAAATTAAGGTTGATGCCGGCCGCGATATGCGGCACGACCAGGCCGGCGCTGTAAAGCACATAGGACAGCAGCAGGTAATCCGCGTGGCTGCGATGCGAGGGTAGATAGAGAATTTCGTGGGTCTGCGCGAGCGCACGGACCCGCTCCAGCCCCTGCACTTCCACGCCCTTGAACACGCGGTTCCAGATCGTGCCGAGGATGCGCGCCATCACCCGCACCGCCGCCGATGAATAATCGGCCGCGATCTCCTCGGCGCTGCGCCGGGCGCTCGCCGTGACCTGATACAGCGTCAGGTTCTTGTCGCGTGCCTCGTGTTCGATCGCCTGACGCACGCCCGGGGAATTGAGCACGCCGTCGATCACGACACCGCGCCGCAGCAGCGTCGGCCCGAGTGCGGCCGTGCGGGCGCGCAGGAAGTGGAAGTGCAGCGCGCGCGGCAGCGCTCGCGCGAGTTTCTTCTCGGCCCGCGCGGGGCTCCCGTCGGCGTTGCCCGCCGCGTTGACGAGATAATCCCGATACGACAGCGGCAAGCCGAAATTCGCGAGCACATTGCGGCCGTTCGCGATCACGATGAGCAACTTGCGGATGCGCCCAGCCTGCACGCTGTCGGAAAAGATCAGCTTGAACAGCGAGGTTTCCTGGCCCGGATCGCGGCCCCAGAAAATCGAGACCGGCACGACCTGCAAGTCGTAACCGGGTCGGTCTGCCGCGTCCGCCATCAGATTCGCGAGGCCGCTTTCGGAGCTGCGGCCGTGGGTGAAGGTTTCGAGCAAAGCCGGGAGATAGACCAGGCCGGCGCGCTCGACCGTCGGCAGTGCGCCGGCCACGCGCGACGGCTGCGGCAAGCCGTGTTCGCGGCAGATGCGTTCGAGCGCGAACAGGTCGATCCAGCTGCGCTGCGGCAGCACGTAACAGACCGGCCGCAAAGGGTCGAGCTTCAGCATTCCGATCAAGGACGCCGGCGCCACGCGGTACTTGGTCCAGCCGATCAGCGGGCGCAGCAGCCAGTGCGCCAGCGTGTACGCGATCGCGTTGAACACTTCTTTCAAGTTATTTCGTCCCAAGCCGGCAGCGGCTCGATTATAGGTACTGCGACCGAGTTCGCGCGGCGATGCTGCAGCCGCCCTGGGGCCCGGGCGCTCGTTGCGCGGCGTGATTGACCATTGTCGATGCGCGCCGCCATAGTCGACGCTGCTCCCGACCCTCGGTCATCCATGTCCAACGCGACTTTCCTCGGCCATCCGCGCGGCCTGGCCACGCTGTTCTTCACCGAGATGTTCGAGCGCTTCACTTACTACGGGATGCGCGCGCTGCTGATCCTGTTCCTGACCGCGACCGCCGCGAAGGGCGGCTTCGGCCTGCCAGCTGAAACGGCGGGTGCGATCTACGGTCTCTACACCGGCACGGTGTACCTGTTCTCGCTGCCCGGCGGCTGGATTGCGGACCGGCTGCTCGGGCAGCGGCAATCGGTCTGGTATGGCGGCATCCTGATCGCGGCGGGCAATTTCATTCTGGCGATTCCATCGACGCCGCCGCTGTTCTACTTCGGCCTGCTGGTGATCGTGCTCGGGGTCGGTCTGCTCAAGCCGAACATCAGCGCCATCGTCGGCCAGATGTACGAGGGCGAGCCGGGCGCGCGCCGCGATGCCGGCTTCTCGCTGTTCTACATGGGTATCAACGTCGGCGCCTTCGTGGCGCCACTGATCGCCGGCACGCTCGGCGAAGTCATCGGCTATCGCTGGGGGTTCTTCTCCGCCGGTTTGGCGATGCTGATCGGCCTCGTCAATTACCGTTTCACCGGCCATCATCTCGGCGAGGCCGGCAAGCTGCCCCAGCAAAGCAGTTCGCGTCAGCGGCGACGCGACTGGCAACTCGTGATGATCGTCGGGGGCTTGCTCACGCTCGGCGCGGCGCTGCTGTTGAGCGGCGCGATCGGAGTCAACGTGATCCAGGCGGCGCGAGCGCTGGGCACGCTGATGGTGGCGTTCGCCGTTGCCTTCTTCGGCTACGTGCTGTTGTTCGGCGGACTCGACAAGACCGAACGCGGCCGCGTCATCGTCATCGCATTGTTCTTTGTGCTCGCGGCACTTTTCTGGGCCGGCTACGAGCAGGCCGCGACGACCTTCAATCTGTTCGCGCGCGACTACACCGACCGCTCGGCGCTCGGCAGCTTTTTCGCCGATGGCCAGCATCCGACGAGCTGGTACCAGTCGATTCCGCCGGTATTGGTGATCGTGCTCGCGCCATTCTTCGCCTGGCTGTGGGTGGCGCTCGGGCGGCGCAATCTCGACCCGAGCGCACCTTTCAAGTTCGGACTCGGGCTGCTGCAACTCGGCCTTGGCTTCGGCGTCATGATTTTCGCGGCGAAGCTGGTGGTCAGCAGCGGTGCCAGGGTGTTGCCGGGCTGGCTGCTCATGACCTATCTGCTGCACGTCATGGGCGAGCTGTGCCTGTCGCCGATCGGGCTGTCGAACGTGACCAAGCTGTCGCCGCCGCGCTACGTCGGGCAGATGATGGGCACCTGGTTTCTCGGCGCCGCACTCGGCAATCTCGCGGCCGGCCTGATCGGCGGCCATGTCGGCGGCGGCGATGTGGCGGCGATGCCGCACCAGTTGCTGAGCATGATGCTGATCGGCGGCGGCGCCGGGCTCGTCGTGATCCTGCTCAGTCCGGTGTTCAAACGCCTGATGGGCGGCATCCGCTAAACCTTTGCCGGCGCCAGCCCATCTGATCCAATCGGGGCCTCGATCCCGCAGCCAATACCAGGGAGTTCAGAATGCGCAATCTTTTATTGACCGTCGCCCTCGCGGTTGCTCTTGCCGCCTGCGGTGGCGCGAAAACGCCGGAAGCCGCAGCACCTGCCTCCGGCAAGGCGACGGCCGCCGATGCCGCGAAATTCATTGACGGTGTCAACGCCGAATACCAGAAGAACTACGCCGAGGCGACCGCTGCGTCCTGGGTCAAGGCGACTTACATCACCGACGACACGCAGCTGCTGGAATCGAAGCAGACCGAGCGCGGGCTCGCGCTGCTGAGCAGGCAGATCGAGGAGTCGAAGAAATTCGTCGGCGTCGACGGCATCGCGCCGGATGTCGCGCGGCAATTGCTGCTGCTGAAGATCGCCACGTCGCTGCCGGCACCGAGCGATCCGAAGAAGCTCGAAGAGCTGACGCAGATCGCCTCGCGCATGGACGGCGCGTACGGCGCCGGCAAGTGGTGCCCGCCAGGCAAGAGCGAGTGCCTGACGCTCGACGATCTCGAAAAGGTCATCGACGATCCGGCCAGGACGCCCGCCGAGCGCGCCGATGCCTGGGCGGGCTGGCATACCGTGGGCCGCGGCATCCGCAAGGACTACGTGCGCTTTTCCGAGCTGGCGAACGAGGGCTCCAAGGAACTGGGCTTCAAGGATCTCGGCGACATGTGGCGCGCCGGCTACGACATGAAATCCGATGAGTTCAGCGCCGAGACCGAACGCCTCTGGGGCCAGGTCAAGCCGCTCTACGAACAGCTGCATTGCTATGTGCGCGCGAAGCTCAATACGAAGTACGGTGACGCGGTGGTGCCGAAGAACGGCCTGATCCCCGCACAATTGCTCGGCAACATGTGGGCGCAATCCTGGGAAAACGTCTATCCGCAAGTCGAGCCGTATCCGGGGGTCGGCAGCCTCGATGTCAGCGCTACGCTGAAGGCCGAACGCGATGCGGCGTTGAAGAAGCTGCTGGGCGAAAAGTATCCGAAGTCGAAGCCGACGCCGGAGCAGCTCGTCTCGGCCGAGCATGAAGCCGACGCCGCCGAGTCGGTCGCGATGGCGAAGCGCGCCGAGGATTTCTACACCTCGATCGGCTTTCCGAAACTGCCGGACACGTTCTGGACGAAGTCGATGCTGACGCGCCCGCGCGATCGCGACGTGGTCTGCCACGCCAGTGCCTGGGACCTCGACCAGAAGGGCGATGTCCGCGTGAAGATGTGCATCAAGCCGAACGAGGAAGACCTCACGACGATTCATCACGAACTTGGCCACGTTTACTACTTCATGATGTACAACGGCCTGCCGCCGCTGTTCCAGAACGGCGCGCACGACGGCTTTCATGAGGCGATCGGCGACACCATCACGCTGTCGATCACACCGAAGCATCTGCAAAAAATCGGCCTGGTGAAGGAGGCGAAGGAAGATCAGAAGGCGCTGATCAACGCGCAGATGAAACGCGCGCTGGAGAAGATCGCGTTTCTGCCGTTCGGCAAGTTGATCGATCAGTGGCGCTGGAAGGTTTTCTCCGGCGAGATTGCCCCGGCCGACTACAACAAAGGCTGGTGGCAACTGCGTGAGAGCTATCAGGGTATCGCCCCACCGATCGCGCGCACCGAGGAAGACTTCGATCCGGGCGCGAAGTACCACGTGCCGGGCAATACGCCTTACACGCGCTATTTCCTGAGCTTCATCGTGCAGTTCCAGTTTCACAAGGCGCTGTGCGATGCCGCTGGGTTCAAGGGCCCGCTGTACGAATGCGACATCTACGGCAACAAGGAAGCGGGCGCCAAGTTCGCCGAGATGCTGAAGAAGGGCGCGTCGCAGCCCTGGCCCGAAACGCTGGCCGCGCTGACCGGCGGCAAGCAGATGGATGCCTCGGCGATCACCGAATACTTCGCGCCGCTGCAGGACTGGCTGAAGCAGCAGAACGAGGGCCGGAGCTGCGGCTGGGAGCCGGCGGCGGACCCGCTGGCGGGTCCGGCACAAACCGCATCGAGCGAGTAAACCGTCTTGATCGAATGCCGGGGAGCGCGGCGAATGGCGCTCCCCGTTTTATTGCCGTCGTGCACTCCGGGTGAGCCCGCATGAAAACGATATTGAAATGGCTCGGCGGTCTCGTACTGCTGTCCGTGCTCGGCGCGGCGGCATGGATCGCCAACGTCGGCTTCTACAAGCCCTATTCGATCGACCTGTTCTATGACCGCATCTTCGTCCGCGCAGCACTGGCAATGCCGGAGCTGGTCACCAGCCTGATACCGCATCCGTTCGGCATCCGCTATTTCGACCGGCGACTCGACGACGCCTCGGTCGCGCATCAGCAAAAACAACTGACCTCGCTGCGGCATGAATTCGACACGCTGCACCGCTACGATCGCGCGAAACTCGACGAGGGACGGCAGCTTTCCTACGACATTCTCGACTTCTTCCTGAAGACGACGCTCGACGGCGAGCCCTGGCAGTTCCACGACTATCCGCTGAATCCGACGGCCGGCATCCAGAGCGAGTTGCCGAGCTTCCTCATTACTCAGCATCCAATCGACTCGGCGGCAGATGCGCGCAGCTACATCGCGCGGCTCGATCTTTTCGACGTGAAATTCGGGCAGGTTCTCGAAGGCCTGCAACTGCGCGAACAGCGCGGGCTGATTCCGCCCAAGTTCGTGGTCGACAAGGTGCTTGTCGAGATGCGCGCGTTCACCGCCCAGCCCCCGCAACAGAACGCGCTCTACACCGGCCTTGCCGAGAAACTCGCGAAGCTGAAAGACCTTCCGGAGCCGGAGCGTGCCGCGCTGCTCGCCAGTGCCGGCATGGCGATACACGACATCGTCTATCCGGCGTATGCCCGGCTGATCGAGAACTTCGAGCATTTGCAGGGCCAGGCAACGGCGAACAACGGCGTCTGGGCATTGCCCGACGGCGACGCGTTCTATGCGTGGTCGGTCCGGCAGCAGACCACCTCCGAACTCGACCCGGACGCGATCCACGAGATCGGCCTCCGGGAAGTCGCGCGGATCGAGACCGAGATGGACGCGATCCTGCGCGCTCAGGGTTATGCGGAAGGTAGCGTTGGCGTGCGCATGGCCGCACTTCGCAAGGAGCCGCGCTTCGCCTATCCCGACAGCGACGAGGGCCGCCGGCAATGCCTCGCAGATTTCCAGAAGATCATCGACGAAATCAACGCCGGCCTCGGGCCCTATTTCGATTTGAGGCCGAAGCTCGGCGTCCAGGTCAAGGCGGTTCCGGCGTTCAAGGAAGCAACCGCGCCGGGCGCCTACTACGAGTCTGGATCGCTCGACGGTTCGCGCGCCGGCGTGTTCTACGTCAACCTGCGGCGCGTCAGCGAGGTCGAGAAGTTCACGATGCGCACGCTCGCCTATCACGAGGCGATTCCGGGTCATCACTTCCAGGTCTCGATTGCGCAGGAACTGAAAAACCAGCCGATTTTCCGCAGCGTGCTCGGCTTCAATGCCTATGCCGAAGGCTGGGCGCTGTACGCCGAACGGCTGGCCTGGGAACTCGGCTACGAGAAAGACCCGTTCGACAATCTCGGCCGCTTGCGCGACGAGATGTTCCGCGCCGTGCGTCTGGTCGTCGACACCGGCATGCACCGCACACGCTGGACGCGCGAACAAGCGCTGGCCTATCTGATCGACAAGACCGGCATGGCGGAGACCGAGGCGACCTCGGAGACCGAACGCTACCTGGTCTGGCCGGGCCAGGCGCTCGGCTACAAGCTCGGCATGCTGAAGATCCTCGAACTGCGCGAGCGCGCGAAAGCGCAGCTCGGCGACAAGTTCGACCTGCGCGAATTCCACCGGATCATTCTCGGCGACGGCGCGATGCCGCTGCCGGTGCTCGACGCGCGCGTGAACCGCTGGCTTGCTGCGAAGAAAACCTAGAGCGCACCGAGGTGGACGCGCGTGTCGTACTCGAACGCGACGCAGCCGCTGCGCTCATGGCGCTCGAAGAGTTCACGCAGCGCAGCGACCAGCGGCGGGCGTTCCGGGTCGTCGGCTTTCGGCGTGTAGGACGAGGACAGCAGCCGCGCGCACAGCTTCTCGAAATCGAAGGTCTGGACGTAGTCGAATCGCGCACTGCGCGGCGTGGCCGGCGCGAAGAACCCGTCGATATCCGATGGCGCAGCCTGATGTGGCTGCCCCGCAGCGTAAGCCGGACAGCGCGTCATCAACATCGCCTCGTAAGCCAGCGCGAACGCACCGTCAAGGCGGCGCACGTTCCAGATCAGCGCCGCGCACGCACCGGGCTTCAGGATGCGGCGCGCTTCGGTTCGCGCAAGCGGCAGGTCGAACCAGTGGAAGGCTTGCGCTGCGGTCAGGAGTTTGACGCTGCTATCCGGGAGGCCGCTGGCTTCGGCCGAGCCGTAGACGCTGAAGAAGTTCGGCTGTCCAGTAAAGTTGCGCTCTGCCGCGGCGCGCATCGGCGCGTTCGGCTCGACGCCGTAAACCTGGAGACCCGCAGCGAGCAGTTCGCGGGTGAACAGGCCGGTACCGGAACCGATATCCGCGACGGCGTCGCCAGGCTCGACCGCTGCTGCCCGCAACAGCCACGGCGTCAGCGCCGGCGGATAACCGGGACGCGCGCGCTCGTACTCGGCGACGCGGTCGCCGAAGCGTTCAGTGGGGCGGTAGCGGTGCGGGTCGTGCATGGCTTGCGGCGGACAGCATAACCGCGCGGCGAGACCGGGCGGCGGGGCGCTGCGATTGGGCTAAGCTTTCGCCATCTTCGGCGGATCGGTCATGGATGCAACCACTATCCTCGCGCAATGCCGGCTGTTCGCCGGCCTTGATGGCCCGGCCCTGGCGCGCCTCGCAGCGCTCTGCACGATGCAGGAACTCGCCGGCGGAGAGCCTTTGTTCGCGGCCGGCGCCGAGGCTGACTATCTCTACATCGTCGTGACCGGCCGGCTGCGCGCGCTGCGCAGCGATGGCGGTATCGCCGGCGACATCGCGCCGCTGGAGCCGATCGGCGAGATCAGCGTCGTCACCGGCGAGCCACGCAGCGGCGAAGTTTATGCGCTGCGCGACAGCCTCCTGCTGCGCATCGCAAGGGATCGATTCCTCGAATTCGTCGGTCTCTACCCGAGCGCACTGCTGGAAATGACGCGCGTGCTGATCCATCGCCTGCGCCAGAACCAGCGGCCTTCTGCGCTCGCCGCTGTGCGCGCAACACAAACGCTGGCGCTGATCCCGGCCGATCGTTCGGTCGATATCGAAGGCTTCACACGCTCGCTCGCGGCGGCGCTGCCACTGACGACGGAGCTGATCGACGCGGCGACGGTGGACCGTGTGCTTGGGCCGGGAGTGTCGGGCACGCGGTTCGACGACGGCGCCGACAATCAGCGACTGGTCGACTGGCTCGGCGCGCGCGAAGTCGGTGGCGGCCGCCTGATCTATTGCGCTGATGCGACGGCCGGCGCCTGGAGCGAGCGCTGCCTGCGCCAGGCCGACCGCGCGCTGATCGTCGCGGATAGCGCGACAGCGATGGCCGACAGCGCGATTCCGCCGATGCTGCGGCGCCTTCACCTGCGCGCGCCGGTCGAACTGGTTATGCTGCGATCGCGCGCAACCGGGCCCGATGCCCTGCACGCCTGGCGTGCGCAATGCGAAATCGCCGCCCATCACTATCTGCGACCCGAGGTTCGCGACGACTACTCGCGGCTCGCGCGCCAACTCAGCGGCGCCGGCCTCGGCCTCGTGCTCGGCGGCGGCGGCGCGCGCGGCTTCGCGCATATCGGCCTGATCCGCGCTCTCGAGGAGCTGAAGCTGCCGTTCGATCTGGTCGGCGGCAGCAGCATGGGCGCTTTCTTCGGAGCCTTGCTGGCCGGCGGCGCCGATAGCCGCGAACTGCGCGACGTTGCGCGCGCAACCTTCGTCGAGCACAACTACCTCAACGATTACGTGCTGCCGCGCGTATCCTTGATTCGCGGCCGCCGTTTTCTCGGCCGTCTGCACGAAATCTTCGGTGATCGCCTGATCGAAGATCTGCCGATGCCGTTCTTCTGTCTGAGTACCAACCTGACGCGCGGCACGGCCGTGATCCACGAGCAGGGACCGATCGCGATCTGGGTCGGCACCAGCATGGCGGTGCCGGGGGTGGCGCCGCCGATCGTGTGGAAAGGTGATCTGCTGGCCGACGGCGCGATCGTCAACAGCCTGCCGACAGACATCATGCAGGCCTACGGCCGGGGGCCGATCATCGCCTCGGACGTCAGCACCGAGGGCGCGCTGGAAGTGCCGGGCGTCGAAGGCCCGGATGCCGAAGTGCTGCTGCGCCGGCGCATCGGCAGCCCCATCACGCTGGCCGACATCCTGTTCCGCAGCGCGACGCTGACCAGTGAGAGCGGCGTCCGGGCGCGTGCGGCGCGCGCCGATCTCTACGTCCGCATGCCGGTGTCGCGCGTCGGTCTGTTCGAATGGAAGCGGATCGACGAGGTCATCGAGCGCGGCTACCAACACGCCTTGCAGGAACTCGAAGCGCACCTTGCACGGAGCGCCGCGCGACAATGAAAAAGCGCCGGACTTTCGTCCGGCGCTTCGGTCAGCTGCTACGTGCTGCGCGCCTTACTTCTTCTTCGCGGCGCGCGGCTTCGTTGCCGTCGATCCCTTCTTGAGGACCTTCACCGCGAGCGGCTTGTTCAGCACCTGGAACTCGACGCGGCGGTTCTCGGCGCGACCGGCCTCGGTGTCATTACTGGCGATCGGCTTGCTCTCGCCAAAGCCCTCGGCGGCCAGACGCGTGGCAGCCACGCCCTTGCCGATCATGTACTGACGAACTGCGGCGGCACGCTTCTTCGACAGGTTCAGGTTGTAGGCAGGAGAACCCTTCGAGTCGGTATGGCCGTCGATCTGCACGGTCAGCTTCGGCTGCGAGGCGAGACCGGCAGCAACCAGATCGAGCGCGTCCTTGGCTTCCGACGTCAGCGTGTCCTTGTTGAACTCGAAGTTCACGGTCCGCAGGATGACGGTCTGCTCGATGATGCAACCGACCGCATCGACCTTGAAGCTCTTCGGCGTGCCGGGGCACTGGTCGAGGTAATCGGGAACGCCGTCGCCGTCGCTGTCGAGCGGGCAACCGCGCGAGTCGACCTTGACGCCGGCCGGCGTGTTCGGGCACTCGTCAAGGCTGTCGGGAACGCCATCGCCATCGCTGTCGGCCGGCGGCGCAACCACAGGCGGCGGTGGCGGCGGCGGCGCAACGACCGGAGCCGGGGGCGGCGGCGGCGGCGTGTGGAACGAATACTGGACACCGAAACTGAGGCGATAGTCGCCGAGCCGATCCGTCCCCGGAATCGACTTCTGATTGTAGTCGGCAACATAGCGAGCTTCAGCGCGGGCGGCGAAGTTCTTGGTCAGCTTGAACAGCATGCCGCCGCCAAGATTCAGGTATGGAGAAAGCTGGCTCCGGTCGGCGGAAGTCGCGAGTTGCTCGTAGATGCCGCCGGCACCGATCAGCAGGAACGGCTGAACGTGTCCACTGGTCAGCGGCGCCATGAGGTCGACGCCGAGACCATACTGACCGTCGGTGCCGCGATCGGAACTACGCTTCAGGATGTTGCCGAATCCGGAGAATTCGAGGTTCAGATGGTTGGCCAGGGGAAGGCCAAGAAAAACGATCTCGCCGCCGATGCCGTACTTCGCATCGCGCGGATCATCCGGTACAACATAGCTGCCGAGAACGGCGCCATAGGGTCCGTTCGTCGAGGGTGATGCGACCGCTGACGTCGCTACTCCAAGTCCCAGCAAAATCGCAAGAGCCGTGTTTCTCATTGCGGACACTCCTATTGGTATTGTTACGGGGTTAAGTCACCGAGCCGGAATGGCACGCGTATAAAGACAAGCTTGCATATCGGCAGTGCGCAACAGAATAGAAGTTATGGCGCGGACACGCAAACGTACGCCGCCGCATAGTCATCCATTGTTACTAGGACCCTTCAGCCGTCGCGCAGTTCTTTTCGAAGGATCTTGCCGACGTTACTTTTCGGCAGAGCATCCCGGAATTCGATCGCTCGGGGTACTTTGTAGCCGGTCAGATTCTGCCTGCAATGTTCGCGCAGCGCGTCTGCCGTCAGCGCCGGGTCCTTTCGCACGACGAAGACCTTGACCGCCTCGCCGGTCTTGTCGTCGGGCACGCCGATGCAGGCGCATTCGAGCACGCCGGGGTGCATGGCAACGACGTTTTCGATCTCGTTCGGAAAGACGTTGAAGCCGGAGACCAGGATCATGTCTTTCTTGCGGTCGACAATCCTGAAATAACCGCAGGCGTCGACGACGGCGATATCGCCGGTCTTCAGGTAGCCGTCGCCGGTGAACGATTGCCGGGTCTCGTCCGGCTTGTTCCAGTAGCCGCGCATGATCTGCGGCCCCTTGACGCAGAGTTCGCCCGGCTCGCCGGCGGCAACGATCTTGTCGTCATCGTCGCGCAGCGAGACGTAGGTCGACGGCAGCGGCACGCCGATCGTGCCATTCCAGTCCGGTTTGTCCATTGGCGAAAAGCAGACGCCGGGCGACGCCTCCGAAAGGCCATAGCCTTCGGTCAGCGCCGCACCGGTCACCGCTTGCCATTTTTCGGCGACCGCCTGCTGCACCGCCGCGCCCCCACCGACCGTGAATCTCAGCGCCGAGAAATCCAGTGTCTCGAAACCCGGCGTATGCAGCAGGCCGTTGAACAGGGTGTTGACGCCAGTGAACGCAGTGAAGCGGTGGCGGCGCATCTCCTTGACGAAGCCGGGCATGTCGCGCGGGTTCGTGATCAACACGTTCTTGCCGCCGACGCGCAAGAACAACAGGCAGTTCACCGTCAGCGCGAAGATGTGATACAGCGGCAGCGCAGTGATGACGATGTCTTCGCCCTCGGTCAGCAGCGGCCCGATCCATGTGTGCATCTGCGCGAGATTGGCGACCATGTTGCCATGGGTCAGCGTCGCGCCCTTCGATAGTCCCGTGGTGCCGCCAGTGTACTGGAGAAACGCTACGTCCTCATGCGTCAGCAGCGCGCGATGGTAGGGCTGCGCCTTGCCGCGCGCGAGCGCAGTGCGGAATGGCACGCTCCCCGGAAGGTTCCAGGGCGGCACCATCTTCTTCACGCGCTTGACCACGAAATTGGCGATCAGGCGCTTCGGGAACGGTGCCAGATCGCCGACCTGCGTCGTAATCACCGTTTCCAGAGACGTGGACCCGATCACTTGCTGCAACGTACTGGCAAAATTCTCGACGATGACGATGGCGCGCGCGCCGGAATCCTTCATCTGATGTTCGAGTTCGCGCGGCGTGTACAGGGGATTGACGTTCACGACCACCAGACCGGCGCGGAGGATGCCGAACACCGCGATCGGATACTGGAGAAGATTCGGCATCATGACCGCGACGCGGTCGCCCTTGTTCAAGCCGACAACGTTTTGGAGATACGAAGCGAAATCCTGCGAGAGCCGGTCGACATCGTCGTAGCTGAGCACGACACCCATGTTCTCGAAGGCGGGCAGCTCCCGGAATTTCTCGCAGCTCGTTTCCAGCAGGTCCGCCAGCGATGCGTGAACGCCGGGATCGATGTCGGCCGGCACGCCGGGCATGTATTCCGCGAGCCAGATGCGCCCGCTGTCTGCCGTTGCACCGTCTCCCCGTTTCGCCATGATGGGTCTGCCTGATCTGATCGGGTGCAGAGGCGCCGGCCGGTGTCGCGGCGGTTTTTTATCGATGGCCCGGAGTATAGGGAAAAAGCCGGTTTACGCCCACGAAATTACTGCTTGCAACGGTTCAGGAACGCGGTGCGGCGGCCTCGCGCAGCCATTCGCTGAGGCTCATCGAACCGACGACCGCCGCCTCGCTTTCGATGCGATGCAGAAATTCGACGGCGCGCCGCTCGCCGGCATCACGCCCGCGCATTTCCGGCTCGGCGCCGCGGCTCCACGACCAGAGCTGCGCCAGCGTGTACGACGAAGGATCGCGCGCCGGCAGCAGGTGTCGTCCGGGCTGGATTTCGGCGAGCACGCCGTTGCGTACAAGCTCGGCGACCGTGCGCTCCAACCGCTCGCCAGTCACCGCGAGGCTGCGCTGGGCATCCTCGTAACTCAGCGCCGCCTCGCCGGCGAGGAAGCGCGTCACGGTCAGCGCCATGAGCCGCAGCGCAAGCAGTTCCGACTCCCGGCTGCCCGGTGGCGCGGCTTCGACGAAGCCCGAAAGGTAGCGCGGGTGCTGGATATAGAAGGCCAGTCGGCAGCCGAACAGGACGATCAGCCAACCGAGATAGAGCCAGATCAGCAGCACGATGACGATCGCGAAACCCGAGTAGATCGCGCTGTAGCTGCTCGCGCCGCCGACGAAGTGCGCGAAGCCGATACTCGCACTCTGCCAGCCGATGCCGGCGAACAGGCCGCCGGCTGCCGCCGCACTCAGCTTCACGCGCGTGTTGGGAATGAATCCATACATGAAGGTGAAGGCCGCGACGATCAAGGCATAAGGCGCAAGCTCGGTCAGCACCAGCAATGTCGTGCCGAACGGCTCGAATTGCGCCAAGTGCGTGACGATGGCGCTGGAGCGCACCGAGGCAGTTAGCCCGAGCGCCGAGAACACCAGCACCGGGCCGACGATCAGCACCGCCAGATACTGGCCGAAACGCTGCGTGGTCGCGCGGGTCTGCCCTATTTTCCAGATGAAATTGAAGCTCGACTCGATCTTCGAGATCATCGACACGGCGGTGTACAGCAGCAGGCCGACGCCGATCGAACCGAGCACGCCGACCTTGATGTTGTCGACGAAGCCGATGACGTTCTGCGTGATCACCGCAGCCTGCTCGCCGAGCGGCGCGAGCAACTGTGCGAGCACCGGCTGCAGCGAGTTGTGAACGCCGAGCGCCTTGAGCACCGAGAACGACAGTGCGAGAAAAGGTACGAGCGACAGCAGCGTCGTATAGACAAGACTCATCGCCCGCAGGCTGATTTCGCCTTCGATCAGGTCGCGCAGCAACGCCAGCGCATAGCGCGCCACATGCAGCGCCCCACGCTGCAACAACGACTTCGGCTCGCGCGTCCAAAGCCAGGCGTGTACGCGGTGATACGGATTCGGCGGCATGTCGGTCGGGTGCGGGCGGCATGGTGATTGTCAGGGCAGGCGGCGGTGCTGTCTACGCCTGGCTCAGGGCCATACCGTTGGTGAGGGAACCGCCCCGCCTTGCTCTCCTAATTTACGGGATGCGCTGGTGCGGTATTTCGAAATCGGCAGTCTCCAAGCCACTCGCTCTCGCAGCCGGTACGGATGGAAGAATTGGCTCACGCCGCGATTGATGGCGCGTTGTACGACAATTCATGTTGTTCGACAATTAAAGTCATTTGCTGACAAATGATGCCAGTTATGAGGTGCCGCGGTAACCCATATGAAGTGGTTTTGCTAGTGGCACGTTTCTGGCGTAGCCGCTACAAACGATGCGTCTGCGGTATTGCCAGAAACAGATGATTTGCGGCGACACGTCAAGAAAACGCCGCCGAAAAGTGAAGCAGATGACATTCATATGACAACAAAATTCAAGAGCGACGGGGAGTTGCAGTGCACACTTTCAGCAAATGTTTTTCATGTCTTCTACTGCTGACAATCAGTCAGCCCGGGTGGACTCAGAGCAGTGATTCCGTCACCAGCACGCTGGCAGTCAGCCGTATCTCGGCCCAGGCGGACGGCAAGGAAATAGCGGTGCCGGCGAACGCCGCAAAACCGGGCGATCTACTCGAGTACGTCGCGGAATACCGAAATGCCGGCAAGGATGTCGCGAGGAAACTGGAAGCCACATTGCCGATACCCGTCGGCACTGAATATCTGCCCGGTTCAGGAAGACCGGCACCCGCTTCCGCGAGCCTCGACGGCAAAATTTATGAGCCAGAGCCGTTGAAGCGGAAGGTGAAGCAGGCCAACGGCGAATCGGCTGAACAACTGGTGCCGTATTCCGAATACCGATTTCTGCGCTGGGCCGCCCGGGATCTGGCAGTGGGCACAAGTCTGAAGTACAGCGCGCGCGTAAGGCTTTTGATGGCCCCCGCGCCCGTGGGTGCAGCGTCGCCGGGAATCCGGCCTTGAACGCGGAAAGATCGACTGCGCCTGCAAATGAATGCCTTGAAGTGCGCCGTTGATCGGTCCGGCGCAGGCAATCACGCATCCAGCCTCCGATCAGCCGCGTAGCGTCCGCCAGAATAGTTGTAGTAATTCACAAAACTAGAAATATTTTTTAGGGAAGGGATGAAATCAATGAATACCGTCACCTCAACGACCCTGCGGGCGCGTGCGCGCAGGCCGTCAATCCGTGCCAGCGTGCTGGCCATCGCAATCTTGCTCTTCGGCAACGTCGCGTTTGCGCAGACAGCAACCCCCGCTGCGGGCACCGTGATTGGCAACCAGGCGACGGCGACCTACCAGGATACGACCGGCACGATCCGCACGACGGCGTCGAATCTGGTCCAGACGACGGTATCCCAGGTCAGGAGCTTCACCCTGACCGCCAACGGCGCCAAGACTGCCGCGCCGGGGCAAACGGTGTATTACCCGCACACCATCACCAACACCGGCAATGGCGCCGACACGTATGCGTTGAACGCGGCGACCACCGGTGGCGCGTTCACGCACACCGGTCTCGTCTATTACATCGACGCGAATGGCGACGGTTTGCCGGACAACGCCACGCCGATCACCTCCAGCGGCGCGATACCGGCGGGTGGGCAATTCAGATATGTCGTGGCGGGCGTGGTTCCAGCCGGCGCTACGGCAGGCCAGACCGGCACCATCACGCTGACGGCTACGGATACGGCAGCCAACACCGCCAGCAATACCGATACGACGACTGTCGCCAACTCGGTGATCAACGTCACCAAGGCGTTGTCCACGACCTCGGGGCCCTCACCCTCGACCGGGCCGATCACCGTCACCTTGTCGTTCACCAATTCCGGCACCCAGGCTGCGGCCAACGTGGCGCTGACCGATGCGCTTCCGTCCGGCATGACCTACGTGGCGAACAGCGGCCGCTGGAGCGCATCCGGCGCGACAGCACTGTCCGACGCCGCCGGTGGCGATCCCGCAGGCATCAACTACACGGTGACCGGCAGCACGGTGAGCGCCACCATCACGTCCGTGGCGGCAGGAGTTTCCGGCACGGTGACATTCCAGATCACCGTCGCCAGCGGCCAGGCGCCGACGACACCCGCCAACGCGGCGAACACGACCAACACGGCGACCTTCGCGACGTCCACCCAGACCACGGCCAACACCAACTCGGTCACCTACAGCGTGTTGCAGACCGCAGCCGTCTCGGCGACGGGCGCCACGGTGGCCGCCGCCGGTCAAGGCGGGACGGTGAGTTTCACCAACGCCATCACCAACAACGGCACCGGTACCGACAGCTTCGACATCACCTTCCCGGCGCCCGGCAGCCCAGGCAACAACTTCCCCGCCGGCACCACCTTCGCGCTGTATCAGAGCGACGGCGCCACCACCCTGTTCGACAGCAATGGCGACGGCAGGCCGGACACCGGCCCGCTGGCGCCCGGGGCGAGCTACAACGTCGTGCTCAGGGCGACCCTGCCGACATCGGCGACGGGCGGCCCGTTCTCGGTCACGAAGACGGCGACCTCGGCACTCAATCCGACCGTCACCGCGACGGCTACCGACACGCTGACCGTGATCACCAACAACACGGTGGATTTGACCAACAACACCGCGCGGGCAGACAGCACGCCAGCAGGCACCGCCGCCGCCGGCAATGCCGCGACCACCGGCTTCGGTCCGGGTGTCGCCACGGTGATCGTGACCAATACCGTGACACCCGCCGCCGCCGCCGCGACGACCAGCGCGTTCCAGCTGTATGTCAACAACACCGGCGCGTCGGCCGATTCGTACAACCTGTCGGTGACTTCGGCCCTGCCGACCGGCTGGACGGTGACGTTCTTCCGCGACGGTGGCGCCGGCAACTGTTCGACCCTCGGCGCGGCGCTGACCAATACCGGACCGCTCGCCGCCGGCAGGAACACGCTGGTGTGCGCCGTGGCCAACATTCCTCCGGCCAATACCGGCAATGCCCCGGCCGGTACGTCCAATATCACCTACCAGGTACAGTCGCCGACCACGCCAGGCGCCGCAGACACCATCGTCGACGCCGTGACGGTGAATGCGGTTCACAACGTGGTGCTCACGCCCAACGGCGCGCAGCAGACTTTCCCGGGTGGCGCGGTGACCTACGTCCACACCCTGAGCAACCGCGGCAATGCAGCGGAAACCGCGACCTTCCCGGCCGGCTTCCTCACCGACAGCCAGATCGCGGCCGGTTGGACCTCGGCGCTGTATATCGACACCAACGGCAACGGCGTTCTCGACGTCGGCACCGATGCGCAGGTGACCACGGCGACCACGCTGCCGCTCGCGGTGAACGCCAGCGCGACCTTGTTCGTGCGCGTGTTCGCACCCGGCAGCGCATCGCCGATCAATCCGCCTGACGTAACGACGGTCACGGCGACTTATAATGGCGGCGCGTCGACAGCTTCGGCCAACGACACCACTACCGTTACCAACGGACTGTTGCTGGTCAAGGATCAGGTGGCGGTGCTGTGCACGAACCTCACGCCGAGCGGCTATTCGACTGCGGCCATTCCGGCCGGACCGTCGACGGCGCCGGGGCAGTGCATCGCCTACCGGATCACGGCAACCAATACGACCGCCGGAGCGATCACCGGCATCGTGCTGAGCGACAACATTCCGGCCAACACCACCCGTGCCGATAGCTGCGGCGTACCGGCCGCGACCGGTGGTGCGACCGTTGGCGGCACGTCCGCGAACGGCGCCGGCGGCACGGTCACGGCGTCGCTCGCGACGCTGGCGTCGACTGCCTCGTTCCAGCTGACGTTCTGCGCGCGGATCAACCCGTAACAGGCACGGCCACCGATGGATCACTCCGTCGGTGGCCGTCTCCTGCCTCGGGAATGAGCTCAGTGGGACCGCACCTGCATCACTGAATTTCGGGGGTGCAGCACCACTGCGGTCAGACACGATGACGACAACCTACGCAGATGCGGGCTCAGCGAGACGGGGGCGATGGGGGAACTGGTTCCTCGCGCTCGCACTCCTGTGCCTCGCCAGCCTTGCGCATGCGGCGTCGCCTGCGGCGGGATCGTTGGTCACCAACCAGGCCACTGCCACCTTCATCGACGGCGAGGGGCTCAACCGCTCCAGCGCGTCGAACACCGTCCAGCTCACCGTGGCCCAGGTGGCGAGCTTTACGCTGGTCGCCAACAACACGCTGTCCGGCACGCCGGGTGCGACGGTTTATTTCCCGCATATCCTGACCAATACCGGCAACGGCGCCGACGCGTTCGCGCTCTTGCTCAGTCCCGCGTCGGGCACACTCACCACGCTGCAAATCTTTGCCGACGCCGATGGCAACGGCCTGCCGGACAATACGACTCCGCTGACCGGCACCGGCACGCTGGCCGCGGGCGGCGTGTTTCGTTTCGTGGTGGCCGCGACGATCCCGGCAAGCGCGCCACAGGGTAGCGTCGCGAGCCTAAGGGTGGACGCCACCAGCGGCTTCGACCCCACGCGAACCACTACCGGCGGTTCGCCTGCAGTTCCTCCGCTCACCGACACCGTCCACGTCGTCGGCGCCGCGACGCTGGCCATTGCCAAGCAGGTTTCCGTGGCCAATGCGCAGCCAGGGGACTCGGTAGGCTACCAGGTCAGTCTGCGCAATCCCGGCGCCATCACGGTCGCCGGCGGCCAGCCCGTGGTGATCGACGGCGTCGCCGCGCAGCCGGTGTTGATCCGCGATCTCCTACCGGCCAATACGACGCTGGTCGCGATCACCGCGCCGACGCCGGCGACGACGACTGCGCTCTACCATCGTGTCGGCGCTGCGCTGCATACCTACACTTCGCTGCCGCCGAGCAACCTGGTCGATGTTGACGCCGTCGGCCTCGCCATGGTCAGCCTGGCCAGCGGCGCCAGCGTCGATCTGCGCTTCACCGTTCGCGTCAATGCCAACGCGGCGTCGAACGGCAGTGGCGCCATCAGCAATGCGGCGCAGGGATTTTTTCAGGACGGCGTGAATCCGGTTACCGCCGTCGTACAGTCGGCGACGGTGGTCACGATACTGCCGACAGTCTCGGCGCAAATCGTCAACTACACCGCCCCGGATTACGCGACGATCGCGCCCATCGCGCTTCTGGGTGGCACACTGTTTCTGCGCGCGGACGCTGCCGCCTGCAACGCGCGTCCGGATGTCGCCGAGACGCGCACGGCTCTGATCACCGGCCCGAGCGGTGAGAGCGAAACCTTCACGGCGACCGAGACCGGGCCCAATACGGGCGTGTTCACGCTTCCGGTGGTGCCGACGCGGCAGCCGCCGGTGGTCGCGAACGACGGCGTCGTCGAGGGCAATAGCCGCGATCGGATCAACGTCTCACTGCAGGGTTGCGGTGTGCCCATCGTCACCCAGGTCACGCTCGTCGATCCGGCCGGCGTGGTGTTCAACAGCCGAACCAACCAGCCGGTGAGCGGTGCGACGGTGACGCTGCTGCGCGGCGACGGCGCTGGCGGCTGCACGACGACCCCGGCCAGCGTCACGCAGATCGTCAACGGCGCGATCGTGCCGGCGCTCTCGACCGTCGTCACCGCGCCCGACGGTCGCTACACGTTCGAACTCGTTGCCGCAGGCGACTACTGCCTGGCCGTGACGCCACCGGGCGGGCTGTCGTTTCCCTCGACGGTGCCGGCCGGGCAATTACCGGCAGGACGGGTTATCGACGCCGCCGGCGCTATCCGGGGCGGCTCTTATGGCGGCAACTTCAATCTCGGCCCCGGTACCGTGTCGGTCACTTTCGACGTGCCGCTCGATCCGGCTGACAACACCGGTTTGTTCATTCAGAAGCTGGCGTCCCGCTCGGTTGTCGAGATCGCCGACTTTCTCGATTACAGCATCAAGGTGCGCAACAACGGCGCCGTAGCGCTCGGCACTCCGGGCGTAGTGGTCAGCGACGATCTTCCGGCCGGCTTCGCCTACCAGCCCGGCACCGCGCGGGTCAACGGTCAGGCGCTAGCGGACCCGAGCGGTGGCCGCGGACCACGACTTGCGTTCAATATCGGCAGTCTCAACGCCAGCGCGGAAATCCTGCTGACTTATCGCGTACGTGTCGGCCCGGGCGCCCTTGAGGGTGACGGCACCAACCGCGCACGGGCGAGCTTCAATGGCGGTGTCTCCAATCTCGGCAGCGCCCGGGTACAGGTCCAGGGCGGCGTGTTCTCCGATAAAGGTTTCATCGTCGGCAAGGTTTTTCTGGATTGCAATCGCAGCAGCGTGCAGGACGACGGCGAACTGGGCATCCCCGGCGTGCGCATCTATCTGGAGGACGGCACCAGCGCCGTTTCCGACAGCGAGGGTAAATACAGTTTCTACGGCCTATCGCCGCTTACCCATGTACTGAAGCTGGACCGGACCACGATGCCGATCGGCTCCGAGCTCGTCGCGCTCAACAATCGCAACGCCGGCGACGCCGGCAGCAGCTTCGTCGATCTCAAGAATGGTGAACTGTTCAAGGCCAACTTCGCCGAGGGCTCATGCAGCGCGGCGGTGCTGGAAGAGGTCAAGACCCGCCGCGCGAAACCGGATCCGGTATCCGGCGAGGAGACCGAACGCGCGCTGTCGCAGCGCCTGGAAGCGGATCCGCGGACGCGCCCGCCGGGTGACGTGAAGGCGCAACCGGCCTCGGGAACGCTGGGCGCGACCACGGTAGCGCCGGTTCCGGGCTTCGTTCCGGTGGCGCCTCGGCATGATGCCGCGCCGATCACGCTGGGACCGACCAGCGGCCTGATCGCGAAGTTGCCGACGGTTGATCTGGAGAAGCTGCTGCCCGGCATGGATAACAGTTTTGGTTTCGTCGATCTCAAGGACCGCGACACCCTGCCCATCGCGCAGACCAACATCCGCATCAAGGGCGCCGCTGGCAGCATTTTCCACCTGAGCGTGAACGGCACCGACGTGCCGCTTTCGCGGGTCGGCAAAAAGAGCGTGCTGGCGGACCAGCACTTGCAAGCCTGGGAATTCATCGGCATCAGCCTGAAACCCGGCCCGAACGAATTGCGTGCGCGCCAGCTTGACGAATTCGGCAATGAGCGCGGTGCGGCGAGCATCACCCTGATCGCACCGGACCAGCTCGGCAAACTCGAAGTGCTGCTGCCCTCGGCCGGTATCGCCGACGGTCTCTCGACCGCCAGGGTCATCGTCAAACTGTCCGACGCGCACGGCGTGCCGGTCACGGTGCGCACGCCGATCACGCTCGAAGCGAGCACCGGCGTCTGGCAGGTCGAAGACCTCGACTCGCGCGAGCCCGGGGTCCAGGTTTTCATCGAGGGTGGCCGCGGCGAATTCCTGCTCAGCGCCCCGGACACGCCCGGTGAGACGCTGGTGCGCGTCAGCAGCGGCATTCTGCAAGCGGAATCGCGCATGGATTTCCTGCCGAATCTGCGGCCGCTGATCGCCGCGGGCGTCATCGAAGGCGTGCTGAACCTGAGCAAACTGGATACGCGAGCGCTGGTGCCTTCACGCAAACAGGACCACTTCGAGCAGGAGCTGAACAATCTGTCGACCACGTCCAACGACGGAAAATTACAGGCGGCGGCGCGGACTGCGTTGTTCCTGAAAGGCAAGGTCAAGGGCGAATATCTTTTGACCCTTGCCTACGACTCGGACAAGGACACTCGCCAACGTCTGTTCCGCGACATCCAGCCTGATGAGTTCTATCCGGTCTATGGCGACTCGTCGATACGTCGCTTCGACGCGCAATCCACGTCGCAGCTTTACGTGCGGGTGGACAAGAACAAATCCTATTTGCTCTACGGCGACTTCATCACGCAGAACCCGACGACGACGCGCAAGCTCGGCGTTTACAGCCGTTCGCTCACGGGCGCGCAGGAACATTTCGAGAACCAGCGCGTCGCGGTCAACGCCTTCGCGAGCCGCGACAGCACCACGCAGATCATCGACGAAATTCCCGCCAACGGCACCTCGGGCCCTTACCGTCTTACGCGCACCGACGCCCTCGAGAACAGCGAGAAAGTCGAAATCCTGGTGCGCGACCGCAGCCAGCCGGGCATCGTCCTGAAGACGACGCCGCAGACCCGGTTCAGCGATTACGAAGTGGAGCAATTGACCGGCCAGATCATTTTCAGAAGCCCGATCGCGAGCCTGGATTCCAGTTTCAATCCGCAGTCGATCCGCATCACCTATGAAGCAGACCTGGGCGGCAAGGAATTCTGGGTGGCCGGCGTCGATGCGCAGGTCAAACTCACCGATAGAGTCGAGGTCGGCGCGATCGCCGTCCGCGATGAAAACCCACAGGACAAAGCCACGCTGGTCGGCGTCAACGCCACGGTGAAGCTCACCGAGAAAACTTTCCTGACCGGCGAACTGGCGCGAACCGACAAGGCGTCGCGGGGCACCGGCGACGCCGAGCGCGTCGAGCTGCGTCACGAAGACAAGGATCTGCAAGCGCAGGCGTATTTCGCGAGAACCGATCTGGCCTTCGACAATGCCGGGTCCTACCTGTCCCGGGGCCGCTCCGAAGCGGGCGGCAAATTAACCTATCGGCTGAATGAGCAGACGCTGGTGCGCAGCGAAGTCCTGCGCACCGAAGACCTCAGCAACCAAGGCGCACGGGAGGGCGAGTACGCCAGCATCGAGCGCAGCCTCACCAAAACCCTGCGGATTGAGGTCGGGCTGCGTCATGGCAAGGAAACCGGCGCGCCGGCGAATCCCTTGAGCACCGGCACGCTGCCCAATGAATTCACCAGCGTCAAGGCGAAGCTCGCGGCGCAGGTGCCGTGGCTGCCGGAGGCCGGCGTTTTTGGGGAGTACGAGCAGGATGTGCAGAACAGCGATCGCCGGATCGCGGCCATCGGCGGCGATTACCAGATCGCCGATCGCGGCCGGCTCTACGTGCGCCATGAATTGATTTCCAGCCTCTCCGGCCCCTATGCGCTGAACACCAGCCAGACGCAGAACGCGACCGTGGTCGGTCTCGATGCCGACTACACGAAGAACAGCCATGTATTCAGCGAGTATCGGGTACGCGATGCCTTCTCCGGCGCCGACACCGAAGCGGCCATCGGCTTGCGCAACCTCTGGGAAATCACCAAGGGCCTGCGGGTCTCCACCAGTTTCGAGCGGGTCCATGTTCTTGCCGGCACCGGCATCGGCGCCAACACGGGCGAAGCCGCCGCCGTCACTTTCGGCATCGACTACACCGCCGAGGAATTCTGGAAAGGCTCGGCCCGTCTCGACCTCCGCACCGCCACGACCAGCGACAGCGTGTTCACCACGCTCGGTATCGCTGCCAAGCTGGATCGGGACTGGACCTTGCTCGGCCGCAACGCCCTGGCGATCATGCGCAACAAGGGCACGGTCAGCGGCGAAAGGGTGCAGGACCGCCTGCAGGTCGGTGTCGCCTATCGCGATACCACCACCGATGTCTGGAACGCGCTCGGCCGCTTCGAACACCGCTACGAAACCGACGGCACTCAGCCGGGCCTCCAGCTGGACCACACCGTGGAGATCGTGTCCTTCAACGCCAACTACCAGCCGCAACCGGCCCTGGTCCTCACCGCCCGCGCCGCGAGCAAGTGGGTCACCGACGACTCGAATGGCCTGCACAGCACCTATACCGCGCACCTCATCGGCAGCCGCGCGACCTACGACCTCTCGCGCCGCTGGGACCTGGGCGTAATCGGCAACACCCTGTTCAGCGGCGACGGCAGGAGCCAGCAGTATGGTCTGGGCATGGAAGCGGGCCGACTCCTGACCACCAATCTCTGGCTGTCCGCCGGTTACAACTTCTTCGGTTTCAAGGACGACGATCTGGCCGCTGCGGATTACACCAACCAAGGTGTTTTCGTACGGCTCCGCTACAAGTTCGACGAGGACGTGTTCGGCGCGAAACATCCGGCCACAAACAACTCCGCCGTGACGGCTGTGAGCAAATGAGCCTGTTCATTCGCCCATCGCGTTTTTTCGCCGCCGCCACGGTGCGTATCGGCGCCGACGGACTTGAGCCGTCGGAAGGCCTGAGCGCAAAACCAAAGGTAAATAGCCAGAGCATCAGCCTGGAAACAACTACGTCACGGTCCGCCCTTGCCAAGCCTTATTTTCAGGCTGCGGGAGATTTCGCCAACGCCGCAGAAGCGCGCCTTGCGGAGCGTCCCGCCCACGATGACCAACGCCGAGCAATTACCACCTTGGGGCGGGGCTCGCGCTGCGCAACGGAAGAAATAGCCCGATCATGCACTGGTTAATCAACAGCGAATTAGATCGCGGAATGCGTTTGTCGTCACCGGGTGGTGTCAACACCATGTTTCGGACTTTGGCCAGGAGGCTGCTAACCAGCCTTGCCTTGATCGGCCTGGGCGTGTGTGGCGTGGTGGGTGAAAGCGCGGCTCACACCATCAACTCCAAGACCAACAGCACACCGAATATCACGGTCGGGGGCATCGCCACCTATACGATCACCGTGTCGTCCGCCGGCCAGAGCTCTCCATCGACCGGCATGACGACGGTCGACACCCTGCCGCCGGGCTTTGCCTATCGCTCCACGCAATCGATTACCTTGGTCAACGGCGCCACCAACACCGGTGCCGTGGTACCCACTCCTAGCAGCACGACCCCCCAGTGGGGGCTCTTTACCAACCCAAACAACAGCAGCACGGCAGGGAGCCCGGTTTCCCAGTACTCCATCACTTTCGACGTGGACGTGCTCAATCCGACCTGCGGCTCGAGTGTGACCAACACCGCGAATACGGTCGGCGGCACTCAGCACGCGGTGTTGATTCCCGCGACCAACACCGCGCCGCTCAATGTCACCGGCCCGGCGCCCGCGATGACGGTTACCAAGACCACTTCGACCCCGGTGATCATCAATTCCGGCAGTGGCCTGCAGGCGATCTATACCATCGTTGTCAACAACGCCAGCGGTACCTGCGCCGCGACGGGCGTCAACATTACAGACACTCTGCCAGCCGGTTATACCTACGCGTCCACTGGGGCGATTACCTTTACCGGCAGCCCGGCGGCAGCATCTCGTCCCAGCGGCAGCAACCCGACGGCGGGCGCAGCCAATCCTGTCTGGACGGGTTTCGTGATTCCCGCGGGCACCAGCGCCAACCTCACATTCACGGCAAGCATCGCCAACGGAACGGCGAACGGGACCTACTACAACAGCGCCAGTGCCACCGCCGCCGAATCGGGCGCCACCATCGGCAATTTCGGTCCCGGGGCACCGGTACAGCTTGTTCCAGCCAGCTTGAGCAAAACGTTCACACCCGCGTTGATCCCGGTGGGTACCACCTCAGTCTTGACATTTACGATCAGCAAGCCCGCCGGGGCGGCCGCCTCGGGAGTCAACTTTACCGAAGCCCTGCCTGCCAATGTGACCGTCTCTGGGACGCCGGCTGCGTCGCAATGCGGTGGCACCGTCAGCAACACCGCGACCAGCATTACGGTAACCGGGGCCAGCCTCGCCGCCGCGGCGACGAGCTGCACCATTGCCGCGAACGTCACCAGCAATGTGGCTGGGGTCTATACCAATAACAGTGGAAATATTTCCGGGCTGGCCGGCGGGCTCAGTGCGGCCGCCGTGAACGCCACCCTGACCGTAAGCAATTCAGCGCTGACCAAAGCGTTTTTGACGCCAGTGATCGGCGCTGGCAGCAGCTCCGTCATGCGCTTCACGTTGACCAACAGCGCCGGCGCGGCCCAGGTCGGCCTGGGATTCACCGAAACCTTACCGGTCAGTGTGACCGTGGTTCCCGGCTTTGCCGTCTCCCAATGCGCGGGCGTGGTGAGCAGTAGCGGGCCGCAGAACGTGACGGTCGCGGGGGCCAGTCTGGCGGCCGGGGCGTCCTGCAATATCGACGTAACCGTCACCAGCACTGTGCCGGGAACGTATGTCAACGGCCCCGGCCAGATCAGCGGCCTTGCCGGCGGGGTGACGGCTAACGGTGTCAGCGCGACCTTGACCGTGAGCGGTACGATCCTGCAGAAGTCGTTCAATCCCAGCAATATCGGCGTGGGCGGCACGTCGCTCCTGACCTTCACCATCGGCAACACGGCGGGGAGTCCTGCCCAACCGGGATTGGGCTTCACCGAGACGCTGCCGGCAAACGTCACGCGCGTGGCGGGCTTTACCGCATCGCAGTGCGGCGGCACGGTATCGAGCAGCGGGCCGCAGAACATTACTTTCACCGGTGGCAGCCTCGCCTCCGGCGTGAGTCAGTGCACGATCAGCGTCAACGCGACCAGTAGCGTGATCGGCACGTATGTGAACAACAGTGCCCAGATCAGCGGCGCTTCCATCGGCATGGATACCAGCGGCGTCAACGCCTCGTTGACGGTGGGCAACGTCGTGCTGACCAAGGCGTTTGCCAACAGCCCGGTCAACGTCACCACGGTTCTGGCGCTCACTTTTACCTTGACCAACAGCCCGGCGAATCCTGCGCAATCGGGAATCGCATTTACGGACACATTTCCGGCCGGGCTGGTACTTGCCAATGGCACGAGCGCTTTTGGCGCGGGATGCGCGGGAACGCTGACTGATTCCACCGGTGTCCCGCTCGCTGCGGGTGGCCCCGGCACAAAGCTTGCCGGCGGCACGATGACGGCGGGTACCGCGAGCTGCAACATCACTGTCAACGTCACCAGCGCGACGCCGGGTACTTATATCAACAACAGTGCCCGCATCAGCGGTGCATCCAGCGGGCTAGGCACCGGCGGCGTCAATGCCACGGCTCAGTTCAACGGCGCGAATCTCGTGGTGAGCAAGGTCACCAGTACGCCGGCTGTGGATATCGTCGGCGCCGCCAATGGTTTGGCCACGTACACCATTACCGTCGCCAATAGCGGCAACGCGACCGCGACCGGGGTCACGATCACCGATACGCTGCCCCTGGGCTTTACCTATGCGGCCACTGGCGCGATCACGCTCAACGGCGGGGCGACGCAACCGTCCACCACGAATCCGGTCGCTGGTGCGCCCGTACCGGCCTGGTCGAGCTTTACCATACCCGGTGGCGGCAGCGTTGTGCTGACGTTCGACGCAACCATACCGAATGCCACGGCCACCGGCACCTACAACAACAGTGCGAGCGTAACCACCACCACGGCCGGCACCGGCATTACGAACTACGACGGAACCCTGGCCGGCAACACGGCTGAGGATGTGGTGGTGCGCCGTCTTGCGGACTTGACCATCACCAAGACCCAGGTCACGGCGAACCCGGTCAGCCGCGGCCAGGCGGGCGTGCAGTTTACTTTGACCGTTAACAATATCGGTGCCGCGCCCAAGGCCAGCCCTAACCTGGTGACGGTCACGGACAACGCGCCTGCCGGCATGACGATTACCGCCATGAGCGGCACCGGCTGGACTTGCAGCATCCCGACCTGCTCCCGCACCGATGTTCTCAACAACGGCGCGAGTTACCCGGTGATCACGGTCACGGTTGCCATCGATGCGAATGCCGCGTCGAGCTTAACCAACAGCAGTACCGTTGCATTGAGTGGGCAGACCGAGTCCAACACCAACAATAATACCGGCAATGCCCCGGGCACCGTGGTCAACCCAAACGTTGCGCTGACCAAGCTGTCCAGCCCCAATCCGATGGGTGTCAATGGCACTTCGACGCTCACGTTCACGCTGACCAACGGGACCGGTAACCCACCGCAAAGCGGGTTGGCGTTTACCGATACGCTGCCTGCAAACGTGACCGTTGCCACCCCGGCGGGAGTCGTCAACAACTGTGGCGGCGCAGTGACCGCGACCGCAGGCAGCGGAACGATTACCCTGGCCAACGGCGGCCTCGCGGCCGGCGCACCGAGCTGCACCGTTAGCGTGCAAATTACCAGCGCAGTCCCCGGCAGCTACGCCAACACCGTTACGAACATATCCGGACTCGGTGGAGGGCTGACGGGCGGTGGCGTCAACGACACACTCAACGTACGCGGTACCACGCTCACCAAGGCATTTAGTCCGGCCAGCGTGGGCATAGGCCAAACCTCGGTGCTCACCTTCACGCTGACAAATGGGTCGGGAAACCCGGCGCAGTCCGGCCTGGCATTCACCGATACCTTTCCGGCTGGTTTGATCATCGCTGCGGCCAATGGACTTGTGAATACCTGTGGTGGATCGGTTGCGGCCACGCCGGGCAGTGGCGCGTTTTCCCTCGCTGGCGGCAGCATGGCCGCGGGCACGGCCACCTGTACCATCGCGGTCAACGCACTCAGCAATACAGCCAGCGCTTACGTCAACAACGGCAGCAATATCAGTGGCGCCTCCGCCGGCATGACCACCACGGGTGTCAATGCGACGCTGACAGTCGCGACGACGCTGACCGTCGGCAAGGCCTTCAGCCCGGCGACGATTGGCGTCAATGGCACGTCGGTGCTGACCATTACGCTCACCAATGGCAACGCGACAGCCGTCACCGGGGCGGCGTTCACCGACACGTATCCGGCCGGATTGGTGAACACCGGTAGTGCGTCGGGGGCGACGACTTGTGGCAGCGGCACGGTGACCGCGGTGAACGGAACCGCCTCGGTTGCCCTGGCGTCGGGTACCGTGCCGGCCAGCGGCTCATGTACGGTCACGGTCAATGTGACCAGCGCCGCAGCGGGTGGTTATACCAACAGCACCGGACCGGTTACGACCACCAACGCGGGGACGGCGGCGGCGGGCAGCGCAACACTGACGGTGCTGGCACCGCCGACCATCGGCAAGGCGTTCTCGCCCGCATCGATAGGCGCCGGCGGCGTTTCGACATTGACCTTGACGCTGACCAACCCGTCCGGCACCACGGCAACCGGGCTGGCGTTCAGCGATACCTATCCCCCGGGCCTGGTCGACGCTCCGTCGCCAAACCTGACCAACACCTGCGGCGGCACGGCGACCGGCGGCTTAGCGGGTGGCAACACCGTCGGCCTTACCGGCGGCAGCCTTGCCGGCGGCGCGAGTTGCACGATATCGGTCAACACCACCAGCGCCGCAACTGGCAGTTATGCGAATACTTCGGGAGCGGTCAGCTCCACCAACGGCGGCACCGGCAACACGGCAACGGCGACGCTGACCGTGATCGGCCAGCCGACCATCGCCAAAACCTTCAGCCCTGCATCCGTTGCGTCCGGCGGCATGTCGACGCTGACCCTGACCATCACCAACAGCGTGGCGACGGCACTCTCGGGGGCGGCGTTCACCGATACCTTCCCGGCCGGCATGACCGTGGCGGCAACACCCGCCCTGACCAATACCTGCGGCGGCACGATCGCCGGCGGCGCCAGCGGCAACAACACGCTGAACCTCAGCAACGGCAGCGTGCCCGGCGGGGGATCCTGTGCGATCTCGGTCGCGGTTACCGCCAGCGGCGCCGGCACTTACAACAACAGCGCGAGCGGCGTCAGCTCCACGCAAACCGGCAGCGCCGGCGCGGCCAGCAACACGGCCACGCTCACCGTGCTGGCGCCGCCTTTGATCGCCAAGGCATTTTCGCCCACTGTGGTCGGCGTCAACGGCGCCTCGACGCTGACCTTCACGCTGAGCAACAGCAATGCCTTCGCCCTGACCGGCGCGGCCTTCAGCGACACCTATCCAGCGGGGCTGGTGAACGCGGCCGCGCCGACCGTGAGCAACAGTTGTGGCGGCAGCACCAGCGGCGGCGCGGCCGGCGGCAACACCATCGGCTTGACCGGCGGCGGGATTCCGGCGAGCGGCAGTTGTACCGTCAGCGTGGCGGTGACCAGTGCCGCAATCGGCACCTACAACAACACCTCGGGCGCGGTGTCCTCAGGCAATGGCGGAACCGGCAACACGGCCAGCGCGTCGCTGACGGTGTCGGCCAATCCGTCGATCAGCAAGGCGTTCTCGCCGACCATCATCGCCGCTGGCGGCGTATCGACCGTGACTTTCGTTTTGAGCAATAGCGCCGCCGTACCGGCGCTGGCCGCCGCATTTACCGACAACTTGCCGACGGGTCTGGTCGTGGCGACACCGGCCTCACCAAGCAACACCTGCACGGGCACGTTGACGGCGTCGGCCGGCAGCAACAGCATCAACTTGACCAATGGCGCCATTCCCGGGCTGGGCAGTTGCACGATCAGCGTCAACGTGACGGCCGCAGCTGGAGGGACTTATCCGAACACCAGCAGCGCCGTTTCGAGCTTGCTCGGCAGCGGCAACCCCAGCAACACGGCGACGCTCACGGTCACCACGCCGGCCACCATCGTCAAATCGTTCAGCCCCGCGACCATTCTGGCCAACGGCAGTTCGACGATGACTTTCGCAATCAACAACCCGAACCCGGTGGCACTGACCGCGATGGGCTTCAGCGACCCGTTCCCCGCCGGTGGTCTGCAAGTTGCCGCTATCCCGAACGTCACCAACTCCTGCGGCGGCACGCTCGCCGGCGCAACACCCGGATCCACCAGCCTGACGTTCAGCGGCGGTTCGCTGGCGTCGGGCGCGAGTTGCAGCATCACGGTCGTCGTGACCAGCCCCAACCCCGGCACCTTCAGCAACGCAACGTCGGGCGTGAGCGCCAGTCAAACCGCGACCGGACCCGGCTCCAACGCCAGTCTGTTGACCGCTACGGCCCCGGATTTGACGCTGACCAAGAGCCACAGCGGCAATTTCACCGTTGGCGTCAACGGCGTCTATACCCTGGTGGTGAACAACACCCTGGGCACCGCGCCCAGCAGCGGCACGATCACGGTCGCCGACACCCTGCCAACCGGACTCGGCTTCGTGTCCGCCAGCGGCACGGGCTGGACCTGCTCCGCCGTCGGCCAGGTCGTCACCTGCACCAGCAGCACCCTCATCGGGACCGGAGCGAGCAGCGCCAACCCGATCACGCTGACCGTCAGCGTGGCCGCGACGGCCAGGCCCAGCGTGACCAACAGCGCCAGCGTCAGCGGCGGCGGCGAACCCGCGGCAAACGCCGGCAATGACAACGCCTACGATCCGACGGTCATTGTGCTGGCCGCACAGAACACCTTCCTGACCGACGGCCAGCAGACGGCGCTTCCCGGCACCACGCTGTTCTACACGCATCAGTTCAACGCCGGCTTGTCCGGCACGGTTGCCTTTGGCACGAGCAACGCGGCGACACCCTCGGTCAACGGCTGGAACAACGTCGTCTATCGCGATAGCAACTGCAATGGCGTTCTCGATGGCACGGAAGGCAATACGCCGCTGACCGCAAGCATAAGTGTCAATCCGGGCGATTTGATTTGCATCGTCGTCCAGGAATTCATCCCGGTCAACGCGCCTTACAACGCACGGGACGTAATCACCGTGACTGCCACGTTTACGCCGGGCGCCGGTCCGGTCGCCACTTATACGCACACGGATATTTCGACCGTGGGCAACGCTTCCGGCGCGGGGCTCGCGCTACAGAAAACAGTCCGCAACGTCACCACGGGCGGCAGCGGCGTGACCAGCAATGCAGCACGACCGGGCGAGACGCTCGAATACACGATCACTTACCTCAACAATGGCGCCGATCCGCTCGCCACCATCGTCATCAACGACAGCACACCGGCCTTTACGACGTTTGTCTCGGCCAGTTGCGGCGCGCCGTTACCGGCGAACATTAGCGCTTGCAATGTCACGACACAGCCTGTTGCCGGCGGTACGGGTGGCATCGTCTGGACCCTGAACGGCCCGCTGGCCTCTACGGCCTCCGGCACGGTCGTCTTCCGCGTCCAGTTGCAATAACGGCGCTTTGGCACAATGAAGGGCTTGGTCCTGCTCGGGCCGGCGCTCTGCTGCGTCCCGCATATTCCTGCGAAGATCAGTGCAACAAACTGAAAGCCACGATGTTGCAACCGTCCGTAACCCTCTCTGCTGAGCAACTCTCCGCCGCGCTGAAATCCTGGTTCGGCTTCGACGGTTTCCGCCCCGGCCAGGAAGACGTACTGCGCGATGCGCTGGCCGGGCGCGATCTGCTGGCGATCATGCCGACCGGCGGCGGCAAATCGCTGTGCTTTCAACTGCCGGCGCTGCTAAGGCCCGGCGTCATGGTGGTGGTCTCGCCGCTGATCGCGCTGATGCAGGATCAGGTGCGGCTCCTGCACGACAACGGCATTCCCGCCGCCTTCCTCAATTCGTCGTTGAGCGGGCGCGAATCGTCCGAGCGCAGTGCCGCGCTGCTGCGCGGCGAGTACAAGCTGCTTTATCTGGCGCCGGAACGACTGCTTTTGCCGGATTTCCTCGGCGGCTTTTTGCCGGCCTTGCAGCAGGCGCAGGGCTTGTCGGGCTTCACCATCGACGAGGCCCACTGCGTTTCCGAATGGGGTCACGATTTCAGGCCCGAATACCGGCAGATGCACATCCTGCGCGAGCGCTTTCCCGAGGTCCCGGTATTCGCGTTCACGGCGACCGCGACCGGCCGCGTCCGCGAGGACATCGTCGCCCAGCTCGGACTGCGCGAGCCGGCGCTGCACCTCGCGAGTTTCAACCGTCCGAACCTGCATTACGCGGTCAGGGCGAAAACGCCGAAGACCTATGGCGAGTTGCGGGACCGGGCGCGGAACGATCGCGGCTCCGGCATCGTTTACTGCCTGTCGCGCAAGCGTGTCGACGAGCTGGCTGCCAGCCTCGCTGCGGACGGTGTTCGCGCGCTCCCCTATCACGCAGGCTTGAGCGCAGAAGCTCGCCGCAACAACCAGGACGCTTTCATCCGCGACGACGTCCAGGTCATCGTTGCGACGATCGCCTTCGGCATGGGCATCAACAAACCCGACGTGCGCTGGGTCGTTCACTACGATCTGCCGAAAACGATGGAAGGCTATTATCAGGAAGCCGGCCGCGCCGGTCGCGACAGCGAGCGCGCCGACTGCCTGCTGTACTTCGGCGTCGGCGACATCCGCACCGCGGAATTCCTGATTGCGCAGAAAATCGACCCCGGCACGGGCGAGCCGCTCGAAGCCGAGCAGCGGCTCGCCAGGCAGCAGTTGCGCAAGGTGCTCGACTACGCCGAATCCACCGAATGCCGGCGTGCGATCCAGCTGCGCTATTTCGGCGAGCGCTTCGAGCCACCCTGCGGCGCCTGCGACAACTGCGTCGACCCGAAGCCGGTCGAGGACTGGACACTCGAAGCGCGGCAATTCCTGTCGGCGGTCGCGCGACTGGCGCAGCGCGGCGAACGCTTCGGCGCGGCCTACATCATCGACCTGCTGCGCGGCGCGGAAACTCAGAAGCTCATCGACCGTGGACATCAGGCACTGTCGGTCTACGGCATCGGCAAGCAGCGCACGCAGGACGAGTGGCGGCTGCTCGTGCGCGCGCTGTTGCATCAGGGCCTGATCGAGGAGACCGGCGATGGCTATCCGGTGCTGCGGCTCAATGCCGCGAGCCGTGAAGTGCTGAAGTCCACGCAGCAGGTTTCGTTCGCGGTTGCGCCGAAGCGCGAAAAGCGCGCGCGGCGCAAGAGTGCCGCCGACGCCGCGCTTGGCGCGCCGCTGCCACAGGCCGAAGCGCTCTTCGAGCGCCTGCGCACGCTGCGTAAAACGCTGGCCGACGCACAGGGCGTTCCGCCCTACGTCGTATTCAGCGACGCGAGCCTGCGGCAGATGGCCGATCGCCAGCCGTTGACGAGCGCCGCCTTCATGGAAATTTCCGGCGTCGGCGGCCGCAAGCTCGTGCAGTACGGCCAGGCGTTCACTCGCGCGATCCGCGAATTCCGCATCGATCAGGGCCTGTCTGCCGACGATGCCGGCGCCGAACCGGAGTCGGCGTTCGACTCGGCAGACAGCAACAGCGAGCCCGAAGGCTTGTCCGAAACCGCGCGGCGTACGCTGGCCCTGTTCCGGCACGGCCGGACGCCGGAACAGATCGCGGCTGAGCGCGATCTCGACACGGCGACGATCTTCGCCCATCTTGAATCCGCACTCGCGAACGGCGAAGCGCTGGAAATGGATCGCCTGATCGCGCCGACGCGCCTGCAGAAAATCGTGCCGGCGCTCGAAGCGCACGGCGATACACGACTGAAGCCGGCCTTCGATGCGCTCGGCGGCGCTTATGCCTACGCCGAGTTGCGGCTCGTGCGCGGCTGGCTGCACGGGCGCGGCATCAAGGTGTCGCACCGGGTGTGAGTCGCGAGTCCGTAACCGCGGTCCTCGTGCGGCAGCTGCTTGATCCCGCCGCCCCCGAAAAGTGCTTGACATTGGCCGGACGACTTGACACCCGGATTTCGGCTGTTATGATGCATTGCAGCATTTGTTGCGTCGCAGCATTTGCTGAGCCCGACTTTATTCAGGAGTGACTCAATGAATTTGCAAAGCGTTGTTGAAGGTGTGAAAGGCCGTGTCGAGAATCTGTCCGCCAACAGCCAGAAGGTTGCCGAGATTTCGATCGACAGTCTGAAGCAGGCCGGCGACATCGTCGTCGAAAGCTTCCAGACGCTGGTGACCGATAACACCACCGCCGCCAAGGACCTGTACAGCGCCGCACTGACCGGTTTCGAAAAAGCGAAGAGCGATGGCCTCAAGGCCGTCGCCGCCGATCCGATCAGCTACCTGCCGACGACGGAGCTGCTGGTCAGCCCGTTCAACAATACGTTCACCGTGTTCTCGAAGACCGGCGACGAGCTCTATCAGGTCGTGAAGACCAGCTTCAGCACGATCCAGGCGCAGCTTACCGGCAAGCCGGTGATCGTTGCCAAGACGGTAAAGACGGTCAAGACGGCCGCGAAGAAGGCAACCGCTACCGTCAAAAAAACCGCGACCAAGGCTGCGAAGTAAGCCGTACGGCTTGCTGATTCGAACGGGTCCATCGACCCCGTCCTGGTAGTAGACACAAGGAGCCGTTCGGTGATCGCCGCGCGGCTTCTTGTTCGAACGGTGGCCTGGAGTGACGGCGCGCCGTTTACTTCGCGTCGGACGACTCCGGCGAGGTCTTCACGCTTCCGGTTTTCGGCCGTGTCCGTCTCGGTTTGCCAGCGCCGCCCGCTCGACGTTTCGCCGTCGATTTGCGCGCCGGTTCGGGCGCAGCGGCCGTCGCGCTCGCCCTGGTCGCGGAAACGATCTTCTTCCACGCGGAACTCTCGCGCAGCGATTGCAGGTTTTCCTTGACGAAGCTCGCCGGATCGAAGCTCTCGCTCGCGGCTCCGACTTTTTCGCGCAGAAACTGAATCACGTCTTCCTGCAGGCCCGCGACATCGGGCAGACCCAGGAAGCGGCGCAGTTCTTCGGGCTTTACGTCGATTTCGATTCTGATCTGCATTTGATGCTCCTGAGCAGGCTTGCGCGCCGCTGACTAACAGCGCGAGAAGCAGGCCCTCGCTGCGCACCAGGCGACGCTACGCCATGTCGCGAGACTGGCGAGTGGACACACACCGTGAAGCACGCGCTCCGCGAGGATAGCAACGATCCGCGAAGGCTCGTCAGCTTCCGGTCAACAGCCGCTGGGCTTCGCGATAAGTGCGGGCGGTGCGGGCAATGATTTCATCGGGCAACGACGGCCCCGGCGCGATCTTGTTCCACGGAAGGCGTTCGAGATAATCGCGCACGTACTGCTTGTCGAAGCTCGGCGGGCTGATGCCGACGCGATAGCCCTCGGCCGGCCAGAAGCGTGAGGAGTCCGGCGTCAGTACCTCGTCGATCAGATGCAGCCTGCCGCTGTCGTCGACCCCGAACTCGAACTTGGTGTCGGCGATCAGGATGCCGCGTAACGCGGCGTAGTCGGCGGCTTCACGGTAGAGCGCCAGCGTGATGTCGCGGACCTGCGCCGCGAGTGCGGGGCCGACCAGACGCTCGACCTCGGCGTAGGAAATATTCGCGTCATGCTCGCCCTTCGCCGCCTTGAACGCCGGCGTGAAGATCGGCTCTGGAAGCTTGTCCGCGAGCTTCAAGCCCTTCGGCAGCGCGATGCCGCAGACCGCGCCGGTCGCCTGGTAATCCTTCCAGCCCGAGCCGATCAGGTACCCGCGTGCGACCGCTTCGATCGGCAACGCCTTGAGCTTGCGCGCCACCACGGCGCGGCCTTCGCACTGCGCGAGTTCATCCGGCGTCAGCCACTTCGCCAGATCGATTTCCGGGGCCAGATGATTCGCGATGCGCGATGCGAACCGCGCCATCCAGAACGCGGTCAGCGCGTTCAACACCGCACCCTTGCCGGGAATCGGCTGCGGCAGCACGACGTCGAATGCCGACAGGCGATCGCTGGTGACGATCAGCAGATGATCCGGGCCGAGCGCGAACAGGTCGCGGACCTTGCCGCTGTGAATCTTCGGCAGGCTGGTGATGCGAGCTTCGTGGAGCGGCGTCATGACCGGACTCATGTGAACAAGTAACGACCGCCACTGGCGACCGCGACCACGATCAAGCCGAGCGCCAGATTGATCGCGACGAAAATCCTGATCTGGCCGATGCGCTTGCCGGCATCGGCCGTGTCATCGGCCTGCACCGCCACCTTCAATCGGCGCAAAGGCCCGAAGTACACGTGCAGCGTCAGTAACATCATCACAATTCCGAGGCCGAGCATGAGGTGCACCTGCAAGCCCACTGCCTTCATGCCGCCGAGCGCCCGGATCATGTGCAGACCGGTGACGAGCAGCAGCGGAATCGCGATCAGCACATAGCCGAAGAAACGGTTCAGCACCAGCGCCCAGAGCGTGGTCCGGGCCCGGGCGTCGAGCCCGCCAACGGACGGCCGCAGGCAGACATAAGCGAAGAACATGCCGCCAACCCAGATCGTGGCGAACAACGTGTGCAGTGCGAGCGCGATGCCCATGACAGTTTTCAACCGAGAGTGCGGGCCGCCACTCTATTGAAGGCCTGCGCTGCACGCAAAAAAACCGCCGGACGAATCCGGCGGTTCGGTTTTGCCGAAACCTTACTTCGTGCGCGTTTTCAGCGCTGCGCGCACGCCTGCGCCATAAGCCGGATCGGCCTTGTCGAAATGCCCCAGCTGGCGCTGCAGGATTTCATCGCTGACCTGGCTCAGCGGTCCGGAGAGGTTATCGAACAGCTTCCGCTGCTCGTCCTTCGTGAGGACGCGGAACAGGTTGCCGGCCTGCGTGAAGTCGTCTTCCTGGCCGCGGCCGTCAAAGCGCCCGGCAATGCCTTCGAGCGCCCAGCCGGTATCGCCATGACCGAAGCCCGCAGGATTCGTGCCGCCAGCCTCGACATTGGCGTAGTTCTGCGCCGCGCCGCCGTTCTCGATCGCCATCTGGCCATCACGCTGCTGGTTGTGGATCGGGCAGCGCGCTCGGTTCACCGGCAGGTGCTGGTGGTTGGTGCCGACGCGATACAGCTGCGCGTCGTGATACCCGAACAGCCGTCCCTGCAACATCTTGTCCGGCGAGTAGCCCAGACCCGGCACGATGTGGGCCGGCGAGAACGCCACCTGCTCGACTTCCGCGTGATAGTTGTCCGGGTTGCGGTTCAGTTCCAGGATGCCGACCGGCTGGCGCGGGAAATCCGCGTGCGGCCAGACTTTCGTGAGATCGAACGGGTTCCAGCCGGTGCGCTGCGACCAGGCGACAAGCTCCGCTTCGGTCGCAGTCTGCACACGCACTTCCCACTTCGGGAAATCGCCACGCGCAATCGCGCCGAACAGGTCGCGCTGCGCGTAGTCCGGGTCCGCGCCGCACAGACGCACAGCCTCGGCCGCATCCAGATTCTTGATGCCCTGCTGCGTGCGCAGATGCCACTTCACGAACACGCGTGAACCCTTCGCACTGATCAGGCTGAAGGTGTGACTGCCGAAGCCGTCCATGTGGCGATAGCCGTCCGGCGTGCCGCGGCTGGAGAACAGCATCGTCACCTGGTGCAGCGATTCCGGCGCTTTTGACCAGAAGTCGAACATCATCGTCGGTGACTTCAGATTGGTCTGCGGGCAGCGCTTCTGCGTGTGTATGAAATCCGGGAACTTGATCGGGTCCTTGATGAAGAACATCGGCGTGTTGTTGCCGACCAGGTCCCAATTGCCTTCCTCGGTGTAGAAACGGATCGCGAAGCCGCGCGGATCGCGCTCGGTATCGGCCGAGCCGCGCTCGCCACCGACGGTCGAGAAGCGCACGAAGGTCTCGGTCTTCTTGCCGATGGCGCCGAACAGCTTGGCCTTGGTGTACTTGGTGACGTCGTGGGTCACGGTGAACGTGCCGTAGGCGCCCGAGCCTTTGGCGTGAACGACGCGCTCCGGAATACGCTCGCGGTTGAAGTGTTGAAGCTTCTCGATCAGATGGAAATCCTGAAGCAGCAGCGGGCCGCGCGGGCCGGCGCTGATCGAGTTCTGGTTGTCCGCAACCGGGATGCCGGATGCGGTGGTCAAGGTCGTATCGCTCATCTGCATCTCCATGAATCGGCGTTGTCGCCGGCTGACGTGGGTAAGGAACGGAGCGGATTCTGGGGCATCGGGAGATCGTAGGTAAAGGCAATCGTTTTTATTTTTACGATGGCTAATAGCTATTCTATGGCCTTGTCTTGCCCTGGCCGGGTCGTGGCAATCGAAAGAGGCCACGGCTGCCGAATCTGCTAAATTCCGCGCACCCCTGAAACCGCCTGATCGAATCCGAGATTGCGTCTGCCATGAGCGCCCCGCCCGCTGTCATCGCCCCGAGTATCCTCTCCGCCGATTTCGCGCGGCTCGGCGAAGACACGGCGCGTGTCCTCGCCGCTGGTGCGGACTGGGTTCATTTCGACGTCATGGACAACCACTACGTGCCGAATCTCACGATCGGTCCAATGGTCTGTGAGGGCTTGCGCAAATTCGGCGTGACCGCGCCGATCGACGTGCACCTGATGGTCTCGCCGGTGGACGCACTGGCGCAGCTGTTCGCGAAGGCAGGCGCAACGTCGATCACCTTCCATCCGGAGGCGACTCAGCATATCGACCGCAGCCTTCAGGCGATCCGTGATGCCGGCTGCAAGACCGGCCTCGTGTTCAACCCCGCCACACCGCTGAATCAGCTGCGCTACGTCATGGACAAGATCGACATCGTGCTGCTGATGTCGGTCAACCCGGGCTTCGGCGGCCAGAGCTTCCTGCCCAGCGCGCTCCACAAGCTGCGCGAAGCGCGCCGCCTGATCGACGCGCATCACGCCGAGACCGGGCACGAGATTCGTCTGGAGATCGACGGCGGCGTGAAGGTCGACAACATCCGCTCGATAGCCGCTGCCGGCGCCGATGCCTTCGTTGCCGGCTCGGCGATCTTCAGCACCAGGGACTACGCGGCGACGATTACAGCGATGCGCGCCGAGATCGCCAAGGCCTGAGACTGCGATGAGGATTTCATTGGCGACCGGAAGCGTGTGCAGCGGGCGATGGTGACTCGTCATCAGGCGTTTTTCTGCGCTCGAATTTCCTAACGATTCTCCTTTTCCGGTTTCCAGTCGCTCATGTCCAATTACACCCACGTCGCGCTGACGCGCGAACTGCCTGGCGACCTCGATACGCCGGTCGGCACCTATCTCAAACTCGGCAACCGGCCGTACACCTATCTGCTCGAATCGATGCACGGCGGCGAGCGCTGGGGCCGCTATTCGTTCATCGGCCTGCCGGCGCGCGAGATCGTCCGGATCACCGGCAGACGGGTCACGGTGAGCATTGATGGCGCGGTGACGACTGCGGTCGAAGCGGCGAATCCGATTGCCTGGTTGCGTACGCACGCGGCGAAGATTCGCGTCGCGCCGCACGCCTCGCTGCCGCGCTTTTCCGGCGGCTTCGTCGGCTACTTCGGCTACGACTGCGTGCGCCTGTTCGAGCCGCGACTGAAGGCCGCGAAGCCGGATCCGATCGGCACGCCGGACATCCTGCTGATGCGCTCCGATGAACTCGTGGTGTTCGATGCACTGCGCGCGACGCTGACGCTCGTGGTGCACGCCGATCCGTCCTCGCCAACCGACCTGGCGCGCGCCGAGGCGCAGCTCGACGAGCTCGAACGCCGGCTTGCGCAGCCGGTGCCGGAGGTACCGAATGCGACGGAGCCGGCCGCAGCATTCGTATCCGGCTTCGGTGAAGCCGCGTTCAAGTCCGCAGTACTGAAAATCAAGGACTACATCGCCGCCGGCGATATCATGCAGGCCGTGCCCTCGCAGCGCATGAGCGCGCCGTTCACCGCGCCGCCGGTCACGCTGTACCGCGCGTTGCGGCGGCTGAACCCTTCGCCCTATCTGTACTGTCTCCACCTCGACGATCACCACGTTGTCGGCTCGTCGCCGGAAATTCTGGTGCGCGCCGAGAACGGCGAAGTGACCGTCCGGCCGATCGCCGGCACGCGGCCGCGCGGCCGGACTGTCGAAGAGGATCTGGCTCACGAGCGCGACCTGCTCGCCGACCCGAAGGAAATCGCCGAGCACCTGATGCTGATCGACCTCGGCCGCAACGACGTCGGTCGCGTGGCGCAGACCGGTAGCGTGAAGCTCACCGAGAAAATGGTCATCGAGCGCTACAGCCACGTCATGCACATCGTCTCGAACGTCACGGGTCAGCTCAAGCCGGGTCTCGACGCCCTCGACGCGCTCGCTGCGACATTCCCCGCCGGCACGCTCTCCGGTGCGCCGAAAGTACGAGCGATGGAGATCATCGACGAACTCGAACCGGTGTCGCGCGGCATCTATGGCGGCGCGGTCGGGTACCTCGGCTGGGACGGCAACATGGATATGGCCATCGCGATCCGCACCGCCATCATCAAGGACGGCCTGATCCATGCGCAGGCCGGCTGTGGCGTCGTCGCCGACTCGGTACCGCAGTCGGAGTGGGACGAGACGGTCAACAAGGCGCGCGCGGTCATGCGTGCGGCGGCTGATGCCTGCGGAGCGCGGCCATGATCGTCATGATCGACAACTACGATTCGTTCACCTACAACCTCGTGCAATATCTTGGCGAACTCGGTGCGGAGGTGCATGTGTTCCGCAACGATGCGATCACGGTCGATGCGGTTGCGGCGATGAAGCCCAGCCACATCGTGCTGTCGCCGGGGCCCTGCACGCCGAACGAAGCCGGCATCTGTCTCGAACTGATCGAGCGTTTGCAGGGGCAGTTCCCGATCCTCGGCGTCTGCCTTGGCCATCAGGCGATCGGCCAGGCTTTCGGTGGCAAGGTCGTGCGCGCCGGCGCGGTGATGCACGGCAAGACCAGCGCGATCCACCATCGCGGTCAGAGCGTCTTCGCCGGTCTGCCGACGCCGTTCACGGCCACGCGGTACCACTCGCTGATCGTCGACCGGACCGGGCTCCCGGCCGATTTCGAAGTGACTGCGTGGACCGAGAACGCTGCTGGCGCGGTCGACGAAATCATGGGACTGCAGCATCGCCGGCTGCCGATCGAGGGCGTGCAGTTCCATCCGGAGTCGATCCTGACCGAACACGGTCATGCCATGCTGAAAAACTTCCTCGACCGGACTTGAAGACGATGGCACTCACTGCACAGGAAGCGCTGGCGCGTACTATCGAGCACCGCGAAATCTTCCACGACGAGATGGTCGGGCTGATGCGCCAGATCATGCGCGGCGAAGTCTCGCCGGTGATGGCCGCGGCGATCCTCACCGGCTTGCGCGTGAAGAAGGAAACCGTCGGCGAGATCGCCGCTGCGGCACAGGTCATGCGCGAATTCGCGCTGCACGTGCCGGCGTCCGGCGGCAGCGACGCACATCTGCTCGATATCGTCGGCACCGGCGGCGACGGCGCCAACAGCTTCAACATCTCGACCGCCGCGATGTTCGTTGCGGCTGCGGCCGGCGCGAAGGTTGCGAAACACGGTAACCGCGGCGTGTCCTCGAAATCGGGGAGCGCCGATGTGCTCGAGGCTTTCGGCGCGAATATCGAACTCGCGCCGGAGGCGGTCGCGGCCTGCATCGCGGAAACCGGCATCGGTTTCATGTTCGCGCCGCTGCACCATCCGGCGATGAAGAATGTCGCGGCGATCCGCCGCGAGATGGGCGTGCGCACGATCTTCAATATCCTTGGCCCGCTGACCAATCCGGCTGGCGCGCCGAACGTGCTGATGGGCGTGTTCCATCCCGATCTCGTCGGTATCCTCGTGCGCGTGCTGCAACGGCTCGGCGCCACCCGCGCGCTGGTGGTCTGGGGCCGCGACGGCATGGACGAAATCTCCCTCGGTGCGGCGACGATGGTCGGCGAACTGCGCGACGGCGAAGTGCGCGAGTACGAAATCCATCCCGAAGACTTCGGATTCGCGATGTCGGCGAGCCGCAATCTCCGCGTCGCCGACGCTACCGAGTCGAAGGCCCGCATTCTGGAAGCCCTCGACAACCGCTCCGGCATCGCGCGCGATATCGTCGCGTTCAACGCCGGCGCGGCGCTCTATGCGGCGGGCATCGCCAGCTCGATCGCCGACGGCATCCGGCAGGCGAAAGGTGTGATCGGCAGCGGTGCGGCGCGCGCCAAGCTCGACGACTTCGTCGCGACCACGCGCAGGCTCGCCGGAAGCTGATTCGATGGCCGACATCCTCGACGAGATTCTCGCGCACAAACGAACCGAAATCGCGGCGCTCGCGAAGCGTTTCAAGTTGCATGACCTCGAACGCATCGCGCTCGCGCAGCCGGCGCCGCGCGGTTTCGCGGCAGCACTGACGCAGGCGGCGGAGACGCGCGGCGCCGGCGTCATCGCCGAGATCAAGAAGGCCAGCCCGAGCAAGGGGCTGATCCGCGCAGAATTCGATCCGGGCTGGCTCGCGCAGGATTACGCACGTGGCGGCGCGGCCTGCCTGTCGGTGCTGACCGACGAAGCGTTCTTCCAGGGCCACAATGATTACCTCGTGGAAGCGCGGCAGCACACGTCGCTGCCCGCCATCCGCAAGGATTTTCTGATCGATGAACTCCAGATCGTCGAGGCGCGCGCCATCGGCGCGGACTGCGTGCTGCTGATCGCCGCCGCACTGGCGCCCGCGAAGCTGGCCGAGCTCGCCACACAGGCGCGCGAGCTGGCGATGGACGTGCTGATCGAAGTCCACGACCGTGAAGAATTGAACGCCGTGCTGAAGCTCGGCCTGCCGCCACCGGTGCTGCTCGGCATCAACAACCGCAACCTGCGCACTTTCGAAACGCGACTGGAAACCACGCTCGGTCTGCTGTCGATGATTCCGGCGGGTTATGACGTGGTGACCGAGAGCGGGATTGCGACGCCGGCCGACGTGGCGCGCATGACTTCTGCCGGCGTCATTCGCTTCCTGATCGGCGAATCGCTGATGCGGCAGCCGAGCCCGGGCGACGCGCTGAAAAAACTTTTCGTCTAGCCGAGCCTGCCGCCCGACAGCACGATGATGCTGCGGCCCTGCGACATCACGACACCGTCTTCTTCCAGCTTTTTCAGCACGCGCCCGGCCATCTCGCGCGAGCAGCCGATGAGGCGGGCGATTTCCTGGCGGCTGATGCGTACCAGAACGCCGCGCGCATGCTGTTTGGCGTCCGGCTGCCTGGTCAGGTCGAGGAGCGCGCGGGCGAGCCGGCCGGCGACGTCGACGAAAGTCAGGTCGCGCAGGCGGCCGCTGGTGTCGCGCAGGCGCGCGGCGAGCTGCCCGGCGACTTCGAACATGATTTCCGGATGCTCGCGGACGAAGCTGCGGAATGCGGTGTAGCTGACTTCGGCGAGCAGTGTCGCGGTGCGCGTGCGGACCACGGCGGTGCGTACCTGCTGATCGGGAAACAGACCCATCTCGCCGAAAAATTCGCCGGCGTTGAGATAGGCCAGCACCATTTCGCGGCCGTGCTCGTCTTCGACCAGCACGCTGACCGATCCGGTCAGGATCAGGAACAGCGACTCCGGCTCCGCGCCCGCGCGCACCACGGCCTGCTTCGGCGCATAGCTGCGCTTGTGCGCCAACGCGATGAAAGCCTGCACTGCCGCCTTTTCGAACACTTCGTCTCTCCCCTTGGAAATCCCGTGTCACGTTCGTTGTACGGCGCAGCGTAAAATCCAAGCTGCGAAAATATCACAGCTCACCAGGCGGCCGGGAATCGACATGCAGGCAAGGATCAAGTGGCACGAGAACGCAGTGTTCATCGCCGAGAGCGGCAGCGGCCATGCGATCGTGGTCGACGGTCCGGCTGAAATCGGCGGCCGCAATCTCGGCGTGAGGCCGATGGAACTCATGCTGATGTCGGTCGGCTCCTGTTCGGCGGTCGACATCGTGCAGATTCTCAAGAAGGCGCGGCAGCCGGTCAGCGGCTGCGAGGTTTCGGTTGCCGGCGAGCGCGCCGAGACCGATCCGAAAGTCTTCACGAAGATTCATCTGCACTTCATCGTCAGCGGCAAGGGGCTCTCGGAAAACCACGTGCGGCGGGCAGTCCAGCTCTCGGCGGAGAAATACTGCTCGGCGTCGATCATGTTGCAGAAGGCCGCCGAAGTGACGCACGACTTCGAGATGCGCGAAGCCGGGTAGCGTCAGGGCGCCCGACTCTGCGGCGTCATGATGGCCGCGTAAATTTTGTTGGATAATGTGCCCCCTCCGCGCGGCTGCGGACGCGGTCGTGTTTTTCGTTTTCGCAGATCGGGAGAGGCACTTTGGCGAAGCCCACCAACAATTCCAAGCTCAAGCTGCTCGGGTTCAACAACCTGACCAAGACGCTGAGCTTCAACATCTACGACATCTGCTACGCGAGAAATGCGCAACAGCAGCAGGAATACATCGAGTACATCGACGAGGCCTACAACGCCGAGCGTCTGACGGCGATCCTGACCGAGGTTGCGCACATCGTCGGCGCAAATATTCTCGATGTCGCGCGGCAGGATTACGACCCGCAGGGCGCGTCGGTGACGATGCTGATTTCCGAAGGTCATCACGATGGCTACTCGACTCCGGTCGAGAAGGAATCGGTGGTCGCCCATCTCGACAAGAGTCACATCACCGTCCACACCTATCCGGAGACGCATCCGGACGCCGGTATCTCGACCTTCCGTGCCGACATCGACGTCTCTACTTGTGGCAAGATTTCGCCGCTGAAAGCGCTGAACTTCCTGATCAAGAGCTTCGAGTCGGACATCGTCGTCAGCGACTATCGCGTGCGCGGCTTCACCCGCAACGTGCGCGGCATGAAGCACTACATCGACCACACGATCGACTCAATCCAGAACTTCCTGTCGCGCGAAGTGAAGGACAAGTACGACATGGTCGACGTCAACGTCTACCAGGAAAACATCTTCCACACGAAGATGCGCCTGAAGGAACTCGATCTCCAGACCTACTTGTTCGGCGAAGGCGTCGCGGAACTGCCGCCGCGCGAGGCCAAACGCATCCGCGAGCGCGTCAATCACGAGATCATGGAAATCTTCTACGGTCGCAACATCCAGCGCTGAGGAGATCGCCCCGGCTCAAGGTGCTTCGCCGCCGACCTCGAACGGCGGCGCCGGTTCATGCGGCGCTGGCGCGAGGCGGAACGAGCGCCAGCCGATCGTCGAGGACATGGCGCCCGCCAGCGTCAGCAAGACCACGACACCAAGCCAGCCGAAGTGCGTCCACACCGGCGCTGGCAGCACGCCACCGACACTGCCGCCCAGGTAGTAACAGCTGACGTAAAGCCCGACCGCCGCAGCGCGCGCCGGGCCGGCTGATTCGGCGACGAAGCTGGTCGCCGTGGTCTGCGCGAAAAACAGGCCCGCCGAAAAGAGACAGAGCCCGAACACCACCACCGGCAATAACGGAATCACCGTCAGCCACAGCCCCACAACCGCGAACGCCCAGGCCGCCAGCAGCACGCGCGCGTGGCCATAACGATTCAGCACGCGGCCCGACAGCGGCGTGGCCAGCATGCCGACCAGATAGACCGCGAAAATGGTCGATAGCACGGTGGGCCCGAGATTGAAGGGCGCGGCGGCGAGCCGCAGCGTGATGTAAGTGAAGCCGCCAACCAGCGCGAACAGCAGCGCGAAGCCGGTTGCGTAGGCGCCGCGCAGCTCGGGCTTGCGCAGCAGCGCCAGCATGCCGGACCAGGCCGGGCTGTCGTTATGCGTGTGATTGCGCTCGGCCGGCAGCCAGGCGCGGATCACCAGCGCCAGCGCCAGTTGCGTCATCGCCAGCACGAAAAAAGCCCAGCGCCAGCCCGCGTATTCGGCGACGAGCCCCGACAGGAAGCGTCCACAGAAGCCACCGCCGATGGTCCCGGCGATATATAGCGCGGTTACAGCGCGGGCTTCGGCGCGCGGCCATTCGTCGCCGGCGTAGGCGACGGTTACCGCGAAAATACCCGGCAGGAACAAGCCTTCGATGAAACGCGCGGCGATCAGCTGCATCGGCGTCTGCGCGAGCGGAATGCAAAGGGCTGGCAGCACGACCAGAAAGGCGGCGGCGACAATGACGCGACGGCGCCCATAGCGATCGGCGAGCAGGCCCGCGAACGGCGCGGCGAGCGCCACACCGAACGTGCCGGACGATACGACGAGCCCCGCGAGCGCGGCGCTCCGGCCCATCCACTCCTGCAACACCGGCAGCACGGACTGCGGCGCGTACAGGTTCACGAACGCGGCAGCTCCGGCGAGGATGACGGCAAGACGGCGGCGGTCCATCGGGCTCGGCGGGGCTTCGTTTGGCAGCGTCGGGATGGCGGCGCACGCTACGCCGACGGTGCGAGCTTGTCCACGCCAGACAACGAAATTGATTAGGAATGCTCCAAAAAAGTAATTAAACCCTTCTCCCTCCGGGAGAAGGGTTTTTCAGAGTTTCCCTAGCGCGCGAGCCGTATCCCGCTGAACTGCCAGCGCGCTGCCGGCGGAAAGAAATTGCGGTAACTGGCGCGAAGATGGTCGCGCGGCGTGGCGCAGGAACCGCCGCGCAGCACCATCTGGTTGATCATGAATTTGCCGTTGTACTCGCCGACCGCACCCGGCGCCTGCCGGTAGCCGGGATACGCGAGATAAGCACTCTGCGTCCATTCCCAGGCATCGCCGAACAGCTGTTGCACACCGTCGGCGCCCGAGGCAGCGCGAGGACGGAAGCGCTCGCTCTCGACGAAGTTGCCCTCGATCGGCACCGCTTGCGCCACGTATTCCCACTCGCTTTCGGTCGGCAAACGCGCGCCGGACCAGCGCGCGTAGGCGTCGGCTTCGTAGTAACTCACATGACAGACCGGTTCGGCCGTGATGAGCGTCTGCTCGCCGGCAAGCGAAAATGCGCGGCAAGCCGGACCGTCGAGCCAGTACAGCGGCGCACGCCAGCCTGCGGCTTGCACCGCATCCCAGCCGTCGGAGAGCCAGAACTCGGGCCGCGCGTAGCCGCCATCGGCGATGAACGCGGCGTATTCGCCGTTGGTGACCAGACGCGACGCCAGCTCGAAGGGTTCGATGAAGACGCGATGACGCGGCGTCTCGTTGTCGAACGCAAATGGCACGCCCTCGAAGCCGATCCGGCTCAAGCCGCCGTCGAAGGCGACGTAGCGCAGCGACGCGCCGGGCGCGTCATCGATCGGCCTCGCCAGGCGATAGGCGGGTCGCAGCGGATTGCGCGAAAGATGATGCTTAAGATCGGTAAGGATCAGTTCCTGGTGCTGCTGCTCGTGCTGGATTCCGAGTTCGATCAGCGCCAGCAGCGTTTCGGAAAAACGGCCGTCCGCCAAGCGCTGCCGGATCGCCTCGTCGACCCGCGCGCGATACGCCTTCACTTCATCCAGCGACGGCCGCGAGACAAGTCCGCGCTCCGCGCGCGGTGCGCGCTCGCCAATGCCGACGTAATACGAATTGAACAGCATGCGGAACGCCGGATCGAACACGCGATAATCGCTGTCCGAAGGCTCGAGCACGAAGGTTTCGAAAAACCAGGTGGTATGCGCGAGGTGCCATTTCACCGGGCTCGCGTCGGGCATGGACTGCAATTGGCAGTCTTCCGCCGTCAAGCCCGCAGCGAGCGCCAGCGACTGCGCCCGCACGCGTGCATGACGCAGCGCGAGCGAACCCGGTCGCGCGCCCGTCATGGCGCCGCGAGAAACACGCCGAAGCCCGCGCTGTCGTCGGTCCACAACCGTTGCGTGGCGAAACCGGCCTGCTTCAGCAGCGTGCCGAAAGTCTGCGGCGTGTACTTGTAAGAATATTCCGTGACGATGATCTCGCCGGCGGCGAACGTCCGCTCGGCGTGCTGAGGCCGCGTGAAACGCACGGTCTGCTCATGCCGCGCGTGCAGGCGCATTTCGATGCGGCTCTCGATGGCATCGAAGCGCGCGACATGCTCGAAACCATCGGGATCGAAATCCGCACCGAGCAGCCGGTTCGCGACGCGCAGCACGTTGCGGTTGAACGCGGCCGTGACGCCGAGCGCATCGTCGTACGCGGCTTCGAGCACGCGCACATCCTTGACCAGGTCGACGCCGATCAGCAGCCGGCCACCGTCGCCGCAATGGGCGCGGATCGCACGCAACAGTTCCAGCGCGCGCGGCGGCGTGAAGTTGCCGATCGATGAACCGGGATAGAAGAATACCGGCGGTGCATCCGCGCGCTCGGCCAGCAGCGCGTGCAGCGCCAGCGGCTCCGTGAGATCGGCGACGACGCCGATCGCCTCGACGCGCTCGAACGCGGCATCGATGCGCTCGACCGCCGGCGCCAGCCAGACTTCCGCGATATCGACGCCGAGATAGCGTCGCGCGCAGATCGCCGACAGCCATTCGCGCGCCTTCGCACCGTCGCCGGCGCCAAGATCGACCCACTGCGCGCCGCGCGGAATCTGCCGCGCGATCTCGCCGCGATACTGCGCGACGATGCCGGCCTCGGTGCGTGTCGGGTAATACTCGTCGAGCTGACAGATCGCATCGAACAGGGCGCAGCCCTGCGCGTCGTAGAAGAATTTCGGATCGGTGTGTGCGCGCGCGTCGAGCAGGCCGGCCAGCAGGCCCGCTGCGCCGTCATTGTCGTCACGACGCCGCAGCATGACGATGCGCGGAGCGGCGCCGCTGCGCGCAAGCCGCGGCGCTTCCGCTGCAGGCCTCCGGGTCGCGCTCTCCGTCGCCTCCAGGGCGACTGGGTTTGCTGCCTTGATTGCCACGACTTAAGTCCTTTGCGCCGCACCGGCAACGCTTCAATTCAAATCCTGTACGCCCCGAACTTCATGATGCGGGCCACGCCCTTCATCAGATGGCGCACTGGCGCCGGCAGCGACTGCGCGCCGGCGGCGGCGGCTTCGTCGCCATGCCGCGCCTCGTCCTGCTTCATCGCGCTGAGAATGGCGCGCGAACGGCGATCCTGCGCCGGCAACTGACCCAGGTGCTCGTCGAGATGCTCGACCACCTGGCGCTCGGTTTCCTCGACAAACCCGAGCGAAGCGCCATCACCGGCGAGCCCTGCCGCCGCGCCGATCGCAAATGAGCCGGCATACCACAATGGACTTAGGACACTCGGCGCCTCGCCGAGTTCGCGCAGCCGGGCCTCGCACCAATGCAAATGATTGCGTTCCTCGGCCGCAGCCTTGCGCAGATGACTGCGCAGTTCCGGCGTACGCGCAACCAGCGCCTGACCCTGATACAGCGCCTGCGCCGAGACCTCGCCCGCATGGTTGACGCGCATCAGGCCGGCCGCGCGGCGGCGCTCGACATCGGCCAGCGGCGCCTCATTGATGCGCGCGGCCGGATAGTTTTCGCCCGGTCCGGGTGCCGCGAAAGGCCCGCGCGCGAGGAAACTCAGACCCCGGCTGAGGCCCAGTAACGCACGGTCGGTCGGCGAATAATCGCGGGTCGAATCGCTGTCGGGTACTTCGCGCACGGCGGGTGGCATTTGTCGCGCTCCGGGGTTTTTCCTATTCTGCGGGGGTTCGCCGCCGACGGCTACTCAGCCGGGCCGCTTTAGCTTTCCCAGGAATCCCGATCCAATGACCTTGAAACAGATGTTTTCGTTCGCGCTGGTCGTCTGGGCCAGCGCGGCGGGGCCGACTTTTGCGCAGGCCGCGCTCCCCGACTACGGCCTGCCGCCGGCTGCCAACACCGCTGTCGCCGGTATCGATGCCGAACATATCCGGGCGCAGGTGCGTTTTCTTTCGCATGATCTGCTCGAGGGGCGCGGCACCGGCTCACGCGGCGGTGACATCGCGGCGGAATACATTGCCACGCAATTCGCGCTCTACGGCCTCAAGCCGGCGGGCGACAATGGCACGTTCATGCAGAAGGTGCGCTTCGTCGGCTCGCATACCGAGTCGGGCACCACGCTCGGTTTCGCGCCGGCCAGCGGCGAGGCGATCCAGCTCAAGCTGTTCGACGATTACGTGGCGAGCAACCACACGGCGACCGAGAGCGTGGATGTCGACGCGCCGATCGTCTTCGTCGGCTACGGCATCGACGCACCCGAATATCAATGGGACGATTTCAAGGGTGTCGACGTGCGCGGCAAGGTCGTGCTGATCGTGGTCAACGAGCCGCCGTCGAAAGACCCGAAATTCTTCAACGGCGAGGCACTGACGTTCTACGGCCGCTGGGTCTACAAGTACGAGCAGGCCGCGCGCAAGGGCGCGCTCGGCGCGCTGATCATCCACCGCGAAGATCTTGCGAGCTATCCCTGGCAGGTCGTGAAGAATTCCTGGAGCAACGAGCAGGTATCGCTGGCAGACGATCCGCGGCCGAAACTGAAGGCTGCGGCGTGGCTGCAGCTGGAAGTCGCGCGCCTGCTGTTCGCGGTCAGCGGCAAGAATCTCGACGAGATGATCACCCGCGCCGGCACGCGCGAGTTCAAGGCCTTCGAGCTGCCGGTGCGGCTAAAGGCGCACATCGAGAGCAAGGTGCGCCGCTTCGAGTCGAACAACGTCATCGCGATGCTGCCGGGCACCGAGAAAATTTCCCGGCAGGCAGTGCTCTACAGCGCGCATTACGATCATCTCGGTATCGACGCGGAAGCCGCGGGCGACAATATCTACAACGGCGCGGTCGACAACGGCACCGGCTGCGGCATTCTGCTGGAATTGGCGCGCGCCTTTTCCTCGATGAAGGAGCGGCCGCCGCATCCGGTGCTGTTCGCGTCGGTGACGGCAGAGGAAAAAGGCCTGCTCGGCTCGAAATATCTCGGCGAGCATCCGCCGATTCCGGCGGCGCAGATCGGCCTCAATCTCAACTACGATTCGATCGCGCCGCTCGGCACGCCGGAAGGTGTCGAAGTAACGGGTGCGGAGCGGACCAGCTTCTTCCCGGTCGTCGAAAAAACCGCCAGGACCTTCAGGCTCGCGATCGAACCCGACTCCACGCCAACCGCCGGCCACTACTATCGCTCGGATCACTTCAGCATGGCGCGCGTCGGCGTTCCGGCGTTTTCGATCGGTTCGGGTGCGAAGTACGCCGGGCACCCGCGCGAGTGGGGCCTCGACCAGGCGAAAGACTACGTCAGCACGCGCTACCACCGGCCCGGTGACGAGTATCGGGACGAGATGGATTTCACCTCGAACGCCGAGCTTGCGCGCTTCGGCTTCGCGCTCGGCTGGCATGAGATGACGGCGGAGCGCGGCATCGCCTGGCTGCCTGGCGACGAATTCGAGGCCGCGCGCTTGAAGAGCGAGAAAGCCCCATGACCGCGACCATCAGGCTGTACTTCGCGCCGGTACACTGAGCGATGGCCTACTGGCTGCTGTTCTTCCTCGTCGCGCTCGGCGCGCTCGCGTACCTGCGCGCGGGGATCCGCACCACCAGTCTCGTGCTCGGCGCGGCCACGCTGTTTTATGGCGTCTTCGGCGGCCACTGGCTGCTGTTCCTGCTGATGATGATCACCGGTGCGATCGTCTTCGTGCCGCTGAACCTTTCGGTGCTGCGCCAGGAATGGCTGTCGCGACCGCTGTTCGGCGGCTTCAAGCGGGTGCTCTCGCGGCTCGACGAACGCCAGCTCGCAGCGATCGCCGGCGGCGGCGCGGGCTGGGAAGCGGAGCTGTTCGGCGGTCAGCCCGACTGGCCGCGCTTTCGCGCCGACTACGACGCCCGCATCACGCCCGATGAACGCGCCGTGATCGCGGGACCCGTCGCGGAATTCTGCGGCCGCTTCGCGCGCGATCCCGAGACGCCGGCCGCAACGGCGAGATTGCGCGCCTACGGCCTGTACGGCCTCGGCATCGACGCCGTGCACGGCGGCGCCGGGCTCTCCGCACTGGCGCAGGCCGCTGCTCTGGGCCGGCTCAGCGCCGGCGCCGGCAGCGCCGTGGCGCTGCGCGTCGGCGGCGCGGCACGGCTGGGCTGGATCGAACTGCTTCGCCGTCGCGGTAACGACGCGCAACAGAGCCGCTGGCTGCCGCGACTCGCAGCCGGCGCAGCACTTCAGGCCGACGAGGCGTTACTCGCCGGCGATGCCGTGATCAGCGACGGGCCGGACGGACTGGCGCTGATCCTGACGCTCGATTTCGCGCTCGATGCCGATGCCGAACTGCTCGGCGTGCGTGTCGATGTGCGCGATCCGCAGCGCCGACTCGGCGGCGACGAAGTCTGCGGCCCGACCCTGCTGCTGCTCGAAGCCGGCGTGCTGCGCACCAGCCTGCGCGGTGTCTTCACCTCCTTCGATTCGATCATCGGCGGCCGGGAACGGCTGGGTCTTGCCGCGCTCGATGGCTCCGAAAGCCGCGCCGTCGCCGATGCCATAGGGCCCGCAGCGATCCATGCCGGGGCTGCGACCGCGCTTGCGCTCGCCGCCGGGAGTGCAGCGCGCGTGCGCGCACCGTTCGCGCTGAAACTCGGTGAACGGGCGCTCGCGCAGGAAGCGCTGGCGACACTGGCAGCGCGCGCCTATGCCGCGCAGGCGCTGGCAACGGCGACCGCACGCACGGTCGATCTCGGCGAGAAGCCGCTGGGCCCTGCGGCGTTCGCGCGCACGCTGGCGTTGCAGCACGCGCGGCACTGCGTTGCGGCGGCGGTCGACCTTGGCCTCGAACGCAGCGCGCTGCAGCGGCTGATCGCGTCGCTTGGCGAGGTCGGCGACGACGCGCCGGAACCGGCCATGCTGAGCCGGCCGGATACCTACAGCGCCTGCGTGCTGCGCAGTCACAGCGCGTTCATGCAGTCGCTGCTCGCGGCCCACTTGATAAACCCGGCGCAGGCACTGGAGCGTTTCGACAACGCCCTGTGGTCGCACGTCGGTCACCTGTTCGGCAGCGCGGCGCAGGCCTTCGCACTCGGACTGACCACCGCCAGTCGCATCTTCGGCGGCGGCTCGCTGGAAAGCCTGTACACGCGCCGAATCAACCGTTACAGCGCCGCACTTGCGTTCGCCGCCGACGTGGCCTTGAGCCTGCTCGCCAGCGAACTCGGTTCCCACAAGCCCTACACCGCGATGCGCGGCGTGCGCGAAGCCTCGAGGCGCAGCCTGACCACCTGGCTCGGTGATGCGCTGGCGCAGCTTTATCTGGCGAGCGCGGCGCTTCGGCAGTTCGACCAAGGCGGCGCCAATCCGGCCGAGCGGGCGCTGCTGGAGCTGATCTGTACCGAGGCGTTCAGCGCCGTCGAGGAGGCGCTGGATCGCCTGCTGCGGCATCTGTCGTCGCCGACGCTGGCCTGGATCACGCGCCTCATCGTGCTGCCGCTGGGGCATGGCCGGTTCACGCCCAGCGAGGCGACGCAGCGCGCGGTCGCGACGCAGATGCAGAACGACAGCCCACTGCGTGAACGCCTTGCGGCGCGCTGCGGATTGCCGGCCGACGCCTCGCCCTGGCCGCTGCTTGAAGCCGTGCTCGAAGCGGCCCGCAATTCGGAGCTGCTGGAGCAGCGTGCGGCTGTCGCCACGCAGGACCTGCCACCGCGCCATGCCGCGACGCGCATCGCGCAGGCGCAAATCATCGGGGCGATCGACGCCGACGACGCGGCAAAGCTGCACGCCTGGGTCGCCGCCGTCGCGCAGTTCCAACAGGCGCCCTCAGGCGGCGTTGCTTGAGTTCTGCTCCATTCCCTCTGCGGCGCAACGTCGCCGCGCTGCGCACCCGCAGCTTCGATCTGCTGGTCATCGGTGGCGGTATCTACGGCGCCTGGACCGCCTACGATGCGGCGCTGCGCGGCCTGCGGGTGGCACTGATCGAGAAGACCGACTGGGGCAGCGGAACCTCGCAGTCGTCGTCGAAGCTGATCCACGGCGGCCTGCGTTATCTCGAGCATTTCGAGTTCGGGCTGGTGCGCCATGCGCTGGCCGAGCGCCGCGTACTCTCGCGCATCGCGCCACATCTGGTGCGGCCGCTGAATTTCATCGTGCCGGTCTGGAAGGATTCGCGCGTCGGTCGCCTGCAACTGCTGGCAGGACTCACCCTCTATGACTTCCTCGCGACCGGCAAGCAGCCGGTGCCGCGCTTCAAATCGTTCTCCCGGAAAGACCTGCTCGCGGCGCATCCCTACCTCGATCCGGCCGATCTGCGCGGCGGTCTGCGTTATGGCGATTGTCAGGAAGACGATGCCCGCATGACGCTGTTCATCGTTGCTGCGGCCCAGGCCGCGGGCGCGGTCTGCGCGAATGCCGTCGCCGCCGACGAACTGATGTTCGACGGCTGGCGCTGCATCGGCAGTTCGCTGCGCGATACCGAAACCGGCGAGCGCTTCGAGCTGCGCGCCGGCGCGGTGGTCAACGCCGCCGGGCCGTGGGCGTCGACGCTGGTGGGGAGCGCCGCGCCCGCCGTGAAAATGGTCAAGGGCGTGCACCTGATTCTGCCCGCGATCCCCGGCCTCGACGACGCCTTCCTGCTGACCGCGCCGCAGGATGGCCGCGTGTTCTTCGTGATTCCTTGGTACGGACGCACGTTGATCGGCACTACCGAATCCTCGGTCGCCGATCCCTCGGAGACCGTCGTCACCGCCGCCGAGACCCGCTATCTGCTCGATGCTACCGGCGCCCTCCTGCCCGGCCTGCGCTTCACGCCGGCCGACGTCATCGGCTCGTATGCCGGTGTCCGGACCCTGCAAGCGGAAGACGCGGCGAACCTGTCGGCAGTGAGCCGCGAGTTCGCAGTGCTGGAGCCGCGCCCGCGCCTTATCATGCCGATCGGCGGCAAATACACGACCGCGCGCGTCGATGCCGTCGACATTGTCGACGCCGTGTTCGCGGCGCTCGGCCGCACGCCGCCGGCGTCGACGACGCATTGCCACGCGCTGCCTGGCGCACCGCACGAAGACGTGCGGCTCGGCGACTTCACTGGCTGGCAGGCCGAGGCCATGGCGGGCCTCGCCCGGCGCGGCATCGAGGTCAAGGCGGCACGCCTGCTGACCTTGCGCCATGGCACGCGCGTGGCGCGCGTCGTCGAACTCGTCGACGAGGATCCTTCACTGGCGCAGCCGTTGCACCCCGACGCGCCTTTCCTCGCCGCCGAGGCCGTGCTCGCGGTCCGCGATGAGGGCGCGCGGACGTTCGATGACGTCGTTCGGCGACGCCTGCCGCTGAGCCTGCTCGTGGCTCCGGAGTCGGGCTGGCAAGAGCGTGTTTCAACGCTGATCGCCCGCGGGCGAAACGACGTTTTTTCTGGGACCTCCTAGTGAAAGTTCCGACCAACGGTATAGAAGCGCCGGCTTTGCGTTGCATCCTGCCCTTTGATCCGGCTGTCGCCCTCGCCAAGATAAGCCACTCGACAAATCGGCTGACTTCCCGCAAGGATGCCGCAGATGTCGTTCAATAAGATAAGAATGGTCACAAGGCCGTATCACTTGGAGGAGTGCTCATGCATAACCTGAAGCCCGCCGCGCGGGCTGTTCTGCTGTTCCCGTCGCTGGCTTTCGCGCTGGCGCTTGCCGCGTGCAGCGGCGGGTCAAGCGACGGCAAGACTGCGCAGACGTTCGACTCGCTGGTCTTGTTCGACCCGGTACCGCTGAACTCGAGCGCGTCCGCGATCATCCCGTTCCCGTTCGATGGCCTGTTCGCCGGCTTCTCGACGCCGACACTGAACATTCCCAATCCCGGCGCCGTACCCTTCGTGGCCGACGCCAACCGCCAGGACGGCTTCTCGACATCGGCTTCGATCTTCGCCGACGTGACCGGCGTACTCGACTACACCACCGTCGGGCCTCACATCGTGCTGATCGACTCCCGTAACGGCCGGCGGCTGGCCGAAGGTGTCGACTTCGCCGTTCACAATTCCGACGCCACCGCGCCAGACCCGCTGACCGGTGCGCGCACGCCGATCAGTTCGCAGCGTTCGCGCCTGTTGATCGATCTGCTCAAGCCGCTGGCGCCGTCGACGACCTACCTGGCGGCGTTGACGACCGGCATCCGCACGACGGGCGGCGGCAACGTGCAGTCGACCGACATCTTCCGTGTCGTCTCGAGCGCCACGCCAGTAAACCAGCAGACCGCACCGATTCTGGCGCAGTACTCGCAGGCGCAGAAGGATCAGCTCGAAGCGCTGCGCACGCAGCAGACACGACCGGTGATCGCGGGCTTGCAGTCCGTCGGCGTCGATCCCAACACCGTCGTGCTGGCCTGGAGCTTCACGACGCAGTCGACCGACCTGGCGCTGACGCGGCTTGCGGCTGCCGTGCAGCCCGGCCTGATTCGTGTCGTAAACACCGGACTGACGACGGCGGCGACGCGCGGCTTCGGCCTTGCCGACATCTATGCCGGCATCACGACGATCAACTACTACCTCAACACCAGCGGCGGCAATACGCATTCGCCAGCGCCACTGACCGGCTTCTGGCACGCCGATCCGAGCCAGCCGGACGTCAGTGCAAGTTTCCTGGGCCGGGTGCCTTGCGGCGCCTTCGCGACCGGCGCGGTCGTCGGCGGGCAGACCTTGCGTGCGAGCGACAGCACCACGATCTGCTACCCGGTGCTCGACGCCACTACGGCCAGCGTGCAGACGATTCCGACGATCGTCACGGTTCCGCGCGGCCAGCCCCGACCCGCGAACGGCTGGCCGGTCGTGATCTTCCAGCACGGCATCACGCGCAACCGCACCGACATGTTCGCGGTCGCGGACGGCCTTGCGCGGGCCGGCATGGTCGTGGTCTCGATCGACCTGCCGCTGCACGGCATCACCGATCCGACCAACCCGTTTTTCCACAATCAGCTGTTCGCCGGCTCACCGGCGGCGGGGCTGATGGTTGCCACGGAACGGACCTTCGACCTCGACCTGCAGAACAACGCAACCGCCGCTCCCGGGCCGGATGGCGTCATCGACTCTTCAGGCAGCTACTCGATCAACCTCAACAGCCTGATCACCTCACGCGACAACAACCGCCAGGCGGTCGCGGACCTGTTGATGCTCGCGCGCACGGTCGCGACGCTTGATCTGAACGGCGACGGTGTCCCTGATATCGACGCCACGCAGATCCGCTACTTCGGTCATTCGCTTGGCGGTATCGTTGGCACCACGCTGCTCGGTGTCGACCGCAACATCGGCGCGGCGGTGCTGGCCAATCCGGGTGGCGGCATCGGCCGGCTGCTGGACGGGTCGAAGGCTTTCGGCGCGAGGATCAGTGCCGGTCTGGCGGCCGCAGGTGTAGTGGAAGGCAGCGACGACTACGAAACCTTCCTGCGCTTCGCGCAGACGCTGATCGACTCGTCCGACCCGATCAACTTCGCCGCCGCAGCGCGCGCCAACCATCCGATCGAGCTGATCGAAGTGGCCAACGATCTCGTCGTGCCGAACAGCGTGGTCCCGGGCCCGTCCAGCGCCACGCAGGATTTCGTCCTTGCGCCAGGGCCGCTGTCCGGAACCGATCCGCTGATCGCGATACTCGGGCTCGATGTCATCGGCCCGATCACAGCGCCGGTCACCACCCCCGACATTCGCCTCGGTGCGAGTCTTGGCATCGCCGTGCGCTTCGCGCAGGGCGAGCACGGCTCGGTGCTCGATCCGACCAATTTCCCTGCCGTGACGCAGGAAATGCAGAGCGAGGCCGCGCAATTCCTCGCCAGCGGCGGGCGCTGCCTGCCGGTTGGCGGAGCCTGCCCCGCTCCCGCGCCTTGATTTCCGGAGAACAAAACCATGAACCAGAAAATGAAAGGGATCAATTGGACCCGCGCGATTGCGCTGACCTTCGGCGCCGCCGTCAGCTTCAGCGCCAGCGCGCTGAACTGGGAGTACAGCGGCGTCGGCATCACGCTCGACACGCGCCTGAGCAGCAGTGTCGTGATCCGCGCCAGTAAGCAGTCGCCACTGATCATCGGCATCGCCAATGGCGGGCAGGCGTACTCGGTCAACGCCGACGACGGCGATCTCAACTACAAACCGGGCGACGTCGCGCAGTTCACCAGTTCGATCACCTCGG
>JAYWBB010000082.1:0-15000 GCA_043781855.1 Nevskia sp. | reverse complement strand
GGCCGGTGCTGACGCGCCTCACGCCGCGCGACGCGAACTACCAGCCGGCCGATGCCAGGATCGACGAGAGTCGTTACCACTTCGTTCTCGGCTACACGCTGCCGACGCCAATCGGCGAATGGGACTCGACCGCCTCTTACACCTATTCGACGATCCGCGATATTCGGGGTTTTCTGCGCGCCGACCTCAATAACGACAGCCAGCCGAACGCCGACGGCTTCAGCCAGCACCGCAACATCCTCGACAGCTATTTCGACACGCACTTCAGTCTCGAGCCGGCCGAGCACGTCGAGATCCTCTACGGCGCCGATCTGCTTTATGGCCTGGGCCGCCAGAGCAGCGGCAATTTCGAATATGTGGCGCCACTCAATGGTCCTACGCCGCTTGCGAGCGGCGCGAACAATGTTGACGAATTCGTCGCCAGCAGCGACCGCCGCAGCTTCGCCGGCCTCTACGTACAGGGCGACTGGAAGCCCGGCGCGGCCTGGGATTTCTTCGGCGGCCTGCGTCTGAATTACACCGACGAGCACCGGCGCTCGGCGCTGGACAGCAACGCCGATCCGGCAAGCAGCACTTCGGCGACCGACACCCGCAGCAACACGCGACTGACCGGTTCCGCCGGCGCCAGCTATCGCTGGTATTCCGATGGCCGCGATGAGGCCGTGGCTTACGCCGACTACCGCAACAGCTTCAAGCCAGCCGCCTATGATTTCGGCTTCGAGTACCGGCCGGACGTGCTGCAACCGGAGCGCGCGCAGAGTTACGAGGCGGGCCTCAAGGGCAAGATGCTCGATGGCCGTGTGGAATGGGAGGTCAGCGCCTTTTTGATCAACTTCAAAAACCTCGTAGTCACCACCGATGGCGCTTTACAAAACGCCGGCGCTACGCGCTTTCAGGGCGGTGAAGGCGAACTGCGCTTCAAGCCATTCAAGGAAGGCGATCTGAAGGATTACCAGGTGCTCGCGAGCTACAGCTATCACGACGCACGCTTCCGCAATTACACGCAGGATTTCGGCGGCGTCCCCACACAATTGCGCGGCCGTCAGCTCGAACTGGCGCCGACGCACCTGGCCTCCTACGGCGTGCGGCTGGCGCCAAAGCAGGGCTTCAACTTCGCGCTGATCTCGAACTACATCGGCGACCGTTACCTGAACCGCCGCAACACCGCCTCGGCCGGCGACTACTTCACCTACGACGCGCAGATCGGCTATCGCTACCAGCGCTACGGCATCTCGCTGAACGGCTACAACCTCAGCGGCGCGCGCGTGCCGGTCGCGGAGAGCGAGTTCGGCGAAGGCTCGTACTACCTGCTGCCGGCGCGAGCGGTGCTGGTCAATCTGTCGTACGACTTGTAAACCGGTGCGGCTGTTCGGCGCAGCCGATACTTGTGCCGCGCGGTCGGCGGCGCCTATCTTCGGCCAATGTCAACCCGCAAACCGTTCCGCGCATTCCCCTGGCTGAAGAAGAGCGCCAGCCCTGCCAGCCCGCCGCTCGCCCGCGGCTGGCAGCGGCTGGAAGAGCCCTTGATGGGCACCGAGGTTTCGGTGGAGCTCTGGCACGACGACGTGCAGGAAGGTATGACTGCAGCCCGCGCGGTGATGGCCGAGTATCACCGGATCAATGCAGCGATGAGCACCTATCTCCAAAGCAGCGAGATTTCCGAGCTGAACCGGAAGGCTGCGAAAGCGCCGTTCACTGTCGGGCGGGAGTTGTTTGACCTGGTCGCGCGCTCGCTGGAACTGGGCCGGCTCAGTGGCGGCTGCTTCGACATTACCTACGACAGCGTCGGCTTTCTGTACGACCTGCGCGCCGGCATCGTTCCGGATGAGGCGGAGCGCTGCGCCAATCTGCCGCTGATCAATTATCGTGCGGTCGAGCTGGACGAGGACAGGCTCAGCATCCGCTTCCAGCACGAAGGAATGCGCATCAACCTCGGCGGTATCGCCAAGGGTTATGCGGTAGAGCGCGGCGCCGCCATTCTGCGCGAACGCGGAGTTCGACACGCGCTGCTGAATGCGGGGGGCGACAGCCGCGTGGTCGGCGACCGGCGTGGTGAACCCTGGATCATTGGGGTACGCAACCCGCGCGAACGCGACGCCGTCGTCGCGCGACTGCCGCTGGTCGACGAGGCGATATCGACCGCCGGCGACTACGAGCGTTTTTTCGAGCGCGACGGCGTGCGCTACCACCACATCCTGAACCCGACCACGGGGCTGCCGTCGACCGGTGTCCACAGCGTCACCGTGATCGGCCCCGACGGCACGATGACGGACGGGCTCGACACCGCAATCTTCGTCATGGGCGTGCCGAAGGGCATGGCGCTGATCGCCGCGCTGCCAGACTATGAAGCCATCATTGTCGACGCCGCCGGTCAGCTCTTTTACTCCGCCGGACTAATAACTCCGACGTCAGATGAAAATAAAAAAACGACTTGACTATCAGTGCTTGCCGTTTGTTGCATTCTTAAAGTAAGGTCTGCCCTGAACGATCAGGTCGTAAAGAATCTGACGCAAGCTTTAGCAGTGATGTCGGCCGGGGTTCAGTCGCTACATCCAATCAGGTCAGCCCATCGGGGATATCACCATGTACGACATGCTCAAAAATACGGCGTTATTGTTTTGTGCTGTCAGCTTTCTAGCGGTCACTTCGCTTACCGGCTGCGGCAGCAACGGCAGCAGCGCGGTGGTGGTCGGCGGCGACTTTCCGCTGGTGTTCGCCAAGCGCAGCAACGCCGTTTCGGGGAATCCGACCACGTCGTTGACCTTTGCCCCGGGCGGCGATCTGATGATGGCGAACCTCGCCTCGCCAAGTGCGCCGCTGGTGAACCTCACCGCGAGCTACACGCAAGGCCAGGGCGACGTCTCCGATCCGGAAGTTTCGTACGACGCCAAGCGCGTGCTGTTTTCGATGCGCGGTCCGAACGACGGTAGCTGGCGCATCTTCGAGATGGATCTGGCGACCCGGGTAATGCACCGTCTCATCGCCGACGACGCGGTCGCCAACCTGGGTGACGATGTCGATCCGGCCTATCTGCCGGATGGCCGCATCGTGTTCACCTCGAACCGCCAGACGCGCAGCAAGGAAATGCTCGCGCAGCGGAATACCGAGGCCTACACCTACCTCGACGAATACGACCGCGAGCGCTCGACGGTTTTGCACGTGATGAACGCCGACGGCAGCGATATCCATCAGATTTCGTTCAACCAGAGCCATGATCGCAATCCGACCGTCCTGAGCAACGGCCAAATCATGTTTGCGCGCTGGGATCATGTCGGCGCGCGCAACCATTTCCCGATTTTCGTCACCGATCCGGACGGCACCAACATCTTCATCCGCTACGGCGCGTTCAGCCCGGGCAACAGCTTCCTGCATCCGCGTGAAATGCCGAACGGCAAGATCATGACCAGTCTGATGCCGTTGTCCGGCACGCACGAAGGCGGTGCGCTGATGACCATCGACGTCAGCAATTTTTCCGAGAACGACCAGCCGGCCGCCACCGGTGTCACCGGCAGCGGGCAGAAGGAAGTGACGCTGGACAGCATCAATTTCGATACACGCAGGGGCCTGGCGCCGTTTGGCCGCTACACCACTCCGTACCCGCTGTGGGACGGCACCAACCGTGCGCTGGTCAGCTGGTCGCCGTCGCGTCCTGTCGATGCGATCGACCCGATCACCGGCCAGATCGCCAAGACCGAAGGGGTGCCGCTTTACGGCGTCTACATTTTCGATCTCGACACACAGACACTGCGCCCGGTCGCGATTCCGCCGGAAGGCTGGAGTTATCTCGATCCGATCGCCGTCCAGCCGCGGCCGGTGCCGAACACGATTCCCGACCGAGCGCTCGATCCGGCGCTAGCCGCCGAAGGCATGGGCGTGCTGAACGTCAAGAGCATCTATGACACGGATTTCCTCGACATCATGGGCGACGGCGTGCTGGCGCCAGGCGAGTCGATACCGAAGACCGCGCCCCCCGTCGGCGACATCCGCGCCCTGGTGCCCGACCTCGCCAAGCTCAAGGATCCGGCGCAGACGACGGCGGCGCAGCGCCCGGGGCGCTTCCTGCGCATCATCCGGGCGGTACCGACGCCGGCCGGCCTGTCGCGCGAGGCGATCGGCGAAACCGATCTGGAAATGCAGCAGATCGTCGGTTACACCGAAATCGAGCCGGATGGCTCGGTGCGCCTGAAAGTTCCCGCCGATACTTCGCTGGCGATCGCCGCCATCGACAGCAACGGCATGGCCTTCCAGACGCATACCAACTGGCTGCAGGTCCGCCCTGGTGAGACGCGCACCTGCGACGGCTGCCACAGCCCGCGTCGCGGCAGCGCCTTGAACGGCACACCGATCGCCGGCAATCATCCGAATACGCTGATGCCGGCGGCCTCCGGCGAGTCGATGGCGGAAACGCGCACACGCCTGCTGTCGGCGCAGCTGACGCTGAAACCCGACATGGTCTACACCGACGTCTGGACCGATCCGGCGAAGGCCGGTCGCGCACCCGACCCGGCGTTGAGCATTACCTATGCCGGCCTCACGACCAAGATTCCAGTCGGCGGCATCGTCAATTTCCCGGAGCACATCGCACCGCTGTTCGTTCTCGACCGCGGCGCAAACACCTGCACCAACTGCCATAACAACGACGTCACGACCGATCCGAAATCGGTGGGACTCGACTTGCGCAACACGGTCTCCGGGACGGGTCGTCTGGTCTCGTACGAAGCGCTGACCGTCGGCGCTGTGATCCTCGATCCCGTGACGGGCTTGCCGATGATCACCAAGAACGATGATGGCGAGATCAAACTCGCGCGCAAGGATGCCCTCGTCGTCACCGGCGGCAGCCACAACAGCTCACGAACTTCGCAACTTTTCGAGAAGCTGCTGGAAAAGTCCTTGAACTCGGGCAAGCCGCTGCCGGCGAACACCGTCAACCACCGGGGCATGATGAACGCCTCCGAGTTGCGCGTGCTCGCCGAGTGGGCCGATCTCGGCGGCCAGTACTACAACGATCCATTCCTCGTCGCGAGCCCCACCGAGTTCCGTTCTCTGGACAAGTTGCGCGGCGTCAGCGGGCTGTCGCAAGCCATCTTCGCGAGCAATGTGCACCCGATCCTGATGGCGCGCTGCAACGTCTGCCACCAGGCGTTCGGCGGTAACGGCACTTCCGGCAATCCGGTCAATCCGGCGTTCTCGCCGAACATGTTCGTGCTGACCGGCGATCTGGAAGGCGATTTGAACGTCACGCTGACGACGATCAGCAATGTCTGCACGCCGGCACAGAATCCGCTGCTGCTGCGCCCGACTTCCAATGGCACGGGCCCGTTCCCACATCCGCAGATCGGCGCTCCGGCGCATCCGGTGCTCGCCACCACCGAGCCCGACTACCAGACCATCCTGAACTGGATCGCGACCGGAACGTGCCGATGAAATCATGCAGGTCCCGTTTCGCCCGGTTTTCCCTCAGAACCGCAGCCTGTGCTGCGGTTCTAACGTCGGCCGCCTGCAACCAAGTCACGCCGCAGCCGGTACAGACCGGGGGGTCGACGCTGTGCGTGTCCGACTTCGAGCGCTGCGTCAACCCGGTCTTCGACGCGTCGATCAAAAGTCGTACCGGCCCGGTCACCTGCTCTGCCGCCGGTTGTCATGCGCAGGCTTCAGGCTCGGGCGGGGCGTTCAAGATTTTTCCGAATCCGCAGCCGGGGTCCAATGAGAGTCTGGCCAATTTCTTTGCGGCGCGTGGCTTCGCCGATCTTAACAATCCCTCAAGCAGCCGGCTGCTGCAGAAGCCGGACGCCGACAGCGTCCCGCACGCCGGCGGCGACATCTTTCCGAACAGCGCAGATGCCTGTCACGTTGCCATCCTGAAGTGGATTTCCAACCGCGTGGACAATGAGAATGCGGCGTCCTGCGGCTCGTGCACGGTACCGGCGATCTCCACTTGTGGCTATTGAGCGGCGCTTTCCGACCGCCCGGCGAGACGCACGCGTACAGCGCGTCCGTGCGCTTTGTGGCGCGTTGCTGTGGCTGGCGTTGTTACTACAGCCATGGACGATGACCCGCGCCGCCGAACTGGCCGAGGTCAGGGTCGCTGAAGCGCTGATGGAATTGCACACCGGACCGGGTCGTGGCTATCCCGTTTTTCACGTCGCCGAACGCGGCGATACGGTGCAGATCATCAAGCGGCGCACCGACTGGTTCAAGGTCCGCACGGCGCGCAACATCGAGGGCTGGGTCAGCCTCGAGCAGATCACCGCCGCCGTTTCGGCCGCAGACGTGAAGGCCAGCCTGCGCGAACAAGTGCTCGACGATTATCTGAAAAAGCGTGTGGAGATCGGCTTCGGCGCAGGCCGCTTTGCGGGCGATCCCGTCGTCAGTTTCCGGGTCGGTTATCTGCTGACCGAGAATCTGATCGTCGAGGCGGAAGCCTCGCAGGTTTCCGGCACTTTCTCCGCTTCGCACCTGTTCACCGGCGACCTGATGGTGCAGCCGTACAGCCGTTCGCGCTTCTCGCCGTTTTTCGGGCTCGGCGCGGGCTTGTTCCAGAATCGCAATCGCGCTTCGCTGGTGGGCAGTACCAGCACCCTCGACTCCGCCGTTCTCGACGCCGGCGTCGGGATCAGGGCGTATGTGACGAGGAACTTTCTGGTGCGGCTCGACTACAAACAGTTTCTCTCGCTGACCAGCGTGCCGAAGAACGACCGCTTCAGCGAAGTGCAGCTCGGACTCGCATTCTTTTTCTAGGGGACTATCGTTGACTGCCCAGACCGCGCACACGACATCGAAGCTGCTCATCACCCTCGCGACGATGACACTGCTGCTGAGCGTCAGCGGCTGCTCGCTGTTCCGGCCCAAGGACCACGCGGCCAAGGATCAGCGTGATGAGGCAGTGACGGCTGCCGAGCAGCCGGAAGGCCAGGTCATCGATCCGGAAATCGCTCGTCGCGAAATCAAGGTGCCGAAAATCCGCTCCGAGAACTTCGAGCTCGGTCTTTTCACCGGCATCCTGAGCACGCAGGACCTGCAAACCGATCTGATCTACGGCGTGCGCGCGGCGTATCACGTCACCGAAGATTTCTTCGTCGAGGGCGAGTACGGCCGATCCAAGGTTTCCGACGAAGTACGGCGTGTCATCGGGCAGCCGTTCTTCAAGAAACAGGTGATCGACCTCGACACCTACGGCCTGAGCCTCGGCTACAACCTGTTGCCGGGGGAGGTCTTCGTCGGCACCCGGTACGCGATGACCAGCGTCGTGTATGTCCTCGGCGGCGTCGGCAACACGCATTTCAACAGCGAAAACTTTCTGACCTACAACGCCGGATTCGGCTTGAAGGTCCTGCCGAAAGACTGGCTCGCGGTTCGGCTGGAAGCGCGCGACCGTATCTGGGAATCCGATCTGCTCGGGCGGAACAAGCTGACCAACAACTTCGAGCTGACGCTCGGCCTCGCGGCTTATTTCTGAGAACTTCCAATGCGCTGGAACGCCGTTTTTTTCTCTCTCGCCGCTGCCCTCGCCGCGCCGGCGGCGGTGCCTGCGGAAGCCCCCCGTGGCGAACCATTGCAGGACTTCGCTTTGAAGAGTCTCGGCGGCGAAAATGTGCGCTTGTCGGAACACCGCGGTGAAGTCGTGCTGGTCAATTTCTGGGCGACCTGGTGCGGCCCCTGCCGCCAGGAAATGCCGGTGCTGAACCAGATCTACCAGCGCTACCACGCACTCGGCTTCGAGACGCTCGGCGTCAACATCGATGACGCATCACCCCGCGCCGCCGACATGGCGCACACACTCGGCGTTACCTTCCCGGTGCTGTTCGACGACGGCAAGACGGTCAGCAAGCAGTACCACGTGAGCACGATGCCGACGACGTTGCTGATCGGCCGCGACGGCACGGTGCGCTATCGCCACGAGGGCTACCAGACCGGCTATGAGCAGAAATACCTCGACCAGATCCGCGAATTGTTGAAGGAGTAGCCCATGCGTCCCTCGCCCAATCCCTGCCCTGGCCGGCCCTCGCGCACCGCTCTGCTCGGCGCATTTTCTGCTGTCCTGCTGAGCGGCTGCGCAAGCTTCGGCTACCAGCCGGTGCAGCCTTACGAGCGCGAAGCGCTGGCGAGTCCGCTGATGGTGTTCCTGCGCGATCCGATTTCGGACAAGCACTTCCAGCATGTCTTCGAAACCCGCGAGGGCGCGCGCGGCGCCACCGGCATCGACGGCGGCGGCTGCGGCTGTAACTGATGATGAAACAGCCTCTCGCCAATGCTGGCCGCAGTCGCTGGCAACTTTTGCGCGAAACGCTGACGAGCCGCCTTGCGATCTGGGCGCCGATGCTCCTGATGCTGGTGCCGGGACAACGCGCTGGCGCGGCGACCCTGCCGGACGAGCGTGGCGACGTGCTGTTCCACATCTACGACGGCGGCGGCCAGAAGGTGCTCGGCCCGGCCGTGCTGATCCGCAAGAATTTCGCCGAGAAATTCTCTGTTACTGCCGGCTATTACGTCGACGAGATCAGCGGCGCGTCGATCGACGTGATCACCAATGCCAGCCCGTATCACGAGGAACGCCGCGAAATCACCGCCGGCGGCGAGTACCTGTATCGCGATACGCTGGCCCGCTTCTCGTATACCGGCAGCACCGAAAACGATTTCAAGGCGACGACCTACGATTTCTCCATTTCACAGGATTTCTTCAACAACACTTCGACGATTACGCTCGGCTATACCAAGGGCAACGACAGGATCGGCCGCGTCGACACACCCAGTTTCTCGGCGAAAGCCAATCGCGCGAACTACAGTCTGTCACTCGCTCAGGTCATCAACCCGACGCTGCTCGGCAGCCTGAGCTACGAACTGAGCGCGGACGACGGCTATCTGCAAAACCCCTACCGTTCTGCACGCGTGCTCGGCGCCGCACTTCCGGAAATCTATCCCGGCACGCGCACCGGGCAGGCCGTGGCGGCGCGCCTCATCAAGTCCTGGACACCGCATTTTTCAACGCGCCTCGAAGGCCGCTATTACTTCGATACGTGGAAAGTCAAGGCTTTCAATGTCGGCGTCGGCGCAAGTGGATACATCTACCACGACTGGATTCTCGACGGCAACTACCGTTTCTATTCGCAGAAATCGGCGTCGTTCTACAGCGACAACTTCCTGCGGCCGCTGAACTTCATCGCCCGCGACAAGGAGCTGGCGACATTCACGACCCACACCGTCGGCGCGAAGCTGACCGTGCCGCTGCTGCGGGAAAAATTCGGCTTCCTGAGCCGCGTCAACGCCAGCTTCTCGGCCGAATACATCCTGCTCGACTACAAGAACTTCACCGACCTGCGCAATGGCCGGCCGTACAGTTTCAACGCCGCCGTCGGGCAGCTTTTTCTGACCGCGTATTACTGACTTTTTAGCTGACTTTCCTGGGAGGCTCGTCGCGATGCGATTCAGCGCGCTGTTGCCGGTTTTCATTTGTCTGCTGTCGGGCGCGGCTGTGGCCGCCGAGCCAGCTGCGGAATTCAAAAGCCTCGATCACGATGTCCAGGCGCTCAAGCAACAGGTTCTCGAATTGAACCGCGACCTGTTCGTGTTGCAAGAGGATCTGCTGTTCCCGGCCAACACCCAGGTTGCAGTATTCCTGTCGATGGATGTCGGGACCTTCTTCAGCCTCGATACGGTCAAGTTGACGATCGACGGCGCGCAGGTCGCCAGTTATCTCTACACGCCGCGCGAAGCCGAAGCCTTGCTCAAAGGCGGCGTGCAGCGCTTCTACATCGGCAATCTGAAAATCGGCCAGCACGAACTGATCGCGGTGTTCACCGGCAAGGGTCCGCACGAGCGCGATTACAAGCAGGGAACGAGCCTGAAACTCGACAAGACCATCGGCGCGAAATTCGTCGAGCTGAAAATATCCGACCTGCAGCGGAAGCAGCAGCCGGAGTTCGTGACGCGCGTCTGGGAATAGTTTGCCGAACCCATGACATTCCACCCTCTGCTGACCGCACGATCCGGACGCGCTGCGGCGTCAGAAACGCTCGCAATGGAACCCCTATTGCTGCGCTCTCCTCCTTGCATCGCATCCCGGCTTGAACGGCCCTCAGGGTGCGAGGTCACCGGTTCGGTGGGCTAGTGCGCTTGCGTCCTCGCCGCCTGGTCGCGCTCTGCGTCGGACTCCTGTTGTCCAGCGCGGCGTTCGCTGCGGCAAAACCAGGGCGCGCAGTGCAGGACCCGCATTACGGCGACGTACTGTTCTATTTCTATCAGGACAACTTCTTCGAAGCGATCACGCGGCTGATGGCGGCGCGCGAAACCGGCCGCGCCAAGGCGCATGCCGAAGACGGCGATCTGCTGATGGGCGGCATGCTACTGTCGTATGGCCAGCTCGAACAAGCCAGCGGGATCTTCCGGCACCTGCTCGACACCAGCGCGAAGCCTTGGGTACGCGACCGCGCCTGGTTCTATCTCGCGCGGGTGTCCTACGAGCGCGGCGCGCCGAGTCAGGCCGAAGAAGCGTTGGGGCACATCGGCAGCAGCCTGCCGGAGCGCCTGGACGCGGAGCGGCAGATTCTGAAAGCGCAGGTGCTGATGGAGCAGGAACGCTATGACGAGGCGGCCGTCATCCTCAAAGCCTGGAAAGGCCCGGCCGACTGGGCCGGCTTTGCGCGCTTCAATCTCGGCATCGCGCTGTTGCGCGCCGGGCGCGCCGAAGAGGGGACCCAGTTCCTCGATCTCGTCGGTGGTCAGGCCAGCGATGACCTGGAACAACTCGCGCTGCGCGACCGCGCGAACCTGGCGCTCGGCTTCGCCGAAATCCAGGCGCAGAACCCGGAAGCGGCGCGCGGCGCATTGCGGCGCGTGCGGCTGCAAGGTGCCTATTCCACCAAGGCGCTGCTCGGGCTCGGCTGGGCCAGTTCGGCGCTGGACCAGGACCGCGAGGCGCTCGTGCCGTGGCTGGAACTCCAGAAGCGCGAACTGATCGACCCCGCCGTCCAGGAATCCTTTCTCGCCGTGCCCTATGCGATGGCGCGTCTGCACGCGAACAGCGAGGCTGCAAGCAAATATCAGGACGCGATCAAGACCTTCGACGACGAAGCGCAGCGACTCGACACCAGCATCGCCAACATCCGCAGCGGCAAACTGCTGAAAGCGCTCCTCGCGGAAGACAAGCCGGACCAGCTCGGCGCGGGGCTGCACCTGGACAAGCTGCCCGACACACCCGAGAGCCGCTATCTGATTTATCTGCTCGCCGCGCGGCCGTTCCAGGAAGGCCTGAAGAACTACCGGGACCTGCGCTTCCTGCGGGGCAACCTGAGCCAATGGTCTTCGGACGTTCCGGTATTTTCGGACATGCTGGCGACGCAGAAACTCGCCTATGAAAAGCGTCAGCCAGCAGTCCAGCAGTCCTTGAAGCGGATCGATCTCGACGCCATCGAACGGCAACGAGCAGCGTTCGCGGAGCGCCTGCACGGCATCGAGAATACCCGGGATGCAGCCGGCCTCGCCAACGCTGTCGAGGTTCGGCAACAGGCCAGCCTTGACGCCATCGGCAAGCGCGTCGAAGCCCTTGGCGATACGCCGGAAGCAGCAGCACTCCGGGATCAGGTGCGCCTGCTGAAGGGCGTGCTGATATGGAATCTCGATCACGACTACAAGCTGCGGCTGTGGCAGCAGAAGCGCGCGCAAACCCAGCTCGACGAGGCCGTCGCCACAGCGCAGACCCAGCGCCGCGCCGTGGATGAAGCGCAACAGGGCATCCCCGAACGTCTCGCCAGTTTCGGTCAGCGTGTCGGGCAGCAGACGCCGCGCATCGCGGCCTTGTCAGCGAAAACCGATGCGCTGCTGCTGCGTCAGCAAGCCTTCTTGCAGGACCTCGCGGTGACCGAACTGGTGCAATACAAGGAACGCCTGCGTCGCTATTCCATCGAAGCGCGCTTCGCGCTGGCGCAAATTTACGATCGCGCAGCGGACCAGCCGCCTGTGCCGAAGTCGGCGCCGGGGCCATGACCAGGCTTCGTCCGATCTGCGCGTTGCTGGCCTGCGTCTGCCTGTGGCCGGCGATGGCAGCCGACCGTGCGCAAAACAAGGCTCCTGGCAAGACGCTTGGCGATCTCTCCGGCCGCACAGTCGATCTGCCGCCAGACGCGCCGATCCCCGATGCCGAACGTCTGGCGCGCGAAAACTACCGCAAGTTTCTCGAGCTTTCCGGCACCGATCCGAAACGCGCCGCCGAGGCCCTGCGTCGTCTCGGCGATCTCGAACTCGAAGCCGGCGAAGCCGACGAACTGAAGCGCGGCAGCGACCAGCTTCGCGCCGCGACCTATGCCAAGGCCGTCGCCCTGTATCGCCGTTTGCTCGCCGAACACCCGGATTTTCCGCGCAACGATCTGGTGCTCTACCAGTTGGCACGGGCGCAGGAAAGCGGTGGCGATCCGCTCGCGGCGCTGGCGACGCTGGACCAGCTGGTTGCGCGTTTTCCGAAGACGGCGCTGCTCGACGAAGTGCAATTCCGGCGTGGCGAAATCCTGTTCTCGCGCGAGCGCTATGAGCCGGCCGAGCGCGCCTACGCGGCCGTGCTGGCGCTCGATGCCAAGTCTGCGTTCCACGAACAGGCGCTGTACAAGCACGGCTGGTCGCTGTTCAAGCAGGACCGCTACGAGCCGGGCCTGGCCTCGTTCCTGAGCCTGCTCGACGCGCGTCTGGCGAACATTCCTGCGGCCGATATCGATCGCCACATCGATGGTCTCTCGCGCCCGACGCGCGAGCTGATCGACGACACGCTGCGCGTCATGTCGCTGTCGTTCTCGTATCTCGAAGGCGAAAAGACCTTGCGTCGGACGCTGCACCAGCACCATGATCCCGAGTACGGCCACCTGCTCTATCTGAGCCTCGCCGCGCAGTATCTCGAAGAGAAGCGCTACACCGACTCGGCCGGTGTGCTGACCGGCTTCGTCGACGCCCAGCCGCTGCATCCGCGAGCGCCGTATCTGAACATGCAGGCGGTCGCGAGCCTCGACCAGGGCAAGTTCCCGTCGGAAGTTCTGGCGGCGCGCGAGAGCTTCGTGCGCCGCTTCGGCTTCGATCAGGCGTTCTGGAAAGAGCAGCCGCGCTCGGCGCACGAGCCGGTCGTCGCATTCCTGCGCGAATCCGTGCAGATCCTCGCACAGCATCATCACGCGCTGGCGCAGTCCAAGGACGCGCCGCGCGCCGAGCGCGACCGCGAGTACCGCCTTGCAGCCGATGGCTACCGCCGTTATCTGGCCTATTTTCCGAACGACCCGCAGGCGGCGAACAGCCAGTTCCTGCTCGGCGAAGTACTGTTCGAAAGCGGCGACTATGCGGCAGCCGTCGCGGCCTACGAAGCGACCGCGTACAAGTATCCCCCGCACGCCCACAGCGCCGAAGCCGGTTACGCCGCGCTGCTCGCCTACCAGCGCCACGAGACGAGTCTGAACGCCGAGGCGAAGACGGCATGGCACCGGCGCCTGATCGACGCCGAACTGCACTTCGCCGAAAGCTTCCCGAACGATCAGCACGCGACATCCGCGCGTGTCGACGCCGCCGAAGGTCTGTTTGCGGCCGGCGCGTTGAGCGAGGCGATTGCTGCGGCGAAACCGGCAACCACCGCAGCCGATGTCGCGAAGCGTCGCGTCGCCTGGCTGGTGATCGGCCATGCGAGTTTCGATGCGCAGGACTTCGCCGGCGCCGAGAGCGCCTATCTCGAAGCCCGGAAACTCGATGTCGCTGGCGGACGCCGCGACCCGGAGTTGTCCGAGCGCATCGCGGCGGCGATTTACCGTCAGGGTGAGACGGCGCGCGCGGCCGGCAATTCGGAGCAGGCTGCGGCCGCGTTTCTGCGCGTCGGCCAGACTGCACCCGACGCAAAGATTCGCGCCACCGCCGACTACGACGCCGCGCAGGCTTACCTCGCCGCCGGCAATACCGCCGCCGCAGTGCCGGTGCTGCAGACGTTCCGGCGCGAGCACCCGACGAGCCCGCTGGTGAACGCGGTCACCGCCAGCCTCGCGCTGGCCTACACACAACAGAACGATCCGGCGGCGGCGGCCGAATTCGAACGCATCGCGAACACGCCGGAGACGCCTGTGGCCGAACGTCAGCAAGCGTTGCTGCAAGCCGCGAAGCAATCCGCAGCACATGGCAACGATATCGAAGAAGCGCGGATACTCGCGCTGTATATCAAGCGCTATCCGGACGCGTTCGACGAATCGCTGAACGCGACACAACGCCTGATCGATCTCGCCGCGAAGCGCCGCGACGAGGCCGCGCGTGTCGACGGCCTGAAGCGCCTGATCGCGCTCGATGCTGGCGCCGGTGCGAAGCGCAGCGATCGTTCGCGCACGCTCGCCGCGCGCGCGACCTTGAGCCTGGCGCAGCCGGTCCGCGAAGCCTTCCTTGCGATCCCGCTGAAGGCGCCGCTCAAAGACAGCCTGAAACTCAAGAAGACGCGCATGGAGGAAGCGCTCGCAGCCTATGGCAAGGCCGCCGACTACGGTGTTGCCGAGGTATTGACCGAGGCGACATTCCGCATCGGCGAAATCTACAGTGGCCTGGCGAACGCGCTCAACAAATCGGAAAAGCCGAAAGGGCTCGATGCCGACGCGCTGGAGCAATACGATCTGTTGCTGCAGGAGCAGGCGTTCCCGTTCGAGGAGAAGGCGATCGAACTGCACGAGGCGAATGTCCGGCGTGCGCACGAAGGACTCTACGACACCTGGGTCCGCGCCAGTTACGGCAGTCTCGCGGCCCTGGTTCCAGGCCGTTACGCCAGACCGGAAAAGGGGGAGGCTTATGTCGATGCGATCCGCTGAAAGGCCATGCGGCGTTGCGCTTGGCTTCCTGCTGCTGGCGATGATGCTGAGCGGCTGTCATCTGTTCGCTCGCGAGAAAGCAACGCCACTGGCGACAGCGGCGGTGCCTGCGGCTCCGGCGGAACTGCCGCAGGCCGTGCGCGGCGCCTATACCGTTGCGCTCACCGCGATGCAGGCATCCGACTGGCTGAAAGCCGAG
>JAYWBB010000081.1:0-5162 GCA_043781855.1 Nevskia sp. | reverse complement strand
AATGCGTTGACGGTGTCCTGGGGTTCCGTCCTCGGCGCCGGCGCGACACTCGCACTCGGTCGAAAATTTTCCGCGTCGAAATTCTGGTGCGAAATCCGCCAGCAGGACGCGACCGCGTTCTGCTACATCGGCGAACTCTGCCGTTATCTCCTGAACCAGCCGCCGAGCGCACGCGACCGCGATCACCGCGTGCGGCTCATCGTCGGCAATGGGCTGCGTCCGGAAATCTGGGAGCGCTTCCAGAGCCGCTTCGGCATCGCACGCATCAGCGAATTCTACGGCGCCAGCGAAAGCAATCTGGCGTTCGCGAACAGTTTTGGTGCGGCGAAGACGGCCGGTTTCTGTCCGCTGCCCTATGCCATCGTCGAGTTCGACGCCGAAGCCGAAACACCGCTGCGCGACGGCAAGAAAAGGGACTTCATGCGCCGGATCGCGAAAGGCGGTATCGGCCTCTTGATCACCGAGGTCAGCGAGCGTCTGCCGTTCGACGGCTATACCGAGAAGAAATCGAACGAGGGCAAGCTGCTGCGCGACGTGTTCAAACGCGGCGACTGCTGGTTCAACACCGACGACCTGGTGCGCGACCAAGGTTGGCGCCACATCCAGTTCGTCGACCGTGTCGGCGATACCTTCCGCTGGAAAGGCGAGAACGTCGCGACGACCGAAGTCGAAGCAGCGCTGAACGAGATCGAGGGCATCGATCAGGCCGTCGTTTACGGCGTACGGGTGCCAGGCGCCGACGGCCGAGCCGGCATGGCGAGCGTCAGCTGGAAAGGTCCGCGCTTCGACGGCGCTCGCGTCGCGCGTCTGCTACGCGAACGCCTGCCGCCCTACGCGGTGCCGTTGTTCATTCGCCTGCGCCGCGAACAGGAAGTCACCACGACCTTCAAATACCGCAAGGTCGATCTTAAGCGCGAGGGCTTCGACCCCGCGCTGATCGCCGAGCCGCTGTATTTTCTCGACGGCACCGCCAACAACTACAAACGCCTGAACGCGGCGCTGCACGAAAAAATCGTCCGTGGCGAAATCCGCGTCTGAGCATCGCCAGCCGTCGACCGCACTGGGGTCATCGTTCATCGTAAAAGCCTCGACCCCAGACCTGGCCGTCGAACCCGAACCGGCGAGCGCCTGCGCGACGCAGCGGCCGGCGGGTGATGTCCGTCAACGTTCCGCTACGCCAGGAACCGTGCCCCGGCGGCGGCATGGCACCCTCGGCGAACTCATGCGCCGGGGACATGGTCTATATCATCAAGCGCCACCGACGAGCCCTTTCGTGAATGCTTCAAGCCTTGCCGATGGCTCGATCTCCAACTTGACCCGGCGCGAGGGTGCGCCGATCCTGTGCGCGGTTCACCCAGCCCACGGACCGGTCGATAGCAGCATGACGTTGGTGCTCGAAGAGATCGTGGATATCGGCGCGTTGGCAGGCCTCGCGGCGGAATGGGACGCGCTCCACGACCGGCTCGATCCGCAGCTGCCGTTCACGACAGCCTTGTGGAATCTGCTGTGGTGGAAGCACTTTCGTGCCGACCGGCGTTCGGTGTGTGATCGCTTGCATTCGTATGCCGTGCGCGATGCCCAGGGGCAGTTGATCGCGGTCGCACCCATGATGCTGACGCAGCGCCCCGCAGTCGGACCGCTGCGCACGAGCGAACTGCAATTCTTTGGCGCCGACCAGAACATGACGGAAATTCGCGGACTGGTCTGCCACGTCGAGCATCAGGCGGCCGTCGTGGCCGCGCTCGGCGGTTGTTTCCGTGCCAAGCAGACTCGTTGGCACTGGCTGCAATGGAGCGGCCTGCGGCATCAACCGATGATGGCCGACCGGGACCAGGACGGTGGCTCGCTGCGTTGCACGGAAGACATCCCCGACTACTACCTTCCGCTCTCGTCGACCTGGGAAGAATTCCGCGCGGGGCTTTCGCGCAACATCAAGGAGTCCTTGCGCAAGTGCTACAACTCGCTCAAGCGCGACGGCCATGTTTTTTCATTCCACGTCGTCGAGCGCCCGGAGGAAATCGGCGCCGCATTGACCCGCTTTCTCGAGCTGCACGCTGCCCGCGCGCGGTCGAAAATCGGAACTCCGCATAACGACGTGTTTGCCCTGCCGAACGCGCGCGCCTTCATCGAAGAATACGCACAGGCCATGGCCGCACGCGGCCAACTACGCATTTTCCAGATCGAGATCGCGGGCGTCGTGGTCGCCACGCGCATCGGCCTCGTGTTCGACCGCTCGCTGTATCTCTACTACTCGGGTTACGACGTGGACTGGGCGCGCTACAGCATCATGACGACGGTTGTCGCCGAGTCGATCAAATGGGCCATCGCGCAGGGCTTCACGACCGTCAACCTGTCCACCGGCACCGATATCTCGAAGACCCGCTGGGGTCCGAAAGCCCATTGGTTTAGCAACGCGGTGGAATGCGCGCCGACGCGCTACTCGCGGCTGGCGCACCAGGCTTACGTCGCGCTGAAAGACAGCAATCGCGCCGGCGCGATGTTTGCCGGACTTATGACTCGATTCGGGCGCGACAGATAGACACCCACAGCGCCTGACTAGCCGAGAAATTCGCAGAGATAGGCCGCAGGTCCGCCCACGGCGCGTACATCGAAGCCGCTGTTCGCCGCGATCTCGAACGCCGTGCCGGCCGGATAACGGGTCCACCCGGCGCCGAGATCGGCCTCGAGACAGCCGCTCGTCACGGTCATGCGTTCGGCGGCGCCGGTGTCGAAGTGATACTCGCCCGGCGCAATCGCACCGATCGTTGCGCGCAGGCCGTTCCGCTCGAAGCCGATGCTCTGGACGCCGCCTTCAAAATAAGTGTTGTGCTTCAGCATTGAGTCGGTTCCCTGCGGTGGATGGTTTCAGGCCGCGAATCCTAGCCTTGAGTGGTGGCGCAGGCAAAGACCTGGGGCGGAAAACCTGTTTTCAGTCTTTGTGTCGTCTGCGTTCTTTGCTTTGTATTCTCTGCGTGAGACTACCTTCGACTTTTTCATCTGCACGTTCGTCCGCGCGAAATCACCGCACGACACGGCCGGCCCGAATCTGGCGATAATCCGCCCAACGTTTGCCCACTCCTTCGAAAGAGGTCTTGATGATCCGTCGTGTCGTGTTCAACCAGAAGGGCGGAGTCGGCAAAACTCACGATCGTGTGCAATCTTGCAGCCATCGCCGCCGCGCGCGGCCTGCGCACACTCGTGATCGATCTCGATACACAAGGCAACTCGACGCAATATCTTCTCGGCAAGCATGCCAGTCAGGCCGATCGCAGCATCGCGGATTTCTTCGAATCGACTTTGAGTTTCTCGATCCAGTCGCCGGCGTTCGTAACCTACGCGACCAACACACCGTTCGAGAACCTCGACGTGGTTGCCGCGAGTCCGCGGCTCGACGACCTGCAGGTGAAGCTCGAAGCCAAGCAAAAGGTGCAGAAGCTCCGGCAGGCGCTTGACAAGCTCCGCGGCTACGACGCGATTTTCATCGACACGCCACCGGCCATGAATTTCTTCAGCCGCTCGGCGCTGATCGCAGCGCAGCGCGTGCTGATCCCCTTCGACTGCGACGAGTTCTCACGGCAGGCGCTATACACGCTGATCGAGAACATCGAGGAGATCAAGGCCGACCACAACGACGATCTCGAAATTGAGGGTATCGTCGTCAACCAGTACCAATCCCGCGCAAAGTTACCGCAGCGCGTGGTCGCGGAACTTCGCGAGGAAGGGCAGCCATTGCTGGCGCAGACGCTGTCGACCTCGGTGCGGGTGAAGGAGTCGCACGAACTGCATCGGCCGATGATCTTTCTCGATCCGACGCACCGCGTCACCCGGGAATACGTCGCCCTGTTCGACGCGCTGGAGTAGGGTCAGCGAAACTCGTGCGGCGCAGCGCAGAAGGCGAAGACCAGTGCGCTCTCACCGACGTTGATCGCGCCCGTCACGCTCATGACGCTGCTGTGCACTTCGACATTGGCGGCAGCGGCGGCCTTGATGAGATCGTCATAGCCGGGCAGCTTCTGGAGCTCGGTCAGTTCTCCGGCATAACTCAGGCACAGGGTGGGCGCGAGCAGGCCGATACGAATTCGTTCAATCATGAAATCGAAGCAGCGACGCGCGCCGTCGTCATAGTGACGGAGCCTCGCGACCGGCCCGGTTTCGTTGCGATAACCGCGGATCAGCGGCTTGATGTCGAGCGCGTTGCCGAGCGCGTACTGAAACCAGCCGACGCTCTTGTCGCCCTTCTTCGCGCCGCGTGCGCGCAGATGATAGAGATTGCTCGGCAGCATGTAGCCGTAGAGGTGCGGCAGCAGCGCGTCGAGCCGCTCGCGAATCCGGTTCGGCGGCTGGCCGGCCCGGATCATCTTCGCCACCTCGGCCGCGACCACACCCTGCGCCGCGAAAAGATTCTGCGTATCGACGACACGCAAAGCGAACGGGCCCAGGTGACCGGCGGCCATGCGGATCGGCTTGTACTCGGAAAGTATCGAGTACGCGGCTTTCGTCGCGTTGTCGAAGATCGGGCTGCGTGAACTGGCGATGGTCAGGCAGAACACGAAGTCGTAGTCGATCACCAGGCGCTCGAGGAACAGGCGCTTGATGTCTTCGACGCTCAGCGGTGCGGTTTCGCACTCCGCCGCGTTGGTGACGTGTTTGCGATAGAACTCGCGCGTGGCGGCAGGTTCGCGCTGATCGACGAATTCTTCGCCGCCGATGCGGATCGTGATCGGCAGGACGACGAGGTTATTGTCCTCGCAGAAGGATTGCGGAAGGTCGCAGGCTGAATCCACGACAAGGCCAACTCTCATGATTCCGTCTCCCAACCGTGAGTTGCATGTCCTGCACATTCGACATCACTTCAATAATATCTTGCAGGATATTGAATTATAATTGGTATTATTAGGGTTCTCTGGATTTTTCTCAAGCCGCTTGGCGGCTTGCCAAAGGGCCTCCATGCGGACCAGGCGAGCGGGATCGCCGATCGGCGGCAGCTCGACCGTGTGCCGGACGACGAATCCATAGCGGCGCTCGAACTTGGCGTTGGCGCTGCGCAGCGCCCCAGCCGGGTCGAGACCGAAGTGGCGTGCGAGGTTGACGACCATGAACAGGAGATCGCCGAGTTCTTCCTCGCGCTGCCCTAAGCCTTCCGCCGCGCGCAGTTCACCGAC
>JAYWBB010000080.1:0-38040 GCA_043781855.1 Nevskia sp. | reverse complement strand
GATCTCGTCCGTTCTCCCCACATCCAGGCGGCGTACCATCTGCCGCTCCGGCCCGGCACCAATGTGGCGCTGATGAACGCCATTGCCCATGTCATCGTCACCGAGGGCCTTGTCGACGAGGCGTTCGTTGCCGAGCGCTGCGCCCCGATGGAATTCGAGCGCTGGCGTGCCTTTATCGCCCAACCCGAACATTCGCCCGAATCCCAGGCGGCCGTCATCGGCGTCGAGGCCGAACTGATCCGCGGCGCCGCCCGCCTCTACGGTAAGGCCAGGAACGGCGCCGTCTATTACGGCCTCGGCGTCACCGAGCACTCGCAGGGCTCGACCATGGTGATGGCTATGGCCAATCTCGCCATGGCGACCGGCAATATCGGTCGCGAAGGCGTTGGCATCAATCCGCTGCGCGGGCAGAACAATGTGCAAGGCTCCTGCGACATGGGCTCGTTCCCGCACGAACTGCCGGGCTATCGCCACGTCTCCGACGACGCCACGCGCAAGGAATTCGAGACGTTCTGGAACGTCGAGATCAGCCACGAGCCGGGCCTGCGCATTCCGAACATGTTCGAGGCCGCGCTCGACGGCGAATTCCTCGGCCTCTACGTGCAGGGCGAGGACATCGCACAGAGCGATCCGAACACCCAGCATGTCACCGCCGCGCTCAGCGCCATGGAGTGCATCGTCGTCCAGGACCTGTTCCTGAACGAGACCGCGAAGTTCGCGCACGTCTTCCTGCCCGGCTCTTCCTTCCTCGAAAAGGATGGCACCTTCACCAATGCCGAGCGCCGCATCTCGCGCGTGCGCCAGGTCATGCGGCCACAATCCGGCGTCGGTGAATGGGAGGTGACGCAACGCCTGTCGAACGCGCTCGGCTATCCGATGAACTACGCACACGCGAGCGAGATCATGGACGAGATCGCCCAGCTCACGCCGACTTTCCACGGTGTGAGTTTCGCGAAGATCGACCAACTTGGCAGCATCCAGTGGCCCTGCAACGAGGCCGCGCCCAACGGCACGCCGACCATGCACGTCGACAGCTTCGTGCGCGGCAAGGGCCGCTTCCTGGTCACCGAGTACGTGCCGACGCACGAGAAGGTCAATGCGAAATATCCGCTGATTCTCACGACCGGCCGGATACTTTCGCAGTACAACGTCGGCGCGCAGACGCGCCGCACGGAGAACAGCCAGTGGCATAGCGAGGACGTGTTCGAAATCCATCCGCATGATGCGGAAGAGCGCGGCGTCAAGACTGGCGACTGGGTCGGCATCGAAAGCCGTTCTGGCGAAACCGTGTTGCGCGCGCACATCACCGACCGCGTGCAACCGGGCGTGGTCTACACCACCTTCCATCACCCGTTCTCGGGCGCCAATGTCATTACGACCGACAACTCCGACTGGGCCACGAATTGCCCCGAGTACAAGGTCACCGCAGTGCAGGTCACGCGCGTCACGCAGCCTTCGACCTGGCAGAAGCGCTACCGCGAGTTCAGCGAAGAGCAGGACGCACTGCTGAAGAGTGCGAGCGACCACGCCGATGCGGCGATCGCCAAATAAGCCTGAGCCGCCACCGACCGCCGCAGGTTATTCGCGGCTGTCGGTCGAAGTGCATCGCGATGGCGCGCGGACCCGCATCGAGGACAGCGTCGCCGAGGAAACTCCGGTTGCGCTGATCTACAACGGCCAGCCGCAGGTCGTGATGATGGCGACACCCGCCGATCTCGAAGATTTCGCGCTTGGTTTTTCCTTGAGCGAGGCGATCGTCGCGAGCCCGGAAGAAATCGAGTCGATCGACATCACGGCGCTCGACAACGGCTACGAGATTTCGCTGCGTATCCCTGCGCAGCGTCATGCCTTGCTGTCCGATCGGCGTCGCAATCTCGTCGGCCGTAGCGGCTGCGGGTTGTGCGGCTCCGAGACGATTCACCAGGCGATGCGGCCCGCACCGCGCGTGCCGGCCGGATCGTTGATTACCGAAGCGGTGTTGCATCGCGCACTCGAAACACTGCGCACACGGCAGACGATCAACGCCGTGACCGGCGCGACACACGCCGCAGCCTTCGCTGATATCAGCGGCGAAGTGCTGTCTGTGCGCGAGGACGTCGGCCGCCACAACGCGCTCGACAAACTCATCGGCGCGATCACGCGCGCCAGGCACGATCCCGCACGTGGCTTCGCGGTCATCACCAGCCGCGCAAGCTACGAGATGGTGCTGAAGACGGCCACGCTCGGAATCCCGCTGCTCGCCGCAATCTCGGCGCCGACCACGCTCGCCGTGCGCATGGCCGAGGAAGCCGGCCTGACGTTGATCGGCTTCGCGCGCGCCAACAATCATGTCGTCTACGCCTGCCCGGCCCGGCTCGTCGCCGGCTCCGCAAAAACGTCAACTGAGACTGTCACCGCATGAACGTCGAACATCTTGCCGACATGGCGAACAACATCGCCTCATTCTTTGCCGCTGAGCCGGATCACCAGGTGGCCGTCGACGGCGTGGCCAACCACATCAGAAAATACTGGGAGCCGCGCATGCGCAAACAGATCCTCGCCTACCGCGACGCCGGCGGCGAGCACCTGGATGCGCTGGTCAAGGAAGCCCTGGTGAAGCTGGCACCTGTTGCCGGCTGATCGCTCTCGCTCGCTCAGGGCAGCGGGGCGGGATTCGCGAGATAGGCGTTCAGGCGCGTCTGGAACTGGCTAACGTCGCTCGTGATGTCGGTTTGATTCGCTTCGCCCCGGCTGAATACCACGCCCACGCCGCCAATGGCGACGAGTTCACCGGCGTGGGTCAGAAAATACTGGACGCGGTTGTCGCGCCAGCGCTTGGCGCCGCCGCCGGGCGGACTGGTCGACGGGACGCCCATCGGCGTCTGCCACCAAACGATCGGGAGACGGCCGATGCCCTGGCTCCAGGCGCTGGCGATACTGAAGTGATCCTGGAAATTCGGATGCGTGGCGTTGCTCGCATCCCAGTACCAGCCGCTGCCGCCGCGTGCGCAGTATGAGGGCTGCGGACTGGCCTCGAAGCAGCCGGCGTCGCGGTCGAGCGTCTGCATCGTCATGAAGTCCGCGCCCGCTGCGCCGATGCGATTCATGAACGTGATGATCGCCGCCGTCGTGTTGCCGAAGTCCGAAGGCGGAAAGCCGACGACGGCTTTCGGCGCGTACTGCCGCGCGATGCGCAGCATGCAGGCGCCGACGCCGGTCACATCGTTCGGCAAGGTCGCGCATTCCGGTGTGATGTTGACGTAGGCGAACAGCTGGGTGGGATCCTGATTCGGCGCTTGGCGCATCACATAGCCCCAGAAGTCCGGCTCGAAATTCACGATGGCCGGCTTGTTGTAGGCAGCGAGCCGCTGGAACAGCAGGACCGTATGCTGCCAGTAGGTCTGCATCCGGGTCCGGTCATTGAGCAGCGCAAGGTTGCCGTCGCTGATGACCGCCATCTGATACAGCGTGAACATCGGCACGGCGCCGATGCGGTCGGCGGTTGCGGCGACGACGTCGACGTAAGCGCCGGCCGGACTGTTGTAGTTGCTCCAGGAGCCGCCGGAGTTATCGGTCAGATAACGATCGTAAATATCGGGCCGAAGCGCCTGCGACTGGATGACGCTTTCGTCGTTGCCTTCGCCGAGCCCAACCAGCATGCGATTCGCGCGGCCGAGCTTCGCCGCGAAGCGGGCTGCAGCGGAAGTGCCTCCGGTAGTGCCACCTGTCGTGCCGCCCGTGGTACTGCCAGTCGTGCCACCCGTGGTGCTTCCCGTAGTTCCGCCCGTCGTACCGCCAGTAGTCGTTCCCGTAGTGCTACCGGTCGACCCGCCCGTCGTAGTCCCGGTCGTTGCGCCCGTCGTGCCTCCGGTGGTTCCCCCCGTCGTTCCGCCGCTTGTGCTGCCGGTAGACCCGCCCGTCGTAGTTCCGGTGGTTCCGCCTGTCGTACCGCCGGTAGAGCCTCCGGTCGTGCCGCCCGTGGAACTGCCGGTTGTGCTCCCTGTCGTGGTACCGCCCGGGGCCGCGCCGGTAGTGGTTCCGGGTAACGAGCCGGTCGCGCCGCCGCAGCCGGTCAGAACCAGTAGGACGGACATGACGAAGGGGAGACTTGTTTTCATCGATAAAACCCCGGCGCAAGTGGTCAAGAACGATTACCGCGCCGATGATAGCTGCGGGCATCCGGAAATCGGCCGTCCAATCGACCAGCGGCGCTCAGTCGCGCTTCGATGGCCGCTTGCCGGCCGGCACATCGGCGGATTCGCGCATGCGCGGAATCAGGTCGACGAGATTGCAGGGCTGCGTCGCCGTGTCGAGCTGCTTGCCGATGATCTGGTCCCAGGCCAGTTCGCAGGCACCGCGCGAACCGGGCAGACAGAACACGAGCCGGCCATTGGCGCTACCCGCGAACGCCCGCGACTGGATCGCTGATGTGCCGATATCGGCGTAGCTGAGCCAGCGGAACAGCTCGCCGAAACCGTCGGTTACGCGGTCAAGCAACGGCCGAACCGCTTCAGGGACGAGATCGCGGCCGGTCAGGCCGGTGCCGCCGGTGATGATGACGACATCGACGCTCTCGTCGATGAGCCAGTTGCCGAGCTGCGCACGGATGCCGTAGCGATCGTCGCTGCGAATCACGCGCGCGGCGAGTCGGTGGCCGTCGCGGGCAATGCGTTCGACGAGCAGATTGCCGGACTTGTCGTCGAGAAGCGTGCGTGTATCGGAAACCGTCAAAACCGCGATGCCGAGACTCATGGGCGTTTCTCCTTCATGCCGTGCGCGCGTTGCGCTGCTTGTACCGCCACGACAGCAGGCTCGGCAGCAGCACGAGCGCGCAGAGCAGCGTCATCGCCAACCCGAGTGTCAGCAGCTGGCCCATGCTGACCATGCCCGGGTGCTTGGCGAACATCAGATTGCCGAAGTTCGCCATCGTGATCAGCGCGCCGAATAGTACGGCGCGCGCAGTACCGGTGCGCAGCAGCGTGCCGTCGGCGGCGTCGCGACCGCGCTGCACGAGATAGACCCCGTAGTCGACACCGACACCGAGGATCAGCGGCAGCGCGATGACGTTCGCGAAGTTGAACGACACCTCGAAGACCACCGAAGTCGCGACCGTCAGCAGTCCCGCGAGGAGCAGCGGCACCAGCACCAGCAGCGCGTCGACAACACTGCGCAGAAGCACCAGCAGCAGCAGCGTAATGACGACGAAGGAACTCAGGAACGCCTGCTGGAACGCGCGAACGACAGCGCGGCCAGCCTCGTTCTGGGTCAGCGGCGCGCCGACCGCGCCGGGCGCCAGCGGCAGCACCTGATCAATGAAACGCTGCGCCGCAGCGGTGTTGTCGAGCACTTCCTTCGGGGCGATTTCGACGCGATAGCGGCCGTCGGCCGCGCGCCAGCGCTCGACCAGCGGCCGCGGCAGATCCTTCTCGCCGACCGGCTGTGCCTGCAGCGCGTCTTTCAATCCGGCGAGCCGCGCCGGCAGCGTGCCGAGCAGATTGCCGCGCAAAGTCGAAAGCAAAACTGCCTTGCCGGCATCATCGGATTTTTTCAGCGCCGCATCGAAGTGATCGAGTTGCTCGGAGAGCTTCTGCGCCGCCGGCTTCTGTGCGGTCGTTGCATGTTCCAGATACGCTGGCAGCGCCGTGCGCAGAGCTTCGAGCGTCGCCGCATCGTCCTCGCGAATTTCCGGCTGCTTCGGCGCCGGCGCGCCCGCCAGCTGCGGGCCGAGCGCCAAGCGCAGATCGTCGAGGATCGCCAGCTTCTGGTCCTGCTGGGTCGGCACAAAATTCGGCAGCGCCAGCACGCGGCTCACCAGTGGCAGTCCCGAGAGCTTCTGTTCGAGCGCCAGCGCTGTTGCGGCATCCGGCACCAGCGCCGACAGCGTCAGCGTCGGGATATTAGGGTCCTGCAACAGCTCGCGGAAAGTCTTCAGCGCCTCGCTGTTCGGGTCGCGCAGTTTCAGCGGATCGCTGTCGAAACGCGCGTGCGGCACCAGCAGCAGCGAGCCGATCGTCAGCACCAGGGTCACGATCCAGATCGGTCGCGCATGTGTATACGGCCAAGCCAGTACGCGCGACAAGGCGCCGCCGGTCGTGGGCTGCCAGGCGAGTTTTCCCGGATCCGGCGCAAGCAACTTGATCAGCGCCGGCAGCAGGCTGAGGCTCAAGCCCAGACTGATGAACATGCCTGCGCCCGAGATGATGCCAAGTTCGCCGATGCCGGTGAACGCGGTCGGCACGAACGCGAAGAAGCCCAGCGAGCAGGTCGCGGCACAGACCGTCATATAGCCGCCGACATCGGCCGCCGACTGCGAGAGCGCTTTCTCGGCAGGCATGCCCTGCCCCAGCCGCTCACGATATTGCATGCAGAGGTATAGCGCGTAGTCGAGCCCGAGGCCGATGTAAAGCACGCCGAAGGCCACCGAAATCAGGTTCAGATGGCCAACCGCGAACGCTGCAAACGCCGCCGTCATCAACAGGCCGTAGACCAGTGTCAGCACCGCAGCGGCAACCAGGCGCACCGAGCGCAGGGCGAGCAGCAGGAGTGCCGCCGCCATGAACATCGCAAGCCCGAGCGCGAGGCCGGCGCCCGAGAATGCGGTCTGGATTTCCTCGTGCTCCATCGCCACCGAACCGGTGACGCGCGCGCGCAGCCCGTGCGCCTCGTCGAGTTGCAGTTCGCGGATCGCGGCATGAACGCCTTCGACCGGCGCCTGCGCCGGCAGCAGTTGCGTGAAGTCGAGTTTTGCATCGAGCTCGATGAAGCGCCGCGTGCCGCCAAGATCGCCGGCAGCGTCGCCGATCAGGCCCTGCCAGGACAGCGGCGCGCTGCGCCCGTCGGCACTCGCGCCGACGCTTTCGGCGATCCGGCTGAACGCCGGCGTGAGATCGAAATCCTGACCGCCGGGGGCGTCGAGTGCACGCGCCAGCAGCGTGAACAGGCCGTGCAGACTCGGGTCCTGATCGAGCGTGCCGAGGAAGGGCTGGGCCTGCGTCAGATCATCGGCCAGCTTCTGCAGGGCATCGGGTTCGAGAAACATCAGGCCGTTGCGGCGGAAGTAGGGCTCGGTCTCGATCGCGAAGACTTCGCCATAGAGATCGGTGCGCGGCCGCAGCTTGGCGACCAGCCTTGCCTGCGCCTCGTCGATCAGCTCCGGCGTCCTGCCCTCGATCACCACGACAAGGGTGTTGTCCTGCGTCGGGAACAATCGCGCGATCTCGATTTCCGACTGGCGCCAAGGCAGTTCCGCCGACAGCAGGTTGCGGTTGTCGGTGTCGACGCTCAAATGCTTCGCGGTATAGCCGGCGAGGCCAACTCCGACGACCAGCGCCACCAGCACGAACCAGACGGCGCGGCGCTGCGCGGTATCGACCCATGACGCGAGAAGACGACTCATCCTGCCCAAAACTCCCGTGCTACGCTGAACTTGCGGTTGCTCATCCGGTCAACAACCGTGCGCGCGAACCGCGCGTGAACCCACCATCTCCTATTGTCACCGATGATGCGAACTTTCGTAATCAGCCTTGTTTTTTTTCTCGCCGGCGTGGCACAGGCCGCAAGTGTGCCCGGCGCTGCCGTCACAGCGTTTCACGACGTGTTGATCGCCAACATGAAGAACGGCGAGAAGCTCGGTTGCAGCGGCCGCATTCAGACGCTGGCGCCAGCCGTCGACGCCGATTTCGACCTGCCCTACCTCGCCCAGCGCGTGTTGCGCCGGCAGTGGAAGGATTTGACGGAGGATCAGCGCAAGCAATTCATCGACACGTTCCGCGAGCTCGTTGTCGGAACCTATGCCAGCCAGTTCGCGCGGTACGGCGGCGAGAGTTTCACGACGCTCGATACGCAGGACCTTGCCGACGGCACGCGTCTCGTTCACGCCAAGCTGTCGTTACCGCGCGGTGAGCCGGTCAGCTTCGATTACGTTCTCCACGATAGCGGCGGCTGGCAGATCGTCAACGTCGTCGCCGATGGCGTCAGCGATCTGGCGCTACGCTCGACACAGTACGATCGCGCATTCAAGGCCGGCGGTTTCGACGGCCTGATGAAGCTGCTGCAAACGCAGATCAAGGGCAACAAGAACGATTGCTGAGGTGGTAACGATCAAGCCACTGCGCGGATCAATGCGCGGGTCGTGCGCGCACCCGGGAAAGTAAACCCCCGGAACGGCGCGCGGCGTGCGATGGCCGCTTCGATCAGGTCGTCAATGGCGGTCTGGAATGGTTTCTACCGGGATAGACGTCAGGCCGAGCATCTTCCGCAACACGTTGTTTCGATCGACAAAGTGATTCTTTAACGCGCCGATCACATGCAGTCCTACGATCGCGATCAAGACGAAGGCCGTGAAGATATGAAGGTGGTGGGCCAGCGTTGCCCGATCGCCGCTGAGATGAACCAGGCCCGGTACTTTGAGGCCGAAGAAGCGCACCGGCTCGCCATAGGCCGAAGCCCAGAGCCAACCCGTCACCGGCATCATAAACAGACCGACGTAGAGCAGAACCTGACTCGTTCGCGCCAGGACTTTCTCCCAGGTCTGCGTCGTCGCCGGCAGAAGGGGCGTTCGCTCACCAAGGCGCCAGACCAGCCGAAACGCCATCAGCATGATGACGGTCAGACCAAACGATTTGTGCACGTCGATGACCGCGTAGTAGCGCAGATCGCCTGCCGGAGTGCTGGCGTCGAGACTGGCGGCGTAAAGACCGGCCGCCACCATCCCGAACACCATGAGTGCGATCGACCAATGCAGCGCTCGGGTCAGCCAACCCCAATTCTCCAGCGTACTTCTCGTGGCCATGGTGATGTCCTCGCCTGTGCAGATTTCCGGTGGATCAATTCGTTACTGAAATCACGCCGCTCATGTCGCCATGGCCACTGCCGCAGAACAGGTCGCAGGAAAAGGGAAAGGTCCCGGTCTTGTCGGGAACCACCCGCACGCGGACTGGCTGACCGGGCAGCACGTCGGCGCGAACGCCCAGCTCCGCGACGTGGAATCCGTGGAGCCGATCCTCGGAGATGAGTTCGAGGATCACCGGCTCGCCTTTTTTCAGGATGATTTTGGCGGGTGAGTACTCGTATCGCTCAGCGGCGATCCTGATGACCCGCTCTCCGCCGGGCGCGCTCTGTGCAATAGCGAGCGCCGCCAAGCCGACGCCAGCCACCGAGAAACCGATAACGCCGGCAATCTTTGTGAAGCCGGACTTGGCTTTCGCCGAAATGGACAATGGACGGCTCATGAGGATTTCCCGCCTTTGACTAGGGGTAATTCGAGCAGGTCGTAAGCCACTGGCACCGCCTTGGCCGTCACGCCGCGCAAACCCAGCCCGTCATAGGGCTGAGCCGCGTTCCACGGCACCGGCTTGGGCTTTGGCTTCGAGCCGGGAGCGGGCAACGGCCACGCCAGGGATTTGGCCGAATGATGGGCGATATGGCCGGTCGTGTGATGATTTTCCTGATGGATATGGCCGTAGAACGCCGTCACGTTCTCGAACGGCATGAGCAAAGCAACGGCTTTGTCGCCATCGCGCGTCGCCCACTCCCACTGCGGATAGAGGTCGAACAAAGGTCGATGGGAAAAGACCACGATCCGAGCTGCGGGGTCCAGTGTCTTCAAGTGCGTCTCGAGCCAGATGAGCTGCGGTTCACCGAGACCGCGCGGATCGGAGACGTTGTCCAGCGCAATGAAGTGAACGCCTTTGTGCTCGAAGGTATAGCGGGTAGCACCAAACACTTCCTGGTAGGCCATACCGAAATCGAGCCCCGCGTCGTGCTCGCCGGGCATGAAATAAACGTCCTTGACCTTGAGCTTGCCAACGATCTGCTTGAATTCCTTCAGCCGTATACGGCGCTCGTACGGATCATCGGTCGTGTGGGTGAGGTCGCCGGTGAAGACGATGAAGTCGGGCTCGAGCGAAAGCTCGTTGACAGCTTCGACCGCTTTCGACAGCGTCACCTGCATGTCCGGATTGTTCGGACCTTCGTAGCCCCAGTGGCTATCCGACAGCTGCACAAAATGGAAATCTGAGGCGTCGGCTGCCAGCGCAGCGGGTTCAGCCATCACGCGACGCGGGAAGCCTGCGAGACTTGATGCGAATACGACGCCGCCGAACCCCGCCAGCTTCAGAAATTCTCGCCTGTGAACAGAATTGATCATGCTGTGGGTCTCTCCAGGTTAGAGTCGCGCGGCAAGGCATCGGGATAGCGCACGTGCCCTCTAGAGAGTAAGACTGCCTCCAGTCAGCGTTCTATTCCACGCCTGGAAAAGCAGGACGCGAGGCATCCGCTGGTCGAACCCTTTCGGCACGATCAAAAGCGCCGATGGCCGCACTAGACAGGCCGTACCACGATCCACCTACGAAAACTCTGCAAAACCCTTCTCCCGGAGGGAGAAGGGTTTAACTACTTTTTCAGAGCATCCCTAAATGAATTGGGCCAGCGCTTGATGACGCCGACGGAACCGACGCGCACTCACTCGATCGCTTCCAGACCGCGGTAAACCGGGCGCCAGTAAATCGCCTCGATGCGCTCGCGCAGCGCCGCCTCGCTTGTCGTTGGTGCATGACGTTCGACCTGCGCCGCAAGCGCGAGTTTCATCGATAGCGATTCGAGCTGATCGACCGGCGGCAGCAGCGGCGCTTCCTTATCTTGCAGCGCGGGCGAGCAGTACGCGAGCTCGGCAGCGCCCGCGCGCAGCATGCCGTCGGTGACGCGGCGCGCGCCGCTGGCGGTCACGGCGAGGCCGATCGCCGGGAAGATGTAGAGATTGTTCGATTGCGGAATCGGCAGCTTCCGACCATTGATCTCGACCGGCGCGAACGGGCTGCCGGTTGCGATCAGCGCGCGGCCGTCGGTCCACGCGAGCAGGTTAGTCGGCTTCGCTTCGGCGCGTTCTCCGGGATTCGACAGCGGGAAGATGATCGGCCGCGCGATCCTTGCGGCCATCGCCTTGACGATGCTTTCCGTGAACTGTCCCGGCTGCGCCGAAGTACCGATCAGGATACTGGCTTCGCCGTTTGCGACGACATCCGCGAGTCGCGGCGTTCCCGCGCAGGACCAGTCGGCGAACGCGGCTCTCGGCTGCGCGGAGCTGCGCTGCACTGGCGACAGCGTCTGCATGTCTTCGTTGAGCAGGCCATCGGCATCGATCAACCAGAAGCGCCGTGAGGCCGCATCGAAACCAAGGCCCTCGTCGATCATCGCGGCACGCAGATAATCGGCGACACCGGTGCCCGCGCCGCCGGCGCCGAAGATCACGACCTGTTCGTTCGACAGCTTTCGCCCTGCGACCCGCAGTGCCGATTGCACGGTGCCGAGCGCGACCGCCGCCGTGCCCTGGATGTCATCGTTGAAGGTGCAGAGCTGGTCCGCGTACTTGTCGAGGATGGGCCGCGCATGCGGCTTCGCGAAATCCTCCCATTGCAGCAGCACGTTCGGCAGTTCCTGCTTCACGGCACCGACGAACTCTTCGATAAAGGCCCAGTAGTCGTCGTCATCGATGCGGGGATTGCGCCAGCCGAGATACAGCGGGTCGTTGCGCAGATCGACGTTATTGGTACCGACGTCGAGCAGGATCGGCAGCGTGTTTCCGGGATAGACGCCACCGAGCAGCGAGTACAGCGTCAGCTTGCCGATCGGAATGCCCATGCCGCCGACGCCCTGATCGCCGATGCTGAGCACTCGCTCGCCGTCGGTCACGACGATCACGGAAACCTCACGCTGCAGCCGGTTGGCGAGCATCTCGCGCATGCGGTGGCGCAGCGGGTAAGACAGGAACAGCCCGCGCGGCTTGCGATAGATGTGCGAGAAATGCTGGCAGCCCTGCGCCACGACCGGCGCGTAGATCATCGGCAGCATCTCGGCGATATGCCGGCGCAGCAGCGCGTAGAACAGCACCTCGTTGCGCTCCTGCAGCTCGCACAGGAAAACGTGACGGTCGAGATCGGTCGGCTGACGCCGGTAAGCCTCGTAGTTGCGCCTGATCTGATCGTCCAGTGTCAATACGTGCGGCGGCAGCAAACCGTGCAGGCCGAAAGTATCTCGCTCCGCGACCGAGAACGCGGTGCCCTTGTTCAGCAAGGGTGTGCCGAGTAAGTCGGCGCCGCGTTTGTTGGTGTGGCGGAGGTTCGATACGGTTGCTTCAGCTGGTTTCATCGCGCGGAAATCCAGGGGCCCGCTCGGGCAAGCCGCGAATTGTCCGCGCAATCGGCCGGCGATCAACTCCCGCGGATATCCACAGCCACCGTGGCCTCAATGCTCCGGATGCTCCCACCAGGGCTTCAGCGCTTCCTGCGGCGAGATGTAGTCGTAACCCAACGCTTCGGCGACGGCCTTATAGGTCACACGCCCGAGATGCACGTTCAAGCCTTCGCGCAGGTTCGGATCGTCGAGCAAGGCTTTCTTGTAACCCTTGTCGGCGAGCGCAATCGCGTACGGCAGCGTGGCGTTGGTCAGCGCGAAGGTCGAAGTGTGCGCGACACCGCCCGGCATGTTCGCCACGCAGTAATGCACAACGCCTTCCTCGACATAGGTCGGGTTCTGGTGTGTGGTCGCGCGTGAGGTTTCGAAGCAGCCGCCCTGATCGATCGCGACGTCGACCACCACCGCGCCTGGCTGCATCTTCTTCAACATGGCGCGCGTCACGAGCTTAGGTGCAGCCGCGCCCGGCACCAGCACCGCGCCAATCACGAGATCGGAATGGATGACGGCGTTCTCCAGCGCATCGGCCGTCGAGAAAAGCGTGCGCAGGCGCCCGTCGAAAGTCGTGTCGAGCCAGTTCAGGCGCGGCAGCGAACGGTCGAGGATCGTCACGCTCGCGCCCATGCCCACCGCGATCCGCGCTGCGTTGTAGCCCACGACACCACCGCCGATCACGACGACGTCGGCCGGTGCGACACCCGGCACGCCGCCGAGCAACACGCCATTGCCGCCTTGCGCCTTCTCCATCGCGTGCGCACCGGCCTGGATCGACATGCGGCCCGCGACTTCGCTCATCGGCGCCAGCAGCGGCAGGCCGCCGCGGCCATCGGTCACCGTTTCGTAAGCGATGGCGACACAGCCCGAGGCGACCAGGCCCTTGGTCTGCTCGGGGTCGGGCGCAAGATGCAGATAGGTGAACAGCAATTGGCCCTCGCGCAGCATCTTGCACTCGACGGGCTGCGGCTCCTTGACCTTAACGACCATTTCGGCGCGCGCAAAAATCTCCTTGGCGTCGCCGACGATCTGCGCCCCCGCCGCCACATATTGTGCATCGCTCAGACCGATGCCGCCGCCGGCCTGTGTCTGCACGATGACCTGATGACCGTGGCCGCACAACTCGCGCACCCCGGCCGGAGTGAGACCGACTCGATACTCATGAACCTTGATTTCTTTCGGAACGCCGATCAGCATGGGATTCTCCTTTGATGCCGATAGTCTAGCTGCCCGGCCGCTGACCGGACTTGCGCTGCGTCAATCACCGCTCCAATGCCGGAACCAATGCCTGGAAATATCCGCTATCAATTCGCTTTCGTGCTGGCCGCGATCGGCGGCGGCCTCTGCGTCTACGGCATCGTCAAGTGGCGCGAGTTGCCACACTATTCGGCGAGCGGCATCGCAACTTCGATTGAACTGAACCTTGAGTCTCGACCTAGCGCGGCTGGGACGCGACAACCCGCCACCGGCTGAGCAGATTGACGTCATGCGCAAAGGCGTGCGTACAGAAATCGTTGCCGAAATCGCGCTGGAGCATGCGCGCGCGCGGTCCTGGATCACGGCGGGCGTCGTGCTTCTCGCGATGGCGCTCGCGCAGTCGCTGATGCAGCGCTGGTGGCGTGCGCGGGGCCGCGTTCCGTGAGTTCGTCGAAGAATCCTTCCGGAAATTTTTTCGGGCCGGTAGCGGGAAGCCGCTGGCCGCTCGATGCCGTGGTCGATGGCCTGCGCGAAGCGCGTGAGCGCTGGCGCGAGGCGCAGCAACGCAACCGCGAATCCGGCGGCCGCGAATTTCCGTCGCTGGAAGCGATCAGGGCCATCGTCGCCGCGTTGCGCGGCGCCCTTTTCCCGATGCGACTCGGGCCACCGGACCTGAAGCAGGAACATGAGGATTTCTATGTCGCGCATACGCTCGACATGGCGCTGGATTTCCTGCTCGAACAGGTTCAACTCGAACTCGGCTACATGGCGCGGCACGAGGATCCGGCCAGCGCCGAAATCGAACGCAAAGCGCGCGGAATCGTCGGCGAATTCGCCATCGCGCTGCCCCGCATCCGCAGCCTGCTCGACAGTGATGTCGTCGCGGCCTATCAGGGCGACCCGGCGGCGCACAGCGTCGACGAAGTGCTGCTCTGTTATCCGGGCGTGCTCGCGATCATCCACTACCGACTGGCACACGAGCTGTACCGGCTCGGGGTGCCGCTGCTCGCGCGCATCGTCTCCGAGGACGCGCATTCGGCGACCGGCATCGACATCCACCCAGGCGCCGCAATCGGCGCGAGCTTTTTCATCGATCACGGCACCGGCGTGGTAATCGGCGAGACGGCGATCATTGGCGAGCACGTTCGCCTCTATCAGGCGGTCACGCTCGGCGCGAAACGTTTCGCCACCGACGACAGCGGCAACCTGCTGAAAGGCCAGCCGCGTCATCCAATCGTCGAGGACGAGGTCGTGATTTACGCCGGTGCGACGATTCTGGGCCGCGTCACGATCGGGCGCGGCTCAAGCATCGGCGGCAATGTCTGGCTGACACGCAGTGTGCCGCCCGGCAGCCGGATCACGCAGGCGCAGTCGGAGCAGCAGCTTGGCGAGAGCGTGAACGACGACTGATCCAGTCGTTTTTCTGACCCTGTCCGAACTTTTGTCGCAAGCCGCTGCCCTAGCATTGCCAGACAGCCCTACTCTCCGGCTTCTGGCGTTTGGGCTCGCGCAGCGGAGTTCCCCCGACTCCTGCGCGTCAACGGCGCCAGCGTGTTCTCCCACACGCTGGCGCTTTTCAATACGTGCATCACTTTGAAAAAGCGTGCATTTTTTCACCGGCTTGACTTCGATTAATGACAAACTTTACCATCGGTCGAACCTTCGGCTAGAAGTCTTGTCGCAGGTTGGTCAGGGTAGTCTCACTCCAATGGGCTCCTGATGCTTGGGCTCGGTAGCGCGTCGATTTTTTTGTCGCACTCCGGCCCCCGAAGGCGCCAACGTGTGTGTCCCCACGCGCTGGCGCTTTTTTTTGCGCGCCGGATGCCGAATGGCGGAAAGAAAACCCGGCGCTGGACGACGCGCTCGGCTGGGCGCGGCAATTTGCGTTCACGCGTAGTAAAAAAAACCTGGAGGCTCGAGCCGGAATTGAACCGACGTACGGGGATTTGCAGTCCCCTGCATCACCACTCTGCCATCGAGCCATCTTGCCCCGCGTTGCACGAGGCCCCTCTCGGGCTGCTAAAGCGAAAAAAACCTCGTCGTTGAACGAGGTTTGTTCGGTTCGGAGAATGGAGCGGGAAACGAGATTCGAACTCGCGACCTCAACCTTGGCAAGGTTGCGCTCTACCAACTGAGCTATTCCCGCGCATTGATCCGAGGCGCGTATTGTATTGGCTGACGGCGGAGTGTCAAGCAATCGTTTCAGCATGCGGCTGATAACGAATGGGAATCCCGGCACTTCAGAACCCGTCGCGCATGACCGGCCAGGCGGCCCTGAGATAGACGACCATCGACCACAGTGTCAAGGCGCCCGCCGCAAACAGCAGCGCATAGCCAATTTCGTAAACCGGCAGCGGCCCGAGCGGCTTTTGCCAAAGCATCAGGCTGATCGCGATCATCTGGAATGCTGTTTTGAATTTGCCGATTGCGCCGACGGCAACGCGCTTCCGTTCGCCGAGTTCGGCCAGCCACTCGCGCAGCGCCGAAATCGTGATCTCGCGGCCAATGATGACCGCGACCAGCACGCCCATGACGCTGCGTGGATCGTCGCGCAACAGCATCACGAGCGCGACGGCGACCAGCAGCTTGTCGGCCACCGGATCGAGAAACGCGCCGAAGTTGCTGGTCTGATTCCAGCGCCGCGCGAGCCAGCCGTCGAGCCAGTCGGTGATCGACGCCGCGATGAACAGTAATGCCGCAGCCTGCCGCGCGTGCTGCCAGTCGATGTAGAACAGCGCCAGCACGAGCGGGATCACGGCGACACGGCCCAGCGTGAGGGTGGTCGGGAGATTGGGACGCATGGACGCAGTGTCTAGTGGCCGCTGGCCAGTGTCTAGCGGCGGGCCGCGATCCGCCGGCTCTCAGTGGAAATGCGCGTAAACGCGCTCCGCCAGTCGGCGATTGATGCCCTCGACCTTCGCCAGTTCGTCGATACCGGCGCGCTTGATCTGCGCCAGCCCGCCCAGGCTCTTGAGCAGCGAACGGCGCCGCGCCGGCCCGAGGCCTTCGATGGCTTCCAGACCCGAAGTGACGCGCGATTTGTCGCGTCGCGCGCGGTGGCCAGTGATCGCAAAGCGATGCGCCTCGTCGCGAATGCGCTGGATTAGATGCAGTGCCGGCGAGTCCGGCGGCAGCATGATCGCCTCGTCGCGCTCCGGCAGGATCAGTTGCTCAAGCCCGGGCTTGCGCGTCGGGCCCTTGGCGATCGCGACGATACGCACGCCCGAGAAGTGCGGCCGCGACACGGTGCCGCGCAGCGTGGGTGCGGGAGCGGCTGAGGTCGGCGGACCGGACGAGATCAGAACTTCGGGTGCTCCGTCGTCCGCCGACAGTTCGGCCAAGGCTTCGACCGCAGACCTGAGCTGCCCCTTGCCGCCATCGATGAACAGCACATCCGGCGCCTGCACTTCTCCGGCCTTCACGCGCGCGAAGCGGCGCTTCACCGCCTGCTTGATCGCAGCGTAGTCGTCGCCCGGGGTGATGCCCTCGATATTGAACTTGCGATACGCCGCCTTGCATGGGCCCTCCTCGTTGAACACGACACAGCTCGCCACCGCCTGCTCGCCCATCGTGTGGCTGATGTCGAAGCACTCGAGCCGACGCGGCGCATGCTCCAGATCGAGCACTTGCTGCAATTCGAGCAGGCGCTTGTCCATGCTCGCGGCTTCGACGATGCGGGTCGACAGCGCCTGCTGCGCGGTGTTGATCGCCATATCCATCAGGCGCTGCTTCGCGCCACGTCGCGGCCGGATGATGCGAACCTTGCGGCCCGCGCGTGTCGCCAGCGAGTTTTCCAGCCAGTCGAGCTCGTCCGGCGTTTCGCAGACGAGAATCTCCGGTGGCACCGGCCGGGCGAGGTAATACTGCGGAATGAAGTTCGCGAGCAGCTCCGGCATCTCGATATTCGGTGGATGCTTGGGAAAGAAGCTGCCGTGGCCGAGATTGAGCCCGTCGCGCACCGAGATCACGACGACGCAGGTGCTCGCGGCATGTGCGGCAACGGCGATCACGTCAATCTCATCCGCGCCGCCAGTGATCGCGCGGTTCTCGCGTACGCGCGCGAGGGCGGCGATCTGGTCGCGGAATTTTGCGGCGCGCTCGAATTCCTGCGCCTCGGCCGCCGCTTCCATGTCCGCGCCGATCTCCTTCGCCAGTTCGTCGCCACGACCTTCAAGCAGGCGCGTGGCCTTGCCCAGGTCGCGTGCGTAATCCTCGGGCGAAATCAGCTTCACGCAGGGTGCCGAGCAGCGGCGGATCTGATGCTGCAGGCAGGGCCGGTTGCGATTCGCAAAGTAGGTGTCGTTACAGGGTCGCAACTTGAACAGTTTCTGCAGGGTCAGCAGGGTTTCGCGCACTGCGGTCGAGCTCGGGAAGGGCCCGAAATAGCGGCCGTCTGCGCTCTTTGCGCCGCGATAGAAGCCGATACGCGGATAAGGGTGCCCACTTGAAAACCGCACGTACGGATAACTCTTGTCGTCGCGCAAGGACACGTTGTAGCGTGGGTTCTGCTCCTTGATGAGCGTGGCTTCGAGCAGCAGCGCCTCGTCCTCGGTATGCGTCAGCGAGACCTCGATGCGCTGGATCTGGTCGACCATCATCTCGATGCGCGGATTGCCGCTGGCGCGCAGGAAATAGCTGCCGACGCGCTTCTTGAGATTGCGCGCCTTGCCGACGTAGAGCAGCTCGTCGCCGGCGTCGTACATGCGGTAGACGCCCGGCGAACTCGTAAGCTGCGAAAGAAAGCCCTTCGGATCGAAGGCGGAGGCTGCGGGTTCGCTCATCGTGTCAAGCATAGCTTCGACGATGGCGACGCGGCCGGTTTGACGCAAGGACCTGGGCGCGCGGCAACGGCAGAATCAAAAGTGCAAAACGCAAGCGCAAGTTATCGACCCGCTGTCGATCACTCGACTTTCAATTCGGAGGCATCGCTTTTTGGCAGGCTCTCGGCCAGCGTCTTGAGCCGGGCGAGACCCTTGACGTAATCCGGCCCGACCATCTTGTCCATGAACAGGCCGAAGTAGCGGTTGATCGGGTTGCCGCCGAGGTGCGAATCGATCGCCCAGGTGATCTTGCTGCCTGCGCCCTCCGGCACGATCGTGTAGGTCGCCTCGCTGGCGCCACCGAAGCCGCCGAAGGTCAGCTTGACCTTCACCTGGGAATTCGGCGTGCTGGAAACGATCTCCTGGCTGCCGGTGCCGACCTCAGCGTTGCCGGACCAGACGTATTTGGCGCCAACGCCGATGTCCGGCCCACTGCGTTCGACTTTCATTGCCGGGTCCTTGTCGGCCCAGGGTGACCACTTCTCGAACTGAGTGAAGCTGTTGACCAGTGCGAAGACCGTGGCCGGCGGCGCGTTGATGGTTACGCCGCGTTCGACGTGAGCGTGTTCGGACAACAGGAAGCCGATGCCGACCAGCGCAACGACGAGTACGCCCAGGAAAACCAATGCCCTGATCAGCAGACGCATGTCGCTCCTCCCAATATGTTTATCGAGGCGCGTCAAGGCGCGCGCGCCGAGTGTAGCCACAGGGCAAAGGCGGCACAAACAAAAAGGCCCAAGCGAAGCGCCTGGGCCTTTTTTGTGTCGGTTAAGCGTCGTGACAGTTGCGACGCTTCAACCAGCACCGTTATTCCGTCACCGCAGGTGTCGGAATAACCGCTAGTGGAATTGTTCTTCTTCGGTCGAACCGGTCAGCGCGGTGACGCTGGAGGCGCCGCCCTGGATGATCGTCGTGACATCGTCGAAGTAACCCGTTCCCACTTCCTGCTGGTGGCTGACGAAGGTGTAACCGCGATCGCGTGCGGCGAACTCCGGCTCCTGGACCTTCTCGACGTAGGCCTTCATGCCGTCCTTCGCATACGCCTGCGCGAGGTCGAACATGTGGAACCACATGCTGTGGATGCCGGCCAGCGTGATGAACTGGAACTTGTAGCCCATCGCGCCGAGTTCGCGCTGGAACTTGGCGATGGTCGCGTCGTCGAGATTCTTCTTCCAGTTGAACGAGGGAGAGCAGTTGTACGCGAGCAAGGTGCCCGGATGGGCGTTCTGCACGGCGTCGGCAAACTTCTTCGCGAAGGCCAGATCCGGCGTGCCGGTTTCGCACCAGACCATGTCGGCATACGGTGCGTAGGCGATGCCGCGCGAGATCGCCTGGTCGATGCCCTTGCGGGTCTTGTAGAAGCCTTCGGCGGTACGCTCGCCGGTCACGAACGGCTTGTCGTTCGGGTCGAAGTCGCTGGTCAGAAGATCGGCGGCTTCGGCATCGGTACGCGCGAGGATGACAGTCGGCACGCCGTAGCTGTCGGCGGCCATGCGGGCGGCGATGAGCTTCTGCACGGCTTCCTGCGTCGGCACCAGCACCTTGCCGCCCATGTGGCCGCACTTCTTCACCGAAGCGAGCTGGTCCTCGAAGTGCACGCCGGCCGCACCCGAGCGGATCATCGCCTTCATCAGCTCGTAGGCGTTCAGCACGCCGCCGAATCCGGCTTCGGCATCGGCCACGATCGGCGCGAAATAGTCGACGTAACCGGGGTCAGCCGGGTTCGTGCCCTTGGCCCACTGAATCTCATCGGCACGCTTGAAGCTGTTGTTAATGCGCTCGACGACCTTCGGCACGGAATCGACCGGATAGAGCGACTGGTCCGGGTACATCGCGGCGTAGCTGTTGTTGTCGGCGGCAACCTGCCAGCCCGACAGATAGATCGCCTTCAGGCCGGCCTTGACCTACTGCATGGCCTGGCCGCCGGTCAGCGCGCCGAGCGTGTTGATGTACGGCTCGGTGTTGACGTAATGCCAGAGCTTCTCGGCACCCTGGCGGGCGAGCGTATACTCGACCTGGACGGAGCCGCGCGTGCGGACGACGTCGGCTGCGGAATAACCGCGCTTGACGTTCTTCCAGCGGGGATTGGTGGCCCAGTCTTTTTCCAGCGCCTTGATCATGTCTTGACGACTCATTGCAGCTTCCTCTTGGGTATTGCCCGGTTGTGGTTTGCAGCGGTGCGGCCCGCCAAAAAAACGACTTGAAACGAACCCCCGAAAACGGGGGCCGATGCAGAGGGCGATTCAATCCAGATAGTCGTAACTCGCCAGCGTCAGGAAGTCCGCGCACTTTTCTGCGGTCGACATGCGCGCCATGATGCCGGCAGCTTCGGCGAAGCGGCCCTTGTAGAAGCGCTCGTCGCCGAGCTGCGTCTTGTACGCAGCCACTTCTTCGTCGAGGATTTTCAGCACCAGTTGCTTCGTGATCTTGCGGCCATCGGAAAGCACGGCGCCGTACTTGAGCCACTGCCAGACCTGCGTGCGGCTGATCTCGGCCGTCGCGGCGTCTTCCATCAGGTTGTTCAGCGGCACGCAGCCGTTGCCGCCGATCCAGGCTTCGATATAGCCGATGCCGACGTTGATGTTGTTGCGCAGTCCGGCCTCGGTGATTTCGCCAAGCGGCTGCTGCAGCAGGTCCGCCGCCTTGATCTTGTAGTTGAACTGCTTCGCGAGCTGGTTGGTTTGCGGCATGTGTTCGTTGAACACGGCCAGCGCCACCGGCACGAGACCCGGATGCGCGACCCAGGTGCCGTCGTGGCCATTGCGCACTTCGCGCAGCTTGTCGGCGCTGACCTTGGCGAACACTTCCGCGTTCTTCGCCTCGTTGTTCTTGATCGGGATGAACGCGGCCATGCCGCCCATCGCCATCGCACCGCGCTTGTGGCAGGTCTCGCAGAGCAGCTTCGAGTAGCTGTCAAGGAAGTGACGATCCATGCCGACCGTGTGGCGGTCCGGCACCATCCAGTCGCCATGCGCGTTGAGCGTCTTGATGCAGCTGAAGATGTAATCCCAGCGACCGCAGTTGAGCGCGACGATGTGATCCTTCAGCGCGTACAGAATCTCGTCCATCTCGAACGCCGCCCACAGCGTCTCGATCAGCACGGTGACCTTGATCGTCCGGTTCGGAATGCCGAGCAGCTTCTGCGCGTCGACGAACACTGCGTTCCAGAGCTTGGCTTCGAGATGCGACTGCATCTTCGGCAGGTAGAAGTAAGGACCGCTGCCCTTCTTCAGCAAGGTCTTCGCGTTATGGAAGAAGTACAGGCCGAAGTCGACGATGCCGCCGGGCGCGGGCTTGCCGTCGATCAGGATGTGCTTCTCGTCGAGATGCCAGCCGCGCGGCCGCACGATCAGCGTGGCGACATCCTTGTCGAGCTTGTATTCCTTGCCTTCCGGAGACTGGTACGAAATGGTCCTGGCGACCGCATCACGCAGGTTGATGTGGCCGTCCATCATGAGTTCCCACGTCGGCGACGCGGAGTCCTCGAAATCGGCCATGAAGCACTTCGCGCCGGCGTTCAGCGCGTTGATGACCATCTTGCGCTCGACCGGCCCGGTGATCTCGACGCGGCGGTCCTGGAGATCGGCCGGGATGCCGGCGATCTTCCATTTTCCGTCGCGGATTTTCTTCGTTTCGGGAAGGAATTTCGGCAGCTTGCCGGCGTCGATGAGCGCCTGACGCTCTTTGCGCAGGGTCAGCAATTGCTCGCGTTTCGAGGCGTGCTTGCGGACCAGCGCGGCGACGAAGGCAAGCGCCTCCGGCGTGAGGATTTTCTTGTACGCCGGGCGCAACTCACCCGTGATTTCGACGCCTTTCAAAACGCTCATCCGAAAACTCCTGCCTGTTCTTGGGATGGTTCACGACCTGGCCCGGTCGTAAAGGTCGCGCATGATAGCCAAGACGGGGTTTCATCGCAATGCAACAAAAACAGTTCATGGCCCGCCACCGGTGTCGCGATTTCGGGAGTCCCGCTTCAGCCGGCGGCTGGAATCGATTCGCCCGGAAGCGCCACGAAACCCAGCTTGCGCCGCAGTTCACGACGCAAAAAATAGAGGTTCATCAGCATTTGCACGACGGTCGCCGTGACCGACAGCCACCACAGCCAGATCACCTCGAAGCTACCGAGCCGAACCAGCAGCAGGCTGCCGAAAATGATCAGGCCGATGCGTGAGGCCGAACTGATCAGCGTCGGAATCGTATTGCCAAGACCCGAGAGCACGCCGAAACAGGCAAAGGCCACGCCGACCGCGAGCAGGTTCAGCGAGATGATCCGCAGGAACTGCGTGCCGGCGGCGAGCACCGCAGGGTCGTCGCTGAAGCCGTGAATCAATGCTCCCGGAATCGCCTGTGCGACGAGGCAGAGCGGAATCATCGCCGCCAGTCCGAGCTTCAGCGTCACGGTGAAAGTCTCGCGCACGCGATCGCCGCGCTGCGCACCAAAATTCTGCCCAGCCAGAGCCGAGGCCGCGAAACTCAGCGCCATGACCGGCAGCATCGACGCCTGCAACAGCCGCTGGCCGATGCCGAATGCCGCCTGCTCGACCGCGCCGTATGGACGCAGCATCACCGTGATGAAGATCATGTAGCAGGCCATCAGGCCGAACTCCAGCGCCGACGGCACGCCGATCTTGAGGATGCGTCCCCAGGCCACTGGCTGCGGAGTCCATTCGCGCGGCCGCAGCTTCAGGTAAGTGCCTGGCCGGCGGAAATACAGCAGCAGGCCCACCGTGCAGGCGACGACCGAGATCAGCGTCGCGAGGCCCGCGCCCGCCACGCCGAGCTTCGGCGCGCCGAGCCAGCCGAAGATCAGCACCGGTGCCAGCACCATGTTCAGCAGCACACTGCCGACCTGCGCCACCGTGCCCGGCATCATGTCGCCAGTGCCACGCAAGGCCGCACCCATGACCATGACCGGAAAGCCGAGCGCCATCGCCGGCACGAACCAGTGCAGATAAGACGCGACCAGCCGCGCGGTTTCGGCATCGGCACTGAATGCCGCACCGTAGGCGCCCTCGCCGGCCCAGAGTGCGGCGGCGAACAGCACCGTGGTCAGTAATGCAATCCCCATCGCCTGATTGAACACGTGATGCGCGCCTTCATGATCCTTCGCGCCGACCGCCTGTGCGATCAGCGCGCCGGTGCCGACGCCGAACATCTGCGACAGCGCCATCGCCAGGAACATCAGGTTGCTCGCCACCGTCACCGCCGCAACCGCCTGCGGCCCGAGGCTGCCGACCCAGTAGAGGTCGATGAGGCTGTAGGCGGTCTGCACGGTGAGGCCGACGAGCATGAACGCGGTCAGGCCGAGCAGATGCTTGACGACGGGGCCTTGGGTGAGGTCTTTCATGGGGCGAACGCTTTGACGAGACGGGGCAGGATACGCGCGCAAGCGGCGATCGAAAACCGTTTTGACGCGACTACCCAAGGCATGGCGAAGCGGAAACCAGGATAAACCTCGGTTCTCTCTCGCATCGGCGTATTCCGGGGTTATGCCGCTATCGCACCTGCATCGAGGCTGCTTGCAACGTCAGCCTTTAGGTGCGGAGTCATTGGCCACGGCTTTCTCGATGACGATTGAACAGCGCCTTGCGCTGCTATTTCCTGAAGCTGCCCATTACCTGCGCGACCTTCCTTGATCATTTGCCTTCAGGCGTTCAGGCCCCGTGAATCGCTCCATCCGAGACCACGATTCCGTCGACATCTGCGTACAGCCATGCCCCCGGCTTGAAGGTCACACCGGCAAAACTCACAGGCTTGTCCTCGACCGCCGAATGCAATCCCTTTTCGCTCTTGCGCGGATGCGCGCCGAGCGCCTTGAGGCCGATGTCCTGTTCGGCCAGTTCCTCGGAATCGCGAACATAACCGTAGACGATGAAGCCGGCCCAGCCGTTCTTGACGCCAAGCGCACCGAGATTTCCCCCGACCAGCGCGCAGCGCGACGAGCCGCCGCCATCGACCACCAGCACGCGGCCCCAGCCCGGCGTTTCGAGCGTGGCGCGGACCAGCGCGTTGTCCTCGAATACCTTGATCGTCTTGATCAGGCCCTGGAATGTCGCGCGGCCGCCGAAGTCGTTGAAGATCGGCTCGGCGACCTGGGCTTCGGGATGGGCATCGGAAAGATCGGTCGTGGCGACCATGCGCGGTCTCGGTAGCAAGGTTCAGGAAAACATTTTTTGCTGGCGCGCCAGCCTCGGCATTGCCAGCGCGAATACGGCGATCAGGATGAACGCGACGAGCGTCCAGCCCGGCAGGCTGATGCCAAGCCAGGCGGCGTTTATCCTGGCGCAGTTGCCGTCGCCGCGGAGGACGGTTTCGACCACCTCGCTGACCGGCATGAAGCCGAGCAGATAGTCGAGGGTCGGCCCGCAGGCCGGTACCTGGTCCGGCGGCAGGGATTGCAGCCAGACGTGACGCGCCGCGATTGCGGCGCCGATCAGGGCGGCGAGCGCCGCCGCAATCGAGTAAAACCAGCGGCCGCCGCGTTTCGGTGCATGCAGCGCGCCGAGCAGGAAGAACAGGCCGGCTCCAGCCATCGCGACACGCTGGAAGATGCACATCGGACAGGGTTCCAGGTTGCGGAAGTGCTGCAAGTAAAGCGCGAACACGAGGCCGGACACGCAAGCCAGGAAACCCAGCGCGGCAAGACGGCGGAAGCTGAAGCTCGTCATGGCATGGTGTCGAAGAGGAGACAGGGTCGACCGCAGGCGCGGGCTATGGTTCGCAGATTATCGGCAGGCACCGGTAGCCGCAATGCGGCGTCACGGGACGGCTAGACTGGCGGTCGTTCAAATAAAGCCGGAAATCAGACAATGAATCTTGTTGCTCGTATCGACCGTGTTGGCGGTCCCGAAGTTCTGCAACTGGTCGAGACTCCAGTCGGCGAGCCCGGTTCCGGCGAGCTGCGTCTGCGCCACAAGTCGATTGGCCTCAATTTCATCGACACCTACTTCCGCAGCGGCCTCTACCCCATGGCGCTGCCCGGCAGCCTTGGCCAGGAAGCAGCCGGTGTCGTCACGGCAGTTGGCCCCGATGTTGCCGGGTTTGCCGTCGGCGATCGAGTCGCCTACGGCACCGGCCCGCTCGGCGCGTACGCTACCGAGCGCGTGATGCCCGCCATGCACGTCGTGAAGCTGCCGTCAGGCGTGTCCGACGAAGCGGCTGCCGCGCTGATGCTGAAAGGCATGACTGCCTATTACCTGCTGCATCTGACCCACGCGGTAAAGGCGGGCGAAACCCTGCTGGTCCATGCCGCCGCCGGTGGCGTCGGCAGTGTGCTCGTGCCGTGGGCGAAGCAGCTCGGGGCGACGGTGATCGGCACCGCTGGTTCGACCGCGAAGCTGGAACAGGCGAAGGCCGCCGGCTGCGATCACGTGATCGCGTACCGCGCGCAGGATTTCGTCACCGAAGTGAAGCGCATCACAGGCGGCCGCGGCGTCGATGTCGTCTACGACTCGGTCGGCAAAGACACCTTCATGGGTTCGCTGGACTGCCTCAAGCGCCGCGGCCTGCTCGTGACCTACGGCAACGCCTCCGGCAAGGCGCCGGCCTTCGAGCCCGCGCTGTTGTCGCAGAAAGGCTCGCTGTTCGTGACAAGACCGACGCTGGCGCACTACACGGCGACACGCGAGGAACTCGAAGCGGCGGCGAATGCCTTGTTCGACGTGCTCGGTAGGGGTGTCGTCAAGGCTCAGATCGATCAGCGTTACGGGCTGCGCGACGTGGCGCGCGCCCATGCCGATCTCGAAGCAAGACGGACGTCGGGCGCGACGGTGCTGTTGCCTGGATAGCGCAAAAATTTTTCTGATGTCGGCTTTTGCCGTTTGACGCCGCCTCAGCCCCCCGCCCCGCCCGGTCCTTTGATGCCGCCGGTCGTCAAGGCCGCCGGATCGAGCAGTTCCTTCAACTCGTCCTCATGCAGCCGTGTGTTTTCCATGGCGACATCCAGCACGGGACGGCCCTCCTTGTAAGCCTGTTTCGCAATCAACGCGCCCTGCTCGTAGCCGATGACGCTGTTCAGCGCCGTGATCAGGATCGGGTTGCGCGCCAGTGCCTCGCGGATATGCGCCTCGTTGACGGTGAAACCGGCAATCGCCGAATCGTCAAGCAGGCGCGAAACATTCGCGAGCAGCTGAATAGATTCCAGCAGCTTGTGCGCGATGAGCGGCAGCATCACGTTGAGCTGGAAATTGCCGCTGGCGCCGGCCAGCGTGATCGTCGCGTCGTTGCCGATGACCTCGGCGGCGACCATGCAGACGCTTTCAGGAATCACCGGGTTGACCTTGCCCGGCATGATGCTGGAGCCGGGCTGCAAGGCCGGCAAGGCAATCTCGCCGAGACCGGCGAGGGGACCGGAGTTCATCCAGCGCAGGTCGTTCGCGATCTTGGTGAGACTGACCGCCAGCGTCTTCAGCGCGCCGGAGAGTTCCACCGCCGCGTCCTGCGCGGAAAGTGCAGCGAAGTAGTCTGAGGCGCAGTCGAAGGCGATGCCCGTGCGCTTCGCCATCAGCTTCGCGAACCGGCCCGCGAACTTCGGATGGGCGTTGATACCCGTGCCGACCGCAGTACCGCCCTGCGCCAGCTGGTGGATGCGTGGGCCGACGGCCTTCACCCGTTCGATGCCATCGCGAATCTGCGTCGCCCAGCCGCCGAGCTCCTGATCAAAGCGCAGCGGCATCGCGTCCATCAGATGGGTGCGACCGGTCTTGGTGACGCCCTTGAGGCTCCTGCCCTTCTTCTCGATCGTCTTCGCCAGATGCTTCAAGGCCGGCAACAGGTCCTCGCGCAGCGCGAGGCTTGCGGCGACGTGGATCGCGGTTGGAATCGTGTCATTCGAGGATTGACCGAGATTGACGTGATCGTTCGGATGCACCTCGGCATTCGCGGCCCGCGTAGCGAGTGTGGCGATGACTTCGTTCGCGTTCATGTTGCTCGAAGTGCCGGATCCGGTCTGGAACACGTCGACCGGGAACTGCGCGTCGTGCTTGCCGGCGGCAACCTCGAGCGCTGCGGCGACGATCGACTGCGCTACCGCAGTATCGAGTAACCCGAGTTCGGCGTTGACTTCGGCGGCGGTCGCCTTGATCAGACCGAGTGCACGAATGAATTGCCTCGGCATGCGCCGGCCCGACACCGGAAAATTCTGCACGGCGCGCTGGGTCTGCGCGCCCCACAGCGCCTCCACGGGCACCTGCATCTCGCCCATGCTGTCGTGCTCGGTGCGGAATCTGGCCATCGTGAGAGTCGCCGTCTGTCCTGCGGGAAGGTATTGGTTGCGAGGCTCGCGTAAAATGATCGGTTCCGCAAGCACCGCCGACTGACTCAATGAATCTGACCGCTCTCACCGCCATTTCACCGATCGACGGCCGCTACGCCGAAAAAACCAAGAGCCTGCGCGTGATCTTCAGCGAATATGGACTGATCCGGTACCGCGTACAGGTCGAAGTACGCTGGCTGCAAGCGCTGGCTGCGCATCCGGGCATTCCCGAGGTGCCGGCACTCTCCGCGAGCGCGGAGGCGCGGCTTGCGGCCATCTCGGAAGACCTCGATGTCACCGAGGCGATGAAGGTCAAGGTCTTCGAGCAGACCACCAATCACGACGTGAAAGCCGTCGAGTATTACCTCAAGGCGCAGATCGCCGATCACCCCGAGTTGGCGAAAGTGGCGGAGTTCATCCACTTCGCCTGCACCTCCGAGGACATCAACAACCTCGCGTACGCGTTGATGCTGCGCGACGCGCGCGAGCTGGTGCTGATGCCGGCGCTCGACCGCCTGATCGCAGCACTCATCGGACTTTCGCACCGCTACGCCGATCAGCCGATGCTCGCGCGCACGCACGGCCAGCCGGCGAGCCCGACCACCCTCGGCAAGGAGATGGCGGTGTTCGCGCATCGCCTGATCATCGAGCGCAATCAGCTCGCGACTGTCGCGCTGTTCGGCAAAGTCAACGGTGCGGTCGGCAACTACAACGCGCATTACGCAGCCTATCCGGAGGTCGACTGGCCGGCGTTGTCGGAAACGCTGATCGAATCGCTCGGCCTCGTGCAGAATCCCTACACGACGCAGATCGAGAACCACGATTTCATTGCGCGCTACTTCCACGCGCTGATGCGCGCGAACACGATCCTCACCGATTTCTGCCGCGATGTCTGGGGCTATATCTCGGTCGGCTATTTCAAGCAGCGCACGGTCGAAGGCGAAGTGGGCTCGTCGACGATGCCACACAAGGTCAACCCGATCGACTTCGAGAATGCCGAGGGCAATCTCGGCATTGCGAATGCCATCCTCGACCACCTGACGCAGAAGCTGCCGATCTCGCGCTGGCAGCGTGACCTGACGGATTCCACCGTGCTGCGCAATCTCGGCGTCGGGGTCGCGCATTCGATTGTCGCGTTCTCGGCGATCGAGAAAGGCCTGGCCAAGCTCGACGCCGAGCCGAAGCGTCTCGCAGCCGATCTCGACGACAACTGGGAAGTGCTCGGCGAGGCGATCCAGACCGTGATGCGCCGCTACGGCCTGCCCGAGCCCTACGAGCAACTCAAGAAACTCACGCGCGGACAGAAGCTTGGTCGCGAGGCGATCCAGCGCTTCGTCAAGGAGCTGGCGCTGCCGGAAGACGCGAAGCAGCGGCTGCTCGCGATGACGCCGGCCTCCTACCTTGGCGATGCCGCCGCACAGGCGAAGTCGCTCGAAGCATGAGCGATACGACGCCCGCTTCGATGAAGATCGAAGGCCGCGTTGCGCTGGCCGAGGCGGCGCTGGCGTTGGCGCAGTCGGCACGGCGCGAACTGTTGCTGCTGAGTTACGACTTCGATCGCCGTCTTTACGGCAGCGAAGCCTTCGTCGACGCGGTGAAGCGCATGGTGCTCGCCGATCCGCATGCGCGACTGCGCGTATTGATCAACCAGCCACGGCTTGCGATGCAGGGCGCGCATCGGCTGGTCGAACTTGGCCGTCAGGCACCGAGTCGCGTCGAGTTCCGCGAGCTGCTCGAAGTACGCGCGCTGACCCATCGCGGCGAATGGCTCATCGCCGATCAGGGCGGCTACCTCGAACGGCACGAGCCGGATGCCATGTATGCGCGCTTCACACCGGAGTCGTCGCTGCAAGCCCGTCATCGCGCCAACGAATTCGGTCTGCTCTGGGATGAATCGCCGACCGCGCAGGAACTGCGCGTACTGGGGCTTTGAACGAACGCTGGAAACCACGCCAGACTCTGCGGGTCCAATTATTGAGCCGGCAAGGAAGTATTGAAACTAAAAGGTGCGCAATTTCAGTCATCGTGACACCTGTTTACCAGGGCGCACTTGCCGGCTCAATAATAAAGACCCATGGTTTTTGTTATTGATTCGGCTACAGACGCGTGTGCTATCCAGGGCGCGCCCCAAGGCATCCGCGCCGTCACGTTCAAGGTCATGTAGCCCAATCAATAACCTGCGCGCTGCCACTTGCCCGAGATTTCCGATGAATGCACGACTTCTGTTTGCGACGACGCTGGTCACGCTGTTTCTCGCCGCCTGCGCCTCGCCGTCGTCCCGCATCGACAACAGCAAGGCCGCATACGACAGCTATCCGCCGGAAGTGCGTAGCAGGATCGCCGCCGGCCAGGTGGATGTCGGCTTCATGCAGGAACAGGCGCTGCTCGCGCTCGGCGAACCGAGCCGCAAGTTCACGCGCACGACCGAGCGCGGCGCGTCGGAAGTCTGGGCGTACGAGAAATCGGCGTCGAACTTCAGCTTCGGCGTCGGCAGCGGTTTCGGCATCGGTCGCAGCGGGTTCGGCGGTGTCGGCGTTGCCACCGGCACCGGCGACAACAACACTCAGGACAAGCTGCGGCTCGTGTTCGAGAACGGCAAGATCAGTTCGATCGAGCAGGCGGTGAAGTAGTACTACTCCTCCGGAGCGACAACCTCGCGCGCCTTGATCCACGTGCGCACCGTCTCCGGAATCGCGGCCGGCTTCTGGTGGGTGTAATCGAACCAGACCACCACCCCGCGCACGGCGGCAACGAGCTTGTCGCCCAGGAACATCCCGCTGAGTGTGTTCATGCTGCTGCGGCCGAGGCGCACGATGCGCGTTCCCACCACAAGATCGGCCGGATAACGCACCTGCGCGATGAAATCGGCGCCGACGCTCGCGAGGATCAGGCCGTAGTCCTTCCACATGCGCGGGTCGTCGACGGCCAGCGGCTGAAAGTATTCGATGCGGCTCGATTCCTCGTAGGTAAAGTACTTTGCGTTGTTGATGTGGCCGAGCGTGTCCATGTCGCCCCAGCGCACAGCGAACTGGATGCGATGGCTGAAATCGTCAAGGCGAATCTCGCGATTGTTCCGAGTCATGGCGTAGGGCCTTGTGTATCCGGTGCTTGCATTTCCGCGAGTCGCGCAAGCGACAGTTCGACGATGCGGCGCTTGCGCGGGTCGAAGGCGCGCGGCCATTCGGCGATCTCGTCGAGACGCCGGCCGCAGCCGACGCAGACCGACTCACGGTTGAGCGTGCAGGTGCCGATGCAGGGAGATTCGACTTCGATCATGAACACTGATTATGCGGGAACAGGCGTCGTGGCCTTGCGTCGCGCGGCCTGCTTCAGCGCCCGCGCGCAGTCGGTTACGAGTCCCGGACCGCGATAGATCAGCCCGGTGTAGATCTGCACGAGATTGGCACCGGCGGTAAAGCGCTCTGCGGCATCGACACCGGACATCACGCCGCCGACGCCGACCAATGGGTAATCCGGCCCGACGTATCCGCGCAATTCGCGGATGACCGCCGTCGACCGTTCGCGCAGCGGCGCGCCAGACAGGCCGCCGGTCTCCTGACCGTGCCGCAGATGCTCAACTTCCGCGCGGGCGATCGTCGTGTTTGTCGCAATCAAGCCGTCGATGCCGTAGCGCCGCACGGACTCGGCGATCGCCGCAAGCTGGCCGGAATCGACATCGGGCGCAATCTTGATCAACAGCGGGCGGCGTCGACCGTGACGCTCGGACAGCGTTTCACGGGCATCGGCGAGCTTCGCCAGCAACTGGTCGAAGCGCTGTGCCTGTTGCAGTTCGCGCAAGCCCTTGGTGTTCGGCGAGGAGATGTTGACCGTGACGTAGTCGGCCACCGCGTAGACCTTGTGCAGGCAGGCCAGATAGTCGTGCTCGGCCTGCTCCATCGGCGTGTCGGCATTCTTGCCGATGTTGATGCCGAGCACCGCGCTGCGCCGCGCACGCCCGGCGCGCTTGACCAGCGCATCGACACCCTGGTTGTTGAAACCGAGCCGGTTGATCAGCGCGCTCGCTTCCGGCAGGCGGAACATGCGCGGGCGCTCATTGCCCGGCTGCGGCCGTGGCGTCACGGTGCCGATCTCGATGAAGCCGAAGCCCATGCGGTCGAACGCCTCGATCGCCTCGCCATTTTTGTCGAGTCCGGCGGCAAGCCCGATCCGGTTGCGGAACTCCAGGCCCATGAGCCGCACCGGATCTCGAATCAGACGTCCCGCCAGCACCCCCGCCGAAGCCGGATGACGCGAGAGCAGCGCCATCGTCAGCTCGTGCGCGTGTTCGGCATCGAGCGCAAACAGCGCGCGGCGGGCGAGTCGATAACCTCTCATGGATCAGGCGAGCACTGGCATGGACGCCGGCTGAGCCGGCGGCTCGCGCCGAGAATTCGCGACCGGCGTGGCTGCCTCCGGTGACCGGCGGCCGAAGCGACCGCGCAGCGCGCGCAATTCCTGCGACGCCAGCTCGCGCCCGAGCGTCAGCGGCAGCTTCAGCGCGACGCGCCCAAGATCGCGCAGCAGCAGGCTGCGTCGATCGCCTTCGTACAGTGTGCCGTAGCTGCCGGCCAGCGCCATCAGCGCGCGCGACAGGTGGAGATAGTCACGCTTGAGCACCAGGCCGGCCTGTTGGGTGTTGGCGAGGAGCTGCAGCACGGCTTGGCCGCGCTGGTGCAGGCCGGCGACGCCGCCCGAACGCAATTCCCGGATGAAGCTGCGCCGGGTCAGCGGCGTCACGCCCTTCTTGCGCAGGGTTTCGTCGAGCGCGGCGCGAATTTCAGCGCGGCGCTCATGGTTTTCCTCGGGCTGCGTGGAGATGCGGATAAGCGCCTCGGTCAGCAATTCGGTGTCGGCGAGGATCGCTCCGGCAAGATAGTCCCGGACCGGCCGCCACTTGCCGTCGAGATCGATGACATTGCCCCAGTCGATGAGATTGAGCGTGCCGTCGGGACTGACCATGACGTTGCCCGGATGCAGATCGCCATGCATCTCGCGATAGGCCAGCGCGTGATGGAGCACGGTATGACTGAGCTGCTCGACCAGCCGCCTCTGGAATCGACGGCGCTCGCGTTTCGGCAGGTGCGTGAGCGCGCGCGCCAGGCTTGACGCCTCGCCGAGATATTCCATTTCGAGAATGCGCCGGCTGCTCGAATAAAGCTCCGGCACGCGCCACTCCCGGCGCCCGAGCGAGCGCTGGTAGAAACGCCGGTGGTTGCGCGCCTCGGCGTCGAAGTCAAGTTCCTCGACAAAGCCGGCGACGAACTCGTCGACCTGTTCCTGCATCGCGCGCAGGAACGGCGCGAGTTTCGAGTGTGGCGCCCAGTATTGCGTCGACATGATCGAAAGCCCGATCACCAGCTTGCCGATCGCGAACTCGCGGTCGATGTTGTGGCGACCGACCTTGATGATGACCGGCCGCAAAATTTCGCGGCCGCCTTCGAGAAACGGTTTCTTCGCAAGATAGACCGAGCCGATCGAGCCGGACTTCAGCGGCCTGGCGGCATCGAAGCCCATGTAGAAATTTTCCGGCGGCTTGCCGTAGCACTCGATGAAGGCGCCCACGACCTCGTCCGGCGTCATCGGTGCGACATCTTCGTGGAAAACGCTCAGTGCTTTCGCGATCTCGTCCGGCAGGAAGTCGGCATTCGCGGCGGCGACCTGCGCCATCTTGACAAAGAACGGCCCGAACTCGTTGACCATCTGCGCGATGATCTGCGCCTGCGCGCGCAAGTCCTTCGGATCGACCTGGAAAAAAGGCTTGATGTAGCGGATCGCACGGATCTGCCGGCGCACGATCGCCGCATCGGTGCGCACCTGCGCGGCGCGCTTCAGCAGCTCGTTGAGCTGCCACTGGTTGTAACGGCGGCCGGCCTTCAGCAGATTGACGATCTCCACCAGCAGCGGTTCATAGGTGCGCAGCACAAGACGCACCATGTCCAGCGTCAGCTCGCCAAGACCCTTCAGCTCAGGTGCGGCAAACAATTCGTTGAAGAATTGCCAGAACTCGTTGACCAGCGCTTCGGGCACCGGCACCGGCGAGCGCGCAACGATCTGCTCGACGACGAAGCGGATCAGCTCTTCGGTGGATTGCTCGTCGGGGATCAGACGCCGTTTGCGCAACGCGGCCGTCAGCCGACCGGTCTGCGCCAGCAGCGGATGCCGGTAAAGACCGCTGAAGGCGCGGTCGATCGCGTGGGTCAGCTCGTCGCGGCTGCTGTCGTTTTCCTCGGTCAGCAGTTTCAGCAACGGCACGAAACCCTTCGAGGCGCGCGCCGTGGAAACGCCGAGCGCGGCCAGTTCACGGACGATACCGCGCGATTTTTGCGGGGCGATCACCGTTGTGATAGCCGAGGGCAGGCGCGCGTCACTCACGATTTGCCCTTGGCTCCGATCAGGTGACCCATGCGGGTCATCTTGGTATCGAGATACGCGGCGTTGTGCGGATTGCGGCCCTGCTCCAGCGGCACGCGCTCGACGACGTCGATGCCGTCGCGCACGAGGGCATCGAGCTTCGCGGGATTGTTGGTCATCAGGCGGATGCGGCTCAAGCCCAGTTCACGCAGCAGACGCACGGCAAGACCGTAGTCGCGGCCATCGGCCGGAAAGCCAAGCTGATGATTCGCGTCGACCGTATCCACACCTTGATCCTGCAAGGCGTATGCCCGGATCTTGTTGCCGAGGCCGATGCCGCGACCTTCCTGGCGCAGATACAGCAGGCCACCGCGGCCTTCCGCCGCAATTTTTTCGAGCGCGGCGTGCAACTGGAATCCGCAGTCGCAACGCAGCGAGAACAGCGCATCGCCGGTCAGGCATTCGGAATGGACGCGGATCAGCGGCGCGGTCGACGGCACCAAAAGATCGCCGAGCGTCAGCGCCAGGTGCTCCTTGCCGTCGCCGGAAACGAAGGCGTGCACGGTAAATTCAGCGAACGGCGTCGGCAGTTCCGCGGTCGCGATGAGCTTCACGGATTGGGGCATGTGCGGTTCAGGCGCCGAAGAAGTTCTGCCCGCAGACGCGCAGGGTGCGGCCATTCACCGCTGCGGCGAGCGGGCTGGCGAGGAAGGTCACGGCCTCGGCGATGTCGATCGGCAGGCCGCCCTGCCCGAGCGAGGCCAGACGGCGGCCGAGTTCGCGCGGCCCGACCGGCATCTGCGCCGTCATCTGCGTTTCGATGAAGCCGGGTGCCACGGCATTGATCGCGCCGCCGCGCCGGGCCATCGTCGTTGCGAGCGCTTCGACGTAACCGATGACGCCCGCCTTGGTCGCGCCATAGTTGGTCTGGCCGGCGTTGCCGGCAATACCGCCGATCGAGGAGATGCAGACCATGCGCGCGCCTTCGTTCAAACCTTCGCGAAGCAGCACGTCGTTGATCCGCAGGATCGCGCCGAAGTTGACGTCGAGCACCTGATCCCAGAGGTGCGGCGCCATGTTCTTGAGCATCTTGTCACGCGTGATGCCGGCGTTGTGGATGATGATATCGGCGCCGCCGAAGCGGCCGGTCAGTTCCTTCGCGATGCGCGATGGCGCATCAGCTGCGGTAATGTCGAGCGGCAGACCGTAGCCTTTGATCTTCGCGAGTGTCTCGCCGAGCACTCCTTCCTCCTGCGGCCGGTCGATGCCGATGACTTGCGCGCCTTCGCGCGCCAGGGTCGCGACGATCGCAGCCCCGATACCGCGCGCCGCACCGGTCACGACGGCGGTCTTGCCCGCGAGCGGCTGGATGAACGCCGGGGTGGCGTCATCGGCCGGGGCGTTCAGTGCGAGTGTCTGGCCGGTAATGAATGCCGAGTGTTCCCCGAGAAAGAAACGCAGCGGACCGGCCAGCGCGGCTTCGGCGCCCTTGCCGACTTCCAGCAGATTGGCCGTCGCGCCCTTTTTACCGATCTCCTTGCCGAAGGAACGGACGAAGCCGCGCAGCGCCTGGGTCGCGGCCATGGCATTGGCCTCACCGGCATCGGCCGGCGCGCGCGCGACGATGAGCACGCGGCCATTGGCCGGAATGCGGCCCGCGCGCGGCTGCATGAAATCGTACAGCTCGCGCAGTCGCCCCGGCCCGTCGATGCCGCTGGCATCGAACACGAAAGCCACGGCGGCGGCCGTGCGATCTTCCGGGTTCGGCTCGGTTTTCAGCGCGATGCCGGCATCGGCTGCGGCCCGCTTGATCGGCGCCAGGCCGGCATGGCTGGGAGCGACCTGGACGAGCGCTCCAGCAGTCGCGAGCGCATCGAGCAGTGCCGCCGAGAATTCGGCGCGCGAAGTCCCGCCGAACAGCACGCCGCACGCCTCGAGCGGGCGCACCGCATACGCGCCATCGGCGCGCTTCAGGCGCGGCGGCGAAGGCAGGCCGAGCAGGCCGCTCAGCGACTTGCCGAACGGTGTGTTGGCGAATTCGAGATACCGATCGGACATTGACGCTCCGGAATGAAACGACGGACGAGGCCGAGTGAAAATACCCGAAAACTCCCCGGGACCTTCGTAGGCCGACGGGCATTATCGCAGCGCATCATCGCGAGCGTCAGGGGCCGAACATAGCCACCGTGAAAGCGGGCCGCCGCAGCGAGTTGACCTTGGCCTTCAGTGAGGTATGCGCATCGCCAGGAGATTCAATAGGCCATCGACGCCAGGGCCTGTTCACCTTCAGTGGGTCGCTGCGTCGCGAGTCAAAAAGCCGCCAGGCAAGGCGCGAGCCGCAGAGAATAGTTGTTCTATTCTCAAGGCTCGCAACGCGGCATGTCGGCTTTTTGGCCGCAACCCTTCGGGGCGGGGCCATTTTTGCCCATCGCTGCCTCTCTCGTCGCGCCAATGGAACAACCATTGGGTCGCCCCGACACGGTGTCGCGGGCATCCTCCTCGTTCGTGGCACTGGGCAAAAATGACCTCCGCCGCAGCGACCCACTGAAGGTGAACAGGCCCTAGTGGTGACTGTTAGCATAGTCGACAACAATCCGTGTCTGATGGTTTTCTGCGGGGTGATGCCGGGCCGTAGTGCGTTCATCGTCAACCCGGGGTGAGCAGATGCCACAGACGAGATGCGCGGGAGCGAAATGCATGGTCCGATATAGGTTCACCGAGCCCGCGAGCGTACGGCGATGACCACGCTGGTTTTGGCCCGGCACGGTCAGGCGTCCTTCGGCGGACGCAATTACGATCTGCTGTCGCCGCTCGGTGAGCGCCAGGGCAGTTTGCTCGGCGAGCACTGGCGACGACTCGGCTTCGCTTTCGACGCCGCCTACAGCGGCACGATGCAGCGTCAGCGCGTCACGGGAGAGCGGGCGCTCGCGGGGCTGGGGGGCGATCCGTCGGATTTGCGGGTCGATGCCGCGTTCAACGAGTACGACCACCAGGGTCTGATCCGCGCGTACCTGCCGGTGCTCGCCCGCGAGCGTCCGGAATTCAGCGTCGCGGCGCACGAGCTTCTGACCGATCCGAAACGCTTCCAGACCTTCTTCAACCTCGTCGTCGGCGCCTGGTTGAAAGACCAGCCCGGCGAAGCGCCAATCAGCGAGCGCTGGGACGAATTCTGTGCGCGCTGCGTCGCGGGTCTGCTGGGCGCTGCCAGAACCGGCGAACGTGTCGTGGTGTTCACTTCTGGCGGCGTCATCATGGCCGCCTTGCGCGAGGCCTTGCGCGTGAGCGATGACATCGCGTTGCGACTCAACTGGCGTATTCTCAACGCCTCGGTCCACGTCTTCAGCGTCGGTTCACGCGGGTTGAATCTTGTCGGCTTCAACGACATAACCCATCTGCAGGCCGCGCAGGACGAGCGCCTGCTGACCTATCGATAAGACCGGAGACACCCATGGCCGCCGATGCCGACTCGCCCATTTCAGATCTGACCACCCGCATCCGTGCTTTTGTCGACCAGGAGCTGATACCGCTCGAAGCTGCATTCCTGAAGAACACGCACGCGATCGAGCCGCTGCTGAACCAGAAGCGCGAGGTCGTGAAAAAACTCGGTCTCTGGGCACTGGCACAGCCCAAGGCGGCCGGCGGCCAGGGCCTGCCGCTGGCGCAATTTGCGCTGGTCTCCGAAGAACTCGGCCGCACGCCGATCGGCCACTACGTGTTCGGCGTACAGGCGCCCGACATCGGCAATGCCGAGCTGATGCATCTGTTCGCCACACCCGAGCAGAAAGAGAAGTACCTGAAGCCGCTCGTTGCCGGCGCGATGCGATCCTGCTTCGCGATGACCGAGCCGAACACGCCGGGCGCGAATCCGACGATGCTCGAGACGCGCGCCGAGCGCGATGGCGACGACTACGTGATCAACGGCCACAAGTGGTTTTGTTCGTCGGCCGACGGCGCGCGGTTCACCATCATCATGGCGGTGACCAACCCCAACGCCGCGACCTACCAGCGCGCGAGCATGTTTCTCGCCGACACCTCGAACCCCGGCTGGAAATTCGTCCGCAACATTCCGGTCATGGGCGAAGCACATGGCGGCTACTTCGCACATTCCGAAATCCTGATCGAGAACCTGCGCGTCCCGGTCGGCATGCGGCTCGGCGCAGAAGGTGCGGGCTTCCTGCTGGCACAGGAAAGGCTCGGGCCGGGACGTATCCATCACTGTATGCGCTGGCTCGGCATCTGCGCGCGCGCGCAGGAAGA
>JAYWBB010000079.1:0-38282 GCA_043781855.1 Nevskia sp. | reverse complement strand
CGTCCGAATAGGGCCCTCGGCGGCATCACTCCCATCCAGAAACTCGCACTCGCCCTCTAGCTCCACTTCTCACGTCAGCTAAAAATGGGGGGATTACCTTCGGATTGGGTGAATCATGCCGACACCCGACGTGGGTGTGCGGGGCGGTAGTCGAGAAAACCAGGTGGGCAAATGATCCGAACTTGTCAAAGCCGTCGGCAGCAACATGCGGAGCCTTATTGGAAGGCTATTCGCCGAGAAATTCAGCCAGGGGTGTGAACTGTTCGATTCGCTGGCTGACGACCTTGATGATCCCCGTGATGGGCATGGCCAGGAGCGCGCCCCATACACCCCACAACGCACTCCAGAACAGCAGCGCCACGAATATGGCGGCCGGGTTCATGCGGGTGAGCTTGCCAGTCATCCAGGTGGTGATGAGGACACCGATCACCAGTGCAATAAACAGCGAACCACCGGACGCCAGTATCACCATGGTCCACGAGCCGGACTGCAACAGCGCGGCGCCGCCGGTGAGAACCGCAGTAAGCATCGGCCCGAAGTATGGAATGACGTGCAGGAATCCAGCTGCCACCGCCCAGGCGCCGGCATTCTCGAGACCGGCCCACGTGAACAGCCCCCAGCTGAGAGCGGCCAGCATCAGGTTGGTCAAAAAAAGAGCCAGCATGTAGCGCTGAATCGAGGAATCGATATCGTCAAGAATCTGCACTGTGATCTTCTTGCTTGAGAGCGAAGTGCCCGTCAACCGGATCAGTTTGCGCTTGAATATATCCCCTGAAAGCAGGAGGAAATAAACGAGAAACAGCACCATCACCAGTTGCACCGCTACGCCCGCTACATTGCGCGAACCTTCCCACATGAGATCGTTGAGGTGTACGCCGGAATCATCGACAACGACATGCTGCGGACCGCGCCGGTTGGCTGCGCCGGCAGGCGGCGATGTCTGCGCTTGTTCCACCACTGCTTGCGCATCCTTCAGGCGCTGCATGATGCCGGGTTCGCCCTCGGAGCGTCCTTCCAGAAGATTGCGAAGTTTGTGTGTGCTCTCGGGTAACTGCGTCAGGATCGTCTCGACTTGGCCCTCGATGGACACCGCGAGAAACCCGGCACCGCAGACCACAGCCACCATGACCAGGGTGGCGCCAAGCCAGCGAGGAACCTTTCGCCGCTCGAGCCAGATCACCACCGGATTCAAGGTGTAGGTAAGGATGATCCCCAGGCTAAGCGGAATGAAGAATTTCGCTCCCCACTGCAAGGCAAACGCAGCGGCGACCGCAGAGACGAGAACATAGTAGAGACTTCGTGTGTCCGCGTGGTGGCGCGGTAGCTCTTTTTGCGCATTTTGCGCGGCAGGCAAGGGCTCGTTTTGTGATGGCGTCTCGGTGGTCACTGATGAAAGACCGCTCGGTACGCGATAGATTCACTCCCGCCCCGTATGCACAGGTTCTTCGTAGGTGACTGAGCTCGCGCGCCGCGAAATGCAGTCTGTGCAGGCGACTCCCTGGACCACGAGACCATCGGCCGGCGCGGATGGCGACAATCGCGTCGGTATCCGCATTGCGAAAACGCCCCGTCGAACCCTTCGTTACGGAGGCCGGCGAACGATATGACTGATCACATCAATCCGAGCAGTTTTCGTGACAACTCACTTTCAGGCGGCCTTCTGTTCCGGCCAGGTCTCGCGCCAGTCGCGGTCGAAGTCCGCCAAGGTGATACTCCGGCGCAGGTTCAGATTCTTGTCGAGAATCTCGTAGATCACCTCGTCATCGGTGCGCATGCCGAAATAAATCACTGCACCGCCCGGCCCGCCACCCTCAATGTGAATCTCGCCTTTGCCACCCACCGAGAAGCTGCCGGCCGCTTTTATCTTGAGAACTTCGCCGTTCGGCGTTTGCTCCTGAACCCGCAATTCGCCTTCGAGCACCAGGGTTGAAACGGTCGCCGCATGTCGGTGGTAGACACACAGGGCGTTCGGGGCGAACTTGAACAGCATCTCCGCAGTCCCGGCGGCGACGTCCACATGCAGGATTTTGTAGTAGCAACCTTCGGTGATGAAAGCTTTCCACTGCACCGCAGACGAGTCGCAGCTGAAGTTGGCGTGCGGCATGTCGGCGACGTTTCCAGACAGATCTGTGGTTGTCATCAAGGTAATCCTGATCGAGAGACGCAAGGCCCAGGCTGGTTACCTTTTCGAGGAACCTGGGTACTGACCGCGTCCCTGCCGTTCCGGCGACGAGTGGGTCAACGTTGGCAACGCGACCTCGATTCGCAAGCGTGCGGCTTTGTAGCACGAATACGAGACGATGACATGAGACTGCGAAACTTGTTTCAATACTTCCTTGCCGGCTCAATAATGCGCCCGGCCTGGCATTCTGCCGTTGGCCGATGCCGCCTCACAGCGCCGCCTCTGTGTTGCCATCCCTTTTCGCTGGCGTTATTGCATCCGGCGCCACTCACACCGGCGGTCAGCGTCTTGCAGCGTCAATTGACTCCCGCCGAGAACACCGATAGATCCTGCGGCCCTCCGCGTTCAATCGCGCGCTTGTAGCCGTCACGGACGCGCAGCCGGGCGAGGTAGGCCTGCAAGGTCGGAAAGCTCTTCAGGCGGCCGCGGCACTCGCTGAATTCGAGCGTCCAGCCCAGGTTGATATCGGCAGCTGAGAAGCCCGATTTCAGGATGTAGTCCTGATGCTTGAGGTGGTCCTCGGCGTACTGGTGGTTCTTCATGATCTCGACGTCGAAAAACCCGAAGAAAGCGGGATTGCCGCCATCCGTCCAGGCGTAGATCAGATCGACCACGAGCGCCGGGAACAGCGTGCCCTCCGAATAAGCCAGCCACTGCAGGTACTGGCCGTATTCCGGCGCCGCCGGGTTGCGGCTCAGGCGGCCACCGGCGCAAACGTTGCAGATGTATTCGATGATGGCATCGGTCTCGACGATGATCTGGCTGTTGTGCTCGATCGCCGGAGACTTGCCAAGCGGATGAACCTTGCCGAGCGAATCCGGAGCCCGCTGGGTTTCGGGATTGCGCTGGTGCTTGACCAGCCGGTAGTCGATGGCCAGCTCCTCGCAAAGCCACAGGATGCGTTGCGAGCGGGAATTGTTGAGGTGATGGATCGTGAGCACGGCTTGGCCTTCCTTATGTACGCGTGGGAATTCTTACTCGGATCGAGCGTTCTTGCCTTCGCCGCTATTGATAGTTGATAGCGAGGAAAACTGTAACACCTTCGCGGATGGCGGCATGAGCCCGTTCGCTCCATGGGAACAACTGATCACCATCGGTGTTCCGTTCACGGCATCGCTGATACATTGCGGCGCGCCGATCCGCGACGATCGAACCCCTCCGACCCATCGTGGTCTGAGCGGAGCAACCCAGACCAAAAACACCCCAAGGTGGCTCGATGAATATCAAGAAATCCGCTGTTATCGCTTTCGCATTGTTTGCCGCGCTCGGCGGTGCGGCGCCGCTGTCCGCCGATGATGCGAATCCGGCATCGTCGGAACCGTCGTCGGCCCCGACACCGGAGGATGTGCCCCAGGGCAATCAGAAGGGCGATGTTCCGCAGGATGCGTACACGCAGGAAGAAACCTTGCAGGCTGCGCAGAAGTTCTTCGGCGGCACCTCGGCAGGGCTTGCCAAGGCAATCGAAAAGGTCTTCTCCGAGAACGGCAAGCCGGTCGCGTACATCATCGGCAACGAAGGCGCGGGCGCCTTCATCGTCGGACTGCGCTACGGCGAGGGCATGCTCAAGTACAAGAATGGCGGCTCGACGCAGGTCTACTGGCAGGGGCCATCGGTCGGCTTCGATTTTGGCGGCAATGCCTCGAAGGTGTTCACGCTGGTTTACAACCTGCACTGGACCAAGGACCTGTTCCAGCGCTTTCCGGGTGTCGACGGCAGTCTCTATGTCGTCGCCGGCCTCGGCCTGAACTACCAGCGGGCCGGTGACATCACGCTGGCGCCGATCCGCACGGGCGTGGGCCTGCGAGCGGGCGCCAACGTCGGCTACCTGACTTACACGCACGAGAAGCACATCAATCCGTTCTGAGGCGCTGGCCGTTCTGAGACGCTGGCCAATGCTGCTCGAATAAAGCCGCCTTCGGGCGGCTTTCCCAATTTGTTCGTATCGGGTCTTGAACTCCGGGCGCACGTCCACAGCTTCCGGTCACGGGGAGACGCTTCCCCGAATACCCACCACCCACAGGAGGCTTTTCATGACCACCATGATCCGCTACCAGCCCTGGGCGCTGCACCGGGAGCTGTTCAACGAATTCAACCGCTATATCAACGGCGACGGCAATACCGGCAACGACGCGTCGAGCGGCGCCACTTCCGACTGGTCTCCGGCGGTCGACATCGAGGAATATGCCGATCGTTCGAAGGCTGCCGAGGCCGAAGGCGTCGAGCGCCGGCGCGTCGAACGTGCAACCGGGCGCTTGTATCGCCGCTTCAGTCTGCCGGAAACCGTCGATTCCGAAGCGGTCACTGCAAAAAACGCCAACGGAGTGCTCGAAGTCGTCATTCCGAAGCGGCCGACCGCACAGCCGCGACGTATCACCGTCAATAATTAAGGCCCCCGGCTGCCGGAGGTACAGTAGATTGGCGGGGCGCAGAGGCGCCCCGCCTTCTTTATCGATCGGCCCATGGAATACAAGGACTACTACAAGATTCTTGGTGTCTCGCGCGAAGCGTCGGAGGCGGACATCAAACGCGCCTACCGCAAGCTGGCGCGCGAATACCATCCAGACAAGAACCAGGCGAAAGGTGCTGAGGACCGGTTCAAGTCGGCCAACGAGGCCAACGAGGTCTTGAGCGATCCGAAAAAGCGCGCGGCTTACGACCAGCTCGGTCATAACTGGCAGAACGGCCAGCGCTTCACGCCGCCACCCGGGTGGTCACATGGGCCGGGCCGACACACCGACGCCGGCGGCTTCTCCGATTTCTTCTCCTCGTTGTTCGGCGGCGGCCTCGGCGGCAACGGCAACGGTTTCGAGGAGGTCAGCAGCTTCAGCGGCGGCGGCGGCCGCGATCAGCAGGCCCGGCTCGCCATCTCGCTCGAGGATTCCTACAACGGCGCCACGCGCCGGGTTGCGCTCGGCAACCGCACGATCAACGTCCGCATTCCGATGGGCGTTATCGAAGGTCAGACCGTGCGCCTCGCCGGCCAGGCCGCGCGCGGCGGCGACGTGCTGCTCGAAATCACCTTCGTTCCGCACGCGCAGTTCCGCGCCGAGGGGCGCGATATTCATGTCACGCTGAACGTTGCGCCCTGGGAGGCCGCACTCGGCGGGTCGGTGCCGGTGCCGACGCTCGGCGGCATCGTCGATCTCAATCTTCCACCCGGCACCGCTTCAGGTCGCAAGATGCGTCTGAAAGGCCGCGGCCTGCCCGGCAGCACGCCGTCCGGCGATCAGTTCGTCACGATCCAGATCGTCAATCCGACCGTTGCAACCGATGCGCAAAAGCAGGTCTACGAGCTGATGCGCACGCAGTTCACCGGCTTCGATCCCCGCTTATAGAGAAAGCCATGGCGCAGGATGCATTGACCAAGGTTCTCGCGAAGCTGCCGGCGGCGAGCCCGTTTTCGTTCGCGCTGAACGCGCGCCGTTGCCTGCTGCTGGATCTCGGCGTCGATGCCGCGACGCTCGAAGGCACCGATCCGGCCGATGCGACAGCGTTCAGCGCCTGGATCGTCGCCAGGCTGCGCGGCGCGAAGGCCGCCTATGCCGTCGGTGGTTATGGCGAGGATCGGGCGATGTACCGCATGAGCGATCTCTTCGGCGTCGGCGCCGAGGAGCCGCGCACGGTCCATCTCGGGCTCGATTTCTGGCTGCCCGCCGGCACGCCGGTCCACGCGGTGCTTCCCGGCGTGGTGCATTCGACGCGCGACAACAAGGAATTCGGCGACTACGGGCCGACGATCATCATGGCGCACGAGCTCGCCGGTCAGCACTTCCACACGCTGTACGGGCACCTGTCGCGACCTTCGCTGCTGGCGACTCCGCGCGGCAAGCGCGTCGAAGCGGGCGAAGTGCTCGGCTGGCTCGGCGATGCGCACGAAAACGTCGGCTGGCCGCCGCATCTGCACTTCCAGATCATCCGCGATCTCGACGGCCGGGAGGGCGACTACCCCGGCGTCTGCCGCGCCTCCGAGCGCGCCAGCTGGCTGGCGCGCTGCCCCGATCCGAATCTGCTGCTGCGCATCGAGGCGCTGAAGCCGCCGTCACGCAAGCGTCGGCCGGTGCTCAAGCCCCGCCGCGCCCGCAGCGCTTGATCCAGTCCGTCCGATGATCGATTCGGCGCGAAAACAGTCGACCGCACGAAAACCCCGAGGAGCACTCCATGAATTCCCAGGCTGATGGCAACCGCCGCATCGTTCTCGCTGCACGTCCCTACGGCATGCCGGCGGCCAGCGATCTGCGGCTCGAACGCAGCCCGGTACCGGCGCCGGCCGCAGGCCAGATGCTGCTGCGCACGCTCTACCTCTCGCTCGATCCCTACATGCGCGGCCGCATGAACGACACGGCCTCGTACGCCGAGCCGGTGGCGCTGGGCGCGGTCATGTGCGGCGCGACGGTCTGCCGGGTGGAGTCTTCGGCGCTGAGCGGCTTTGCGGTCGGCGACCGGGTGCTCGCCTACACCGGCTGGCAGGAGTACGCGGTATCCGACGGTGTCGGCGTGGTCAAGCTCGACCCGGCGATGAGCCATCCGTCCTGGTCGCTCGGCGTGCTGGGCATGCCGGGCTTCACCGCGTACGTCGGCCTGCTCGACATCGGCCAGCCGAAGGCCGGAGAAACCGTGGTGGTCGCGGCCGCGACCGGCGCGGTCGGCGCCAACGTCGGGCAGATCGCGAAGCTGAAGGGTTGCCGCGTCGTCGGTGTCGCCGGCGGCGACGACAAATGCGAATACGCGGTTGCCGAACTCGGCTTCGATGCCTGCATCAATCATTACGCCGACGATTTCGCCCGGCAGCTCGCGGCGGCCTGCCCGGACGGCGTCGACATCTACTTCGAGAACGTCGGCGGTGCGGTGCTCGAAGCCGTGGTGCCGCTGCTCAACGTCAACGCCCGCATGCCGGTCTGCGGACTGATCGCCTGGTACAACCTCACGGGTCGACCCACCGGCTTCGACATGAGTCCGGTGCTGATGCGCACGGTGCTGACGCAGCGCGTGACGGTCAAGGGCTTCATCATTTTCGACCATTACGAGCGTCGCCACGCCGCGTTTCTCGCCGAAATGGGCGAGTGGCTGAAGGCCGGCCGGATCAAGGTGCGCGAAGACATCATCGACGGGCTCGAGCACGCGCCGGCCGCATTCACCGGCCTGCTGCGGGGCGACAATTTCGGCAAGCTCGTGATCCGCGTCGGCAGCGCCTGAGCAGCCTGAGACGTCCCATGCTTTTCGAAACGCTGAAGCTGCGCGAGGTCGTCCTGCGTAATCGCATCGCGGTCTCGCCGATGTGTCAGTACTCGGCCGCTGACGGCGTGCCGACGAACTGGCATCTGGTGCATCTCGGCAGCCGCGCGATTGGCGGCGCGGCGCTGGTGATCGCGGAGGCGTCGGCGGTCGAGGCCATCGGCCGGATCTCGCCGGGCGACACCGGCATCTACAACGACCGCCAGGCCGAAGCCTGGGCGCCGATCGCGCATTTCATCGACGAGGCAGGCGCGGTGCCCGGGATACAGCTCGCGCACGCGGGCCGCAAGGCGAGCACCGATGCGCCCTGGCGCGGCGGCAAGGTGCTGAGCCCGGAGCACGGTGGCTGGACCGATCTGGTGGCGCCGAGCGCGATGCCATTCGACGAAACATCGCCGGTACCGCTGGCGCTGGATGAGCGCGGCATTGCGCGCATCGTCGCCGCGTTCCGGCTTGCCGCGCAGCGGGCGCTGGCTGCCGGTTTCAAACTGATCGAGCTGCACAGTGCGCATGGCTACCTGCTGCACGAGTTTTTTTCACCGCTGTCGAACCGCCGCGACGATCGTTACGGCGGCAGCTTCGACAATCGCACGCGGCTGGTCCGTGAAGTCGTCGGCGCCGTGCGCGAAGTCTGGCCTGAGCGGCTGCCGCTGTTCCTGCGGATTTCCGCGACCGACTGGGTCGAGCACGGCGGTTGGGACATCGAGCAGAGCGTCGAGCTGGCGCTGCAGGTCAAACCGCTCGGTGTTGATCTCATCGATGTCTCGTCCGGCGGCAATGTCGCGCAGGTGAAGATTCCGCTCGGCCCCGGTTACCAGGTGCCGTTCGCGGCGCGCATTCGGCGGGAAGCGGGAGTCGCCACCGGCGCGGTTGGCATGATCACCGAGCCGGCGCAGGCCGAGACGATCGTTGCGGAAGGTCAGGCCGACATCGTGCTGATTGCGCGCGAGCAGCTGCGCGATCCCTACTGGCCGTATCACGCGGCGAAGGCCGCCGGCATCACGTTGCCGCCGCCGGATCAGTATCGGCGGGCCTGGTAGCTGCGGAGCTGAGTCAGGACTTCGCGCGCGCTTTCGGCGACCGGGATCGCGGAGATTTTTTCGACGCGATCGCTGTTTTGCGAATGCGCTCGATCTCCACGACCACTTCATCGATGAAGGCCGCAGCGGCGGCAGGCACCGGTCGGCCCTTGAGAGTGGCGACGATCACGGGCGCGCGCACATGGGAGAGATCGGCGATATCGAGCATGGCGAAGTCCGCAGGCGATAGCGCCGACGGGAATGCGCGGGTGACGCCCGCAGTGATGGCATCGGTTTCGTGGACGATGTGGCGGATGACCGTGAAATCCTCCGCTTGCAGGAACAGGCCGTGCAGTTCTTCCGTGGATTTTTCGTCGCCGTAGTGTTCGGTCAGCCACGATAGATACCAGCGTGGCAGCTTCGGCACCAGCAGCGGGTACGGCAATACGTGCGCGATATCGATTTTCGGCAGCCGCGTCAGCGGGTGATCGTGCCGGCACAGGATGACCGGCGACGACAGGTCGAAAATCCTCGACTCGACAGCAGGATCCGGCGCATCGAACGGAGAGCCGACGTAAACGTCAACGGTTCGTGCGAGCAGCGCCTGTTGCAGTTCGTCCCAGCCCTGCGTCCGCAACCGGAAACGCAGACGCGGATACTTCCGCAACAGTCTCGACAGGGCTGGCGCGACGATGATGTCGGCCATCCAGGGATCGGAGCCGACAATCACCTTGCCCGATTCGAGGTTGCGCAGCAGCTCGATCTCGCGGCGCCCCTGGTCGAGCGTCGTCGTGGTGTCGCGCGCCACGCGGGCAACGAGTTCGCCGAATTCGGTCGGCGTGACACCGCTCTGATCGCGGATGAACAGCGCCACCCCGTAATGCGCCTCGATGCGCTGAATGCTGACTGACAGCGCCGACTGGGTCAGGTGCACGGCCTCGGCGGCACGCCGATAGTTGCGGTGCTCGTAGAGCGCGAGCACATGCCGCAATTGACGCAGCGATTCGGCCATGACAGGAATCGATCGTTATTCGATTAATAATGAATTGGACTGCGAAAGGCTCCCGCCGTCAATCTCTCGTAGTGCCGCTCTTCCGAGCGCGCCCGAGGAGATGACCGAAAATGAGTATTCAAGCCCTGGCTGCCGACGGCAGCATCGTGAAGTACACCGACCGCCGACGCTGGTTATGGTCCTTGTCGCTGGCCTGGCCGCTGCTGCCGGTGGCGTCGTGCCTCCTGGCGAGCGCCTCTGGCCACGTCGCGTGGTACTGGGCGACCCTGGTCATCTGGTACCTGATCGTGCCGGTCGTCGATCATCTGCTCCCCGCCGATTCGAGCAACCCGCCACCGGAGGTGGTGCCGCAGCTCGACGCGGACCGCTACTACCGGTATCTGACCTATCTCACGGTGCCGATCCATTACCTCGCGCTGATCTACACCGCGTATGTCGTCGGCACGGAACCTCTGGCGTGGTACTCGGTGCTCGGCCTGGCGCTGTCGGTCGGCGTCGTCAACGGGCTGGCGATCAATACCGGCCACGAACTCGGGCACAAGACCACGACAATCGAGCGCTGGCTGGCGAAGACGGTGCTCGCCGTGGTCGGCTACGGGCACTTCTTCATCGAGCACAACAAGGGGCATCACAAGGACGTCGCCACGCCGGAAGACCCGGCCTCGTCGAGAATGGGCGAGACGATCTACACGTTCGCCTGCCGCGAGATTCCCGGCGCGATGAAGCGGGCCTGGGCATCCGAACGCGGGCGTCTTGCGCGTTGCAATCAAGGGCCGTGGACGCTGAAGAACGAAGTGCTGCAGCCCCTGCTGATCACGATTCCGCTGTATGCCGCGCTGATCGCCGCATTCGGCTGGATCATGCTGCCGTTCCTGTTCGTCCAGGCGTTCTGGGGCTGGTTCGGCATCCTGACCAGTGCCAACTACATCGAGCATTACGGGCTGCTGCGGCAGCGCCAGGCGAACGGCCGCTACGAGCCCTGCCAGCCGCATCACTCGTGGAATTCCAACCATGTGATGTCGAATCTGATCCTGTTCAATCTGCAACGGCACTCGGACCATCACGCCAATCCGACGCGGCGCTACCAGAGCCTCCGCGCCTTCGATCGCCTCCCGGAATTTCCGAGTGGTTACCCCTTGATGTTCATGATGGCGCTGCTGCCGCCGCTCTGGTTCGCAGTCATGGATCCGAAGGTCATGGCCTGGGCTGGCGGCAATTTCGACCGCATCAACGTGCTGGCCCGGAAGCGGGCCCGCCTGTCAGCGCGCTATGCACCCGCTGGTACGCAAGCCGGACACACCTGATGACTCGCTATTGCTGCCCCGGCTGCGGTTATCTCTACGACGAGCAGCAAGGCAATCCGCACGAGGGCTTTCCGCCGGGCACGCCGTGGTCGAAGGTGCCGGACGGCTGGGCCTGTCCAGACTGTGCGGTGCGCGAGAAAACCGATTTCGTGCGGCAGGATATTGGCGAGGGCGACGATCCACGCACAGCCTGACAATGGGAAGACAAGAGTGAATCAAAGCATTCTTGGCGAAGAACACTATTCCGTGCGGGCAATACTCTTACGAAGAAAAGCGAGTGGAGTCGTCGTGAACCACGACTCTCATTCCGATGAAGCCGATGGCTTCAATCGTTCGATCTCCCGCCGGACGGACGACAGTTCTCCACGAAGATCGTCGAGTTCCTTGAGAATCTGATAGATGCCGCTTTCGTTCTTCAGATTGACCTGATAATCCGCTTCGGCATGCAGGCGTTCCTTCATGACCTGCCGGTTCTGGCTCATCATGATCAAAGGCCCTTGCAACGCCACCAGAATTGCCAGAAACAGATTGAAGAACTGATAGGGATACGGATCGAACTGGAGTCCGGAAATGGCATTGGACTCGATCCAGATCAAGGCAAAGGCCAGCAACACCAGGATGAACGACCAGCTGCCATTCCATTGAGCAGCCTTGTCGGCGAGATGCTGAGCCCACGTCAGTTTCTCATCGGCTTCCTTGTTGATGTCACGCGCGGTCGGACCTTCGAGAAGTTTGGCGGCCACGCGCAGGCGCTTGGACATCACACCCAGCATTGCGGCGCCGATTTTTGGTGAACCTTCGAGCTGCTCGACGAAACTCTCGCGCGTCAATTCCACCAGCACGGTTTCTGCGGGTGCGCTGACGCTGGCCATGCGCGGCTGGTTGTCGAGGAGCGCCATTTCGCCGACGAAGTCGCCGGCCTCGAGCTCCTGCAACAGCGTGACCGCGCCGCCCGGTTCGTGGGCTGGAAGAAAAACCTTCACCGATCCGCTGACGATGATGAACATCGAGTTGCCAGCATCGCCTTTGGCGAACAGCAACTCGCCGGCGCCGAGGGTTCTCGTTTTCAGTCGCGCCTCGAGGTCGGCCAGGTCGCCCTCCGAGAAGCCCTGGAACAAGGGCACTCGCTTCAGCAGTTGCACATAAGAGTTCACGGGTTTCCGGGTGATCGAAGCGGATCGTCATGGGCGGAGTTGCCTGAATGCTAAATCAAGTCGTTGCGTCGCGACAGCCGTCATCTGCCGGCGCAAAGTGAAACGCAATCGCCATTCATGGTTCATCCATTCCACTGGCGCTTGCGGCTTGCCGCATGCTCAACTCCGAGCGGCAACGCCCCAGAACTGACGAGGTCGCAATGACGAACACTCCGCGGGCCGTATCGAAGCCGGTTACCGTTGCCCAAACCCTGATCAACTATCTGCGCCTGGAAGGCGTCGACCATGTATTCGGCATTCCCGGCGGCGGACTGGCGAACCTGCTGGTTGCTTTCAAGGACGTGCGGCAGGAGATCAAGTACGTCATCTGCCGGCACGAAACCGGCGCGGCCTTCGCCGCCGACGGTTACGCGCGCACCACCGGCCGCCTCGGCGTGGTGATGGTGACCTCGGGGCCCGGCGCCACCAATGCCCTTACCGGCACGATGAACGCGGACAACGACGGCACGTCGATCCTGACGATCTCCGGCGAGGTCGCGCAGCAATATTTCGGCAAGGGTTATCTGCAGGAAGGCATCGACCTTCGGCTCGATCTGGATCGCGTCTACGCCGCCGCCACCGACTTCAGCGCCGCGATCAGCCTCGCCGGCAACGCCCAGGAGCTGATCGAGCAGGCGCTGCGCGTCGCACGCGGTTGCCCGGGTCGCTCGGCGCATCTGAGCATTCCCGACAACGTCTCGGTCGAGACGCTCGATCCTGCGCCGCTGGCCAGGCGCACCGGCAGCTATCGCAGCGCGCCGGGCGGCGTCGCCAGCGCCGATGTCCGCCGCATCGCGGAGAGCTTGAGCCAGGCGCGGCGGCCGCTGCTGTTCCTCGGCAATGGCTGCCGTCACGCGCTGGCGGACCCGGCGACGGCGGCGAGCCTGCGCAAGTTCGTCGAGCGCTATCAGATCCCGGTGGTCACCACGGCCGACGCCAAGGGCCTGTTTCCGGAATCGCACCCGCTGGCGCTGCGCGTCTACGGCTTCGCCAGCTGCCAGTGGCCGCAATACTGGCTGGCGCCAACGCGCATGGACCCTGCGGCGTTGCCCTACGACGCGTTGCTGGTGGTCGGCTCCGCGCTCGGCGGGCTCGCCACCGGCAACTGGAACCCGATGCTGCTTCCGCAGGGGCCGGTGATTCAGGTCGATGTCGATGCCCGCGCGCTGGGCCGCGGGTTGCCGCTGGACGTCGGCGTCGTCGGCGAAGCCGGCGCGCTGTTTCGGGAACTGTCGGGCGCGGCTGCCGACTGCAAGTGGAATGCCGCCGATATCCTCGCGCGCAAATCCTTCGTCGCCAAAATCAAGGCCGTGCATTCGCCGTTCGTGGCGCCGAAGGACTACGCCAGCAAGGCGACACCGATTCGTCCGGCCGCCCTCGTGCGTGTGTTGCAGGAGCAGTTGCCGAAGGATGCAATCGTGATACTCGATTGCGGCAACTGCGTCGGCTGGGGCGCGCATTACTTCGAGATCGATCCGCCGGGGCAGATCCACAGCTCGCTGGCGATGGGGCCGATGGGCTTCGGCGTCGGCGCCGTGCTCGGCGCCAAGCTCGGTTGCCCGGCGCGCACCTGCATCGCCGTCGTCGGCGACGGCGCTTTCATGATGCACGGCGCGGAAGTGTCGACGGCGCAGCAGCACGGCATCGGCGCGATCTGGGTCGTGCTCGCCGACAACGATCTGCACATGGTCACGCAGGGCATGACGATCCTGTTTCCGGACAAGCAGCACCCCGAGGTCTACGACCATCTCTACCGGCTCGGTGAGCCGGATCTGGTCAAGGTCGCGCAGGGCTACGGTGCCGACGCCTATGGGATCGACTCGCCGGCCGAGCTCGCGAAGCTGCTGCCGCGCGTGCTGGCGGCGGCGGCGCGGGGACGCCCGCAGGTGATTGTCGCGAAAATCGCCACGGCGCCGGTGCCGCCTTTCTACAATCCGGCCTATGCACCACCGAAGCCGGCGAAAAGCTGAGCGCAGGCGCGCGGCGCCGAAGACATTTCAAAGGGGAGAGCAAGAGCATGAGTCGCCATAACGCGGAAGTTGCGCCGGATGTCGATATCGCCATCGTTGGCGGCGGTGTCTCGGGGATCTACAGCGGCTGGCGGCTGATGACCGCGGATCCGAGCGTCTCACCCCTGCTCTCGGCCTGGCGCAAGAAAGGCTCGAAGCTGAAGGTCACCGTGATCGAAGGCAGCGGGCGCATCGGTGGCCGGCTGCTGTCGGCACGGCCGCCAACCATGCCAAAAATCACCTGCGAACTTGGCGGCATGCGCTACGTCTCCAGCCAGACCGTGGTCCGCAGCCTGATCGAGAACTGCCTGAAGCTGCCGCGCACCGAGCAGGTGGTCGATCAGCCACAGAATCTCGCCTATCTGCGCGACAAGCGTCTGCGCTACACCGATCTCACCAACCCGGCGGTGCTGCCGTATGCGCTGCGCTGGGCTGAGGCCGATTGGCTGCGCCGCGGCAATCCACCGGCGACCTTGATCGGCTGGGCGGCGGAAATGCTGCTGCCCGGAGTGTCCGCGCTCAGTGGCGCGGCCTTGCGCAAATTCCTGCACGCGGCGACGGTCGACGGCTTGCCTCTGTATCAGCACGGCTTCTGGACCCTGCTGGCGCGCAGCTTGAGCCCCGAGGCCTACCAACTCGCGATCAAGACCATCGGCTACGACTGTCTCGGCTCCGATGCCAATGCCGTCGATCTCATTGCCGAATATTTCGACTTCACGCCGGACGTGAAGTATTACCTGCTCAACGACGGTTACGAGAACGTTCCCTGGCAGCTCGAAAAGCAATATCGCGCCGCCGGTGGCGAGGTGATCGAAGACGCCTGGGTGTCGGGCTTCGATGCGATCAAGCTCGGCAGCAGTACCGGCGTCGAAATCCGCTTCCATCGCGACCGGCCGCCGTTGCGCGCCCGCGCCATCATCATGGCGATGCCGCAGCGCGCGATCCGGCTGTTGCGGCCGGACGGCCCGGTGCTCGACCCGGTGCGCGCACCGCAGGTGCAGCACCTGATGAATGCGGTCGAGCCGGTGCCGCTGTTCAAGCTGTTCATGGTTTATCCCTCGGCCTGGTGGCAGCAGCAGGGCGTGAAGCAGGGCCGCTCGCTGACCGACCTGCCATTGCGCCAGTGTTACTACTGGGGATCGGAACCCACGTCGGCGGTTGATCCCGACTCCGGCCACGCGGCGATCATGGCCTACAACGACGCGACCAGCACGTCGTTCTGGGGTGGCCTGAGGCGCCGGCCGCTGGCGCCGGGCGATACGCGACCGCAGTACTTCCGCGGCGCGCAGGCGCATGCGCACGGCGCCGCACCGCAGCCGTTCGCGCCGATGGCCAGGGCCGGGCGCAGCGAGCATCCCTACCGCCGCAATTGGCGCGAGCGCCGCGCGCCGGCGGCGATGGTCGCCGAGATGCACCGGCAGCTGATGCAGATGCACGGCGTCAAGTACGCGCCGGAGCCAATCGACGCCGCCTACATGGACTGGGCTGACGATCCCTACGGCGGTGCCGTGCATTTCTGGAATCCCGGCTACCGCTCCGAGGAAGTGCTGGTGGCGATGACGCAGCCGCTGCCGGACTTCCCCTGTTATGTCTGCGGCGAGGCCTGGTCGACCAACCAGACCTGGGTCGAAGGCGCCTTGCAGACAGCGGAAATCGTGCTGAAACGCCTGGGCCTGCCTCCTCCGGGGTGGATCAGCCATGACTGAACACAGCGCACGCCTGCTCGGTACCGGCTATGCGGTGCCCGACAGCATCCGCCGCAACGATGATCCGATCTTCGCCTGGCTGCATGCCCACAGTCCGCCGGGCACGAACCTGTTCCAGGGCTACGAACAGCGCCGCGTGCTCGCGCCCGGTCAGAACCTAATGTCCATCCTCGTACCGGCGGCGCGGGCGGCGCTGAAGGACGCGAAGGTTGCGGCGGGCGAGATCGATCTGCTGCTCGGCACGGTCTCGGTCAGCGACTTCGATCCGCCGAATGCCCTGAGCCAGCTGCACGCGGAACTGGGCTTGCCGGCGAGCTGCTGGGTCGTGGCGCTGGCCAATGACTTCTCGAATTTCAACGCCGGCTTGCTGTTTGCCGAGGGCATGATCCGCACCGGTCGCGCGCGCAAGGCGCTGGTCTGCGTCGGCACCAACTGGACGCGCCATGTCAACTACCAGACGCCGCAGGCGATCAGCGCGGCGGACGGCGCGGCCGCAGCCGTGGTGGGTGTTGCGCATGACGGCTGGCGCATCCTCGATCAGGAAATTTTCACGGCCTCGCAGAACTACGGCACGATGACCATGCAGGCGCAGAGCGTGGCCTTGAATCCGCCGGTACAGGGCCACTCGACGCTTTACACCCCGCCGTTTTTCCAGATCACCGCAGCCGGTGCGGCGGCGTTCAAGAGTTTCGGCGTCGAGGCCGCACCGGGTGCGGTGCTGCGTCTCCTGAAGCGCCACCGGATGACGGGCGCCGACATCAGCCTGATCTCGCACCAGGCCTCGAGCGTGCTCACCGATGCCTGGAACGCCGCGATCAAACCGGCGCAGTACATCGAGACGCTGAAGCACTACGCCAACATGACCTCCGCCAACATCCCGGTGAACCTGGCCTGGGCGTCGCGCAACGGCGGGTTCTCACGGGACCGTCTGGTGCTGTTCGCGCTCGGCCCGGACATGCATGCGCATGCGCTGCTGCTGGCGCGGGGCGCCTAGGCAGCGGCGGCATCAGCGGCATCGGCGATGATCGCCAAGGCTCAGCCGCTCGCAGCAGCCGCTGCCCGATGCGAGTGGCCATCGAGCGAGCGCAGCCACTGCGCCTTCGCGCCGGCGCCCCAGCGCGTGTAGATCTGTGCGCACTGCTCGCGACTGGCGCAGGCGTCGGCATAGCGCTCGATGCGATGCAGCACGATCGCTTTCCATTCCAGCGCCAGCGCCTGATCCTGCAAGTAGCCGCGCGTCTCGGCGGCAGCCGCCGCAGCTTGCAGCAATCTCAGCGCGGAAGTGAAATCCCGTTCGACACCGGCCATGGCACCTTCGAGCAGCCAGGCCTTGTGCTCGAAATTCTCCGCGCAGAGACCGGCCCAGGCGCGCATCTCGCTGGCCAGTGGGGCGCCACGCACGCAGGTGATATGGCCGTCGTTCAGGGCCTGCCCGGCTGCGGCCAGCGCCTCGTACTGGACCAGCTCGAATTCTGCGGTCTGACCGGCGAAGGCTTGCCGCGCCGCCTGCGCGCGGCTGGCCCAGTCCAACGCCGCGTCCCAGTCGCCGTAGTGACAGTGCATCTTCACTTTCGAAACCAGGTAGTAGCCGATCTGGTTGCTGAGATTGGTTTGCAGGATCGACGCGAGATCGCGCTCCTCGTCGTATTCGTCATCGGTGAACGACAGCGGCTCTCGCGTCAAGCCGGCCAGCGCCTTTGCGGTTTGCAGCTCGTGGATCAGGTGAAAAGCCGAGTTCTTGACGCGGCCGCCGTTGCGCGCCAGATGGCGCCGCGCGGCGTCGATGACGGTCTCCAGCGGTCGACCGCTTGCGTGCAGATAGATCACGTGGGCGGCCAGGTTGAAGCAGGCGAACATCAGCGCGCCCGAGGCAAATCCTCCTTCAGCCGCTTCCAGACTCAACGGCAGGCTTTCGCTCAGCGGACGGCGCCAGTGCGCGTGAAACCAGCCGTAAACGAACGCCACCTCGGCGAACAGGCGACGCTCCTGCTGCGCATCGAGCGCCAGCGCCAGCCGGCTCCAGTCCCAGGCGCCGCTGCGGTCGCCGGTGACCGCGCCGTGCACGACCGAGTAAAGCGAATACACCTGCGGCGCATCCGGGCTGTTGCCGTGTTCCAGGGTCAGTTGCAGTGCCGTCGTCGCCGCGAGCGCGTAGAGATCCATGCGATTGCTCTGGAACGCCAGCGGTGCGACGGTCAGCAGCACCGCGACCTGGCGCGCAATGTAGGCATCGCTCATCGCCGGCAACTGTGCCAGCGCCTCGCGCGCGCGTCCTTCGGTGCGCTGCTGGATGAGTCCAACACCTTCGCCGATGCGCGCGCCGACTGCGGCCCGATCGATCGGCAGATCGATGCCGAGCAGGCGCAGCGCCGCGAAGCCGATCGCGGTGGCTTCCTGCGCGTGGCCGTTGCTGAACACGCGGATCGCCTCGCGCTCCAGATAGCCGGCGGCGCGCAACGCATCACCGGCCGCCGCCCAGTGCGCGGCGATGCGCCCGAAGTACGCGGCGAGATCGTTCGCGTGATGATCCTCGTACCAGCGCGCGAGCTCGCCATGCAGGCGTTGCCGCGGCTCGGGCAGCACCAGTTCGTAGACCACCTCGCGAGTGATTTCCTGGCGGAATTCGTAACCCTCGACGGCATCGACCACGGCCCGTCCAACCAGGCCCATGCGCGTCTGCACCTGCAAGTGCTCGGCCACTGAGGCGGCATTGGCCTTCAGTGGATGAACGTGCTGGACCGCCGCCATCGGCCCGCGCGTACCGGTCACGCTTTCAACCTTCAGGGTCAGCTGCGGCGCCGGCGCCATGGCGTCGATGCGGTTGGTGATCGTCGCGCGCACCGAGGTCGGCAGGGCCGACGCGGACAAAGCGTCGCCGGCAGTACGCACGACCTGGCCGTCGCCGGACACGACAAGATCGCCGCGGTCGGACAGATAGCGGGCCAGTTCGGCGGTGAAGAAAGGATTGCCTTGCGCACGCTGGAACAGCAGCTCGACGACCTCGGGCCCGACGCCGTTCGCGCCGAGTTGCGAGGCGATCAGCGCCGCGCTGTGCGCGCGATCGAGCGCTTCGAGTTCAATCGGTTGCGCACCGGCGTCGCGCAGGCGGCCCAGCGCGTGTCCCGGCGGACGCGAGCCGATCAGGATCGCCGCCGACTTAAGCGTGCGGGTCAATTGCTCGAGCAGGAGCAGGGTTTCATCGTCGGCCCAGTGGGCGTCCTCGACGATCAGCAGGATCGGCCGCACGGCTGCAGCGGCCTGCAACAGGTCGACCAGCAGGCTGCGCGTCGCCACGACCCGCTCCGCCGGCATCAGGCTGAGCGCCCACGCGCTCTCCGGGATGCCGAGCGGAATCACTGCATTGATGAGGCACAGGCGTTCGGAAAAAGCGCCATCGAGGGCCTCCTGCAAACGCGTGCGGCGGTCTTCGGAAGACGCGACGGCATCGAGTCCGAAAAGTTGCGCGAACGCCGCACGCAGGGCCTGGAACGGTGTGGCCTGCTCGATACGACTGCTTTCGCCGATCAACACGCGCATGCCGCGAATCTCGGCATCGCGGGCCGCCGCTTCAAGGACAGCCGACTTGCCCATGCCGGGCTCGCCGACCAGCAGGCAGGTCGCGCCCCGACCCGCCGCCGCCGCGTCGAGCGCCAGCCGCGTCCGCGCCAGGGCGTCGTCGCGGCCGAAGATCGGCGTCTGCGTGGCGTTGCGAATCAGCGCCACCGGCGACCACACTTCCAGCGGCTCCGCGCGCCCCTTGACCCGCACCGGGGCCAAGGCCTTGAACGACATGCGCGCGCCGCAGGCCAGCATCGTCGCTTCGTCGCAGAGGATCGAGGATTCGCTGGCGTGCGAGAGACGCGAGGCAATGTTGATCGCATCGCCAATCACCGCGTAATGGCGGCGCTCGTCGTGTCCGAGTATGCCGAGGAAGGCGACGCCGGCGGTGAGGCCGACGCTGCAGGTCTGACCGTATCGAGCGAATTCCGGCAGCAACTCCTGTGCGGTGCGCAGCGCCCGCAGGGAGTCGTCGCCGTGCGCCAGCGGCGGCAGGCCGAAGACGATCTGGAAACCCGCGCCCTTGTCGTCGACGGCGAGGCAGCGCACCACGCCTTCGTAGCGGCGCGTGACGGTCTGCACGACGCGCGCGAGTTCGTGAATCTGCGGAATGAATTCCAGCGATGCCTGTTCGAGGCGCGGCAGCCGCAGGAACACGGCGGTGACGGTGCGCAATTCCGCCGTCCAGCGCAGTTCGCCGATGTCCAGACCATGACGGACCGGAGCTGGAAGGAACGCGGTCAGCGCTTCGACCGCATCGACTCCGGCGGCCGCGCGACGAGATAGCGCGACGGTCGGCGCCTTCGTCAGCAGCACGCCACCATTCGGCAATCCCGCGCCTCGATGCGTTCCATCCAGCAAGGCTGCGGCCTGCGCCGAGAGGATGACCTGGTTCGGCGCCTGATCGCGCGTGATTTCGCCGAGCTGGGTCAGCGCATCGCCAACCGTCGCGAACAGGCGTTCGCCGCCGACGCCACCAAAGTCCAGCATGCGCAGCGATCCGGCAGCGACATGAAGATGCAGCGACAACAGCGCGCCCGGCTCGAATTCCCGCCGACAGTCGTCGACGATCGCCTGGGCACACGCGGCGGCCCGGCGCACTGATCGCGCAAGCTCGGCTTTTTCGCAGAAGAACGCGATCAGCACGCCATCGCCGAAGAACTCGACCGGTTCGCCGCCGAAGGCCAGCGTGGTCTCGATCACCGCGTCGAAGTGGCGGTTGAGAATCGTCGACAGACGCTCGACGCCGGTGGCGCCCAGCCCGACCAGACGGTTGGCGAGCGGCGAGAACTTGGCCACATCGCACCAAAGAATGGCGCCGTGCTCGCCGAAAGCGGCAAATCCGTCTGCGGGCGTCGACGCCGTGGCGTACGCGCGGCGGAGTGTTTCGGGAACCAGGCTCGCGATGAGTTTCGACATCGTTCAACGCCCTGCCGGAATTAGAGAGGATTTTTGGCCGAGCGCGAGTATACGCATGACTCACGCGCCAGCCATGGTTCAAACGTATGTGCCATCAGGCTCCGGCCGGTTCGAACTTCCGGCACGGCTTCCGGATCTTTCGATGCGATCACTGCGGCCATCACCGCGAAGGACATTGGCGGCATGGCCTCCGACGCATCGACGCGGGTGGCATGAGGATTCGTCCTCATTGCCTATCGTGCCGCTGATTTCCTAAAGTGGCGGCGTTCCACGGTCCCAGACACCCGCGTGAACAAGCGCCTTTCTGCCGAGGAGATCCCGATGCAACAGCTACTCTCGCAACCGCTGACTCTGCCCTGTGGGGCAGTGCTGTCGAACCGCATCGCCAAGGCCGCTCTGACCGAAGGGCTTGCCGACGGCATGCATCGCGCCACCGACCGCCATGTTCGGCTGTACCGCCAGTGGTCGCAGGGCGGCGCGGGGCTGGTGATCACCGGCAACGTGCAGGTCGACCGCTTGCATCTGGAGCGGCCGGGAAATCTGGTGATCGACGGCAACGGTGGCCTCGCGCAGCTCAGGGCCTACGCGGCGGCGGGCACTGTTGCCGGCAACCACCTGTGGATGCAGATCAACCACCCGGGCCGGCAGACGCCGAAGGAACTCAACGGCGCGCCGCTGGCGCCGTCGGCGGTGCCGCTGAATCTGGTCGGCGAGAAGTTTGCGCCGCCGCGCGCGATGAGCGAAGCACAAATTCTCGACGTGATCCGCCGCTTTGCCCACGTCGCCGGCGTGGCGCGCGATACCGGCTTCACCGGCGTGCAGATCCACGCCGCACACGGCTATCTGCTGTCCCAATTTCTCAGCCCGCTGGCGAACCGGCGCACCGACGCCTGGGGCGGTCCGCTGGAAAACCGCGCGCGGGCGCTGCTGGAGGTCTATCGCGCGATCCGCAAGACCGTCGGCAAGGATTTTCCGATCTCCGTGAAGATGAATTCCGCCGACTTCCAGAAGGGCGGCTACGACAGCGAGGAATGCCTGGACGTGGTGCGCTGGCTGGCACGGGAAGGAGTCGATCTCCTCGAAATCTCCGGCGGCAACTACGAACAGTTGCAGATGCTCGGCCACGGCGAAGTGGAAGTCGCCGACGGGCGCGTGCTGCGCGAGAGCACGCGCCGCCGCGAAGCTTATTTTCTCGAATTCGCGGAGAAGATCCGGCCGGTCTCGAAGATTCCGCTGATGATCACCGGCGGCTTCCGTTCGCGACAGGCGATGGCAGATGCGCTGGAATCGGGCGCGCTCGATGTGATCGGGCTCGGGCGCCCGATGTGCGTCGATCCGGCGGTGCCGCGCAAGCTGCTCGAGGGCACGATCAACGCCACAGCGGCGCAGGAACGCAGCCTGCGGCTCGATCCCGCCGAAGTCGGCTTCGAAGCCGACCGTGCGACGCTCGACCTGATCGAGGCTTTCGGCGATCTCGGGTTCTATTGCCTGCAACTGATCTATCTCGGCAACGGCAAGCCGGTGGACACCGACATGAGCTGTTTTCAGGCCTTCGTGAGGTATCAGGAAAACGAGGCCGCCACGCTTGCGGCCTTGGAGAACTGGCAACCGATCGCGGCCTGAACCATTTATCTCGACGGCATCCGCAGCCCGCCGTCGAGACGAATCGTGGTGCCGTTGAGCATCGGGTTGCTGACGATGCTGGCGACCAGCAGCGCGAATTCTTCCGGCTGGCCGGCACGCTGCGGGAACGAAGGCTTCAGCGCGTCGGCGATGTTGCGCGAACGCTCGGACAGCCCGACAATCATCGGCGTCTGGAAAAAGCCGGGCGCGATGTCGACCACGCGGATCGCGTAACGGCCCAGTTCGCGCGACAGCGGCAGCGTCATCGCGGCGACCGCGCCTTTCGACGCGCCATAGACGACTTGTCCGACGGTGCCTTCGAGCCCCGCGATCGACGAGGTATTGACGATGACGCCGCGCTCGCCGGTGGCCAGCGGCGCAAGGAGTGCCATGCGCTGCGCGCACAGGCGTGCGACGTTGAAGCTGCCCATGAAGTTGACGTCGAAAGTGCGTCGCACTTCGCGCATCGTCACCGGTCCGTCCTTGCGCAGCGTCAACCCCAGCAGGCCGATGCCGGCGCAATTGACCAGTACGCGCGGCACGCCGAACTCGTTCAACACGCGCGCGACTGCGGCCTCGGTCGCGGCATCGTCGGCGATATCGCAGGCGACGCTGAATCCGCCAATCTCTTCCGCGATCGCAGCTGCGTTCAACGCATCGCGGTCGAGCACGGCGATCCGCGCGCCGAGCGCCGCCAGATGCCGCGCGGTCGCCGCGCCCAGTCCGGAGCCGCCGCCGGTGACGAGCGCCACACCATCCCGGATGTTCATGCGGCCTTCGCCCTCGCGCAGCGTTGCGCACGGATACCGTCGAAGACCATGCGGATGAAGATTTCAGCGAGTGCCTCGCTACCCATCGCGCCTTGCGGCGAGTACCAGCGCGGCAGCCAGTTGAGCGCGCCCATCAGGAAAAATTCCGCGATCTTGGGATGGGTCGACTCGATGCTGCCGTCGGCGACGCCCTCGGCGATGAATTTCTGCACCAGCGAGTCGACCCTGCGCGAGCAGCGGCGCGCCTCGGCCTGCTGTGCGTCCGGCAACGCCGAGATATCCGTCATCAGCCAGGACGATCCGCTCTTGCCGGCCAGCGTGCCGAACTGTGCGCGCAGGTAGCGCTCCAGCTTTTCGAGGCCGCTGCCGCCCGCAGCATCGGCGCTCGTGGCGATGAGGCGGCCATCCTCGATCGAATGCAGCACGCACTCGTAGAGCAGCGCGGTCTTGCTCTCGTAGTAGTGGTAGAGCGTGCCCTTGGTCAGTCCGAGTTCGGCGGCAATGGCTTCCATCGAAGTGGCGTGGAAGCCGGTGCGGTTGAAGGCGCCGATCGCGATCTGCAGCATCGCCAGCCGCCGCTTCTGAAACTGCTGTTCGCGATCGAAGGCCGGGTGCGTCGTGCCCTTCGCCGAGCGCGGCCCCGGTTTGCGCTGGTTGCCGGCCGGCGTGGCGGTTCGGACCCGGGTCGTGGTCTTGGTCTTGGGCATGCGTCGAGACTCAGTGGATGGCGGCGAACATGATGCGGTCCTCGGTCGCCTCGGCTGCGGCGAACTCCTCGACGATGCGGCCCTGCCGCGCGACGAGGATGCGGTCGGACACGGCGAGCACTTCCGGCAGGTAGGACGAGATCACCACCACGGCCTTGCCCGCGTCGGCGAGCTGGCGGATCGCCTGATGAATTTCCGGAATCGCGCCGACATCCACCCCCCGCGTCGGTTCGTCGAAGAAGATCACCACAGGGTCCTGCACCAGCGACTTGGCGACGACGACCTTCTGCTGATTGCCGCCGGACAGCTCGACGATCTTCGCCTGCGCGCTGATCGCTCGCACCTTGAGCCGCTCGATCAGCGCTGCGGCAAGGCTCCTGCGCTCGCGCGCCGAGACCAGCAGGCGGAAGCCCTGCTGCGTCGCCAGCCGGCCGAGGTGGATGTTCTCGGCGATGGTCATGGTCTCGAAGAAACCGTTGAGCTTGCGGTCTTCGGTGATGTAGACGATGCCATCGTCGATCGCCTGCTTCGGCACGTCGTAGCGCACCGGCCGGCCGCGCAGCACTACGCTGCCGCCGCGGATGAGATTGCGCTTGAGCGCCCCGGCCACGATCTTCGCGGTCTCGGTGCGGCCCGAGCCGATCAGCCCGGCGATGCCGACGACTTCGCCCGCGTACAGCGTGAACGACATGTTCTTGACGATGTTGCCCATCGTCAGGTTTTCCACGCTCAGCACCTTCTCGCGGGGCTTTGCCGGTGCGTCGCCACGCGGTGCGCGCGCGTAATGGGATTTCTCGACCTCGCGGCCGACCATGTGCCGCACCAGTTGCGCGCGCGTCAGCTCTGCGACGGGTGCGGTGACGACATGGCGACCGTCGCGCAGCACCGTGATGCGGTCGGCGAGTTCGAGCGCCTCCTCCAGCGCGTGGCTGATGAAGACGATGCCGATGCCCTTCGCGCGCAGATCGCGAAGCAACTGGAAGAAGTGCAGCTTTTCCTCCGGCGTCAGGCTCGCGGTCGGCTCGTCGAAGATGATCGCGCGCGCCTGGTGATGCGCCGCGCGTGCGATCTCCACCATCTGCCGCTGCGCGGTGCCGAGACTGCCGACGAGCAGGGACGGATCGACATGGAAACTCAGCGACTGCAACAGTTGCTGGGCCTTGATGTTGAGTGCGCGCAGACGCGTGAACAGGCGCTCGTTGCCGAGTTCGATGTTCTGCGCCACGGTCATGCTCGGCACCAGGCTGGTCTCCTGGTAGACCATCGAAATGCCGGCTTTCAGCGCGTCGCCGGGCCGCGCGAAGCGCACCGGCTCTCCGTCGACGAGATAGCGCCCGCTGCTGAGCGAGATGGCGCCGGCGATGGCCTTGCAGAGGGTGGACTTGCCGGCGCCGTTCTCGCCGACCAGGGCGTGCACCTCACCGGCGCGCAGGTCGAAGTCCACGCCCTGCAATGCGTGAACGCCGGCGTAAACCTTGCTGCCCTGTTCGATGCGCAGGAAAGCGGCGCTCATGGCGCCCGCTCCGTGTCGATGGCGAGTACGCGCCCGCTGCCTTTCGAGACGATCAGCAAGCGGCCTTCGCCGTCACGTTCAGCACGGCGCGCGGCGGTGATGCCGTGATGCGTGCCGCCGACGCGGCTGTGCAGGCTTTCGAGGCACTCGCCCGCCAGCGACAGACGCAACACCAGTCCGTAGGAGCGTGGCGGCGCCCAGGGCTTCATCACGCCGAGTTTCTTGATCGAGCCGCCCTGCAGCGGTTCCAGGTAATGACCACTCGCGCCCAGCGCCGGCGCGATCCAGAATTCGGGCGCCACCGTCGCCAGCATCTCTTCGCGATAGCGCGTCTCGCGCAGCACCAGTTCGACGAGGTGCGTGCGGACCGCCGGTACACTGAGCCAATAACCCTTCGCGCCATCCGCGTACAGCCGCGCCGGATAACCCGGCAGATTGCGCAGAACCACGCGCGGCGCGCGTGCTTGCGGCTCATGCAGCGGCAAGGCCAGCACGCGGTGACGCCAGCTCTCGCTGAACCACAGCTCGGCGCCGTTGGCACTCACCGCCAGGCCATAAGGCCAGGCCAGCTGGTCGAGTCGCGTCGTGGCGCTGCCGAGGCCGGCATCCGCAAAGACGATGCGACCGAGGGCGCGGCGTTCCATGAGGTCGCGGCACCATTGCTCCGGGAGATGGAGAGACGAGCCTTCGGCGATCGCGATGCGGCCATCGGGCAGCGCGGTGATCGCGGTCGGGCAATGCAAGGGGCGGCCATCGACCGGGCCGAGCCGCGCGACTTCACGACCATGCGTCAGTTTGACCACGCCTGCACCGGCCAGCCCCGCGTACAGCGCGCCGTGCACGCAGGTCAGCGCAGTCACCGCGTGATCGAAAGCGGCGACGACGCGGCGCTCATCGAAATCCGCGCCCGACAGCTGGACGATCTGCCGGCCGGCGCTCACGAAGACGCTGCCATCGTCGCCGATCGCAACATCGTCACAGCCGCGTAGCGGCGCGCCGAGGACCGGCGCTTCGTCGAGACGCTTGTTCGGCATCAGCGGTCCGTCCATGACCGGCAGTGCATCGATCTCGTCGCGGCGGAACAGCGCCGATCTGAGATCCGCCCAGGCGTGTTCGAGGACCATGGCTAGCCCTCTCCCCAGTAAGAGGACGGGCCGGTCCATTCCGGGTCCGCGTCCGCCAGACGGACGCGGCCGATGCGGTTGTTCTCCAGGCCGCCGATGTAGAGCCAGCCGCGATGCTCGCGCATCGAAGTCACGGTGGAGTGCTTGCTGCCGCCCGGATCCCACATCGATTCCCGCGCGCGACCGCTGCCGTCGAGCTTGACGATGCAGCCGTTGTTGATGCCCGGATAAATCCATTCGTCCGGTGGAATCTGCTTGATCATGCGCAGGCGGAACGCGGGGTGGCGCATGGCGAGGTCGAAGGTTGGCGAGCGGATGCCAACCAGCGCCAGCCAGTAGCCGCCGTCGGACGCGCGGTTGATGTTGTCCGGGTAGCCCGGCAGGTTGTCGGCGAAAGTCTCCACTTGACCCAGCTTCGGTCCGGCGATCCAGTAGCGGAAGATCGTGCACAGCCAGGTCGATGCAAACAATACCGATTGGCCGTCATGGGCGACGCAGACGCCGTTGGGAAACACCACGTCCTTGACCAGCGTGCGCGTTTTTCCGGTTGCCGGATCGTGGCAGATGAGGCGGCCGTTGCCGCGGCCTTCGAGACCGTCGACGTGCCAGGAATGCATCTCGTAGCGGATCGTCGCTTCGCTGAAATAGATTTTCCCGTCGGGTGCGATGTCGAGATCGTCTGCCAGCCGCAGGCGCGAATCGTCGTTGAGCCTGGTCCAGCTGCGGTTGGTCTCGTCGCTGAGCTTGTAGACCGCACCGCTCGGGCGCACGCCGTAGAGACCCATGCCGCCGACGCAGACGATGAGGTTCGCGTTGCGGTCGAAGGCCAGCCCCAGCGGTCGTCCGCCGATGCGCGCGAATACTTCGCGCTCCTCGAAACGCTCGCCGGAGAAACGCAGGATCCAGCCCTCGCGCGTGCCGCAGTAAAGGCGGTTCTCGCGGTCGAGGATCACGTCTTCCGGGCCTTCGACCTGGTCGAGTCCGATCGCCTCGGATTCGCGCAGGCGGTCGTTCTCGGCGTAGGCAGTGCCGCTGTCGCGCGCGATCGACGGCGCCGGCGGCAGCTCGACCACGGTCGGGTTGACGTAGATTTTCTGGATCGTCTTGGCGCGGTTCTTTGCCCACTTCACGTCGATGCCGACCGCGAGCAGCAGCACCGCGCCGAGCGCGGTCGACGTCAGCGCGCCGGGGAAACCCATGCGGACCAGGCCGTTGATCAGCACGAACACGATCACCGCGCCGATCAGCGCGCGTGCCACCGTGCCGCGCCCGCCGGCGAGGCTGACACCGCCGAGCACGACGGCGGTGAGCGCATTGATCTCCCAGCCGATGCCGGTGTCGGAACCGGTGCTCGCCAGCCGCGCGGCATAGAACAATCCGCCGGTGGCCGCGAGCAGGCCGGACAGCACGTAGGTCGTGAACAGCACGCGCTCGACGCGGATGCCGGCATGACGGGCCGCCTTGCGGCTGGAGCCGATCGCGGTGAGATGCCAGCCGGGCCGCGAGCGGCTCAGCAGCACATGGCCGACGAGCGCGACCGCGATCAGCACGACGACATTGGCGGGCACGCCGAACAGCGCGCCGCCGCCGAGGAAATCCCAGGCTGCGGACTGGTGGCTGCCGCTGGCGAGCTGCACCGAGTATTTCTGTCCGAGCAGGTCGACCACGGCGCGCAGAATGATCAGCGTTACCAGGGTGGTCAGGAACGGCCGTGTCTTCAGATAGCCGACCAGCAAGCCATTCGCCGCGCCGACCGCCGCACCCGCTGCGAGCGCGCCGAGCGCTACCAGCGGCACCGGCAGCCCGCTGATCTGGAACAGCGCCAGCGCCACGAGGTTGGCCAGCGCGAACACGGCGCCGACGCTGAGATCGATGCCGCCGGAGATCACCACGAGGCCCATCGCCACGGCGACGAAACCAGCCTCCGCGAACTCACGCCCGAGCTGGTGCGCGTTGGCGAGTGTGGCGTAGTTCGGTGTCACCGCTGCGAACCAGGCGATGAGACCGAGCATCAGCGCGAACGGGATCGCCGGCTCCATCCAGCGTTTCGCCAGCAGTTCCGACAGGAACAGCTTCAGCGACCAGCGATGATAGAGCCGGCGCAGCGGTCCTCCCGCCAGATCGGAACCGTAAGGCGTCATGGCGAAAGTACGCGGCTACTTGGTCCAGTCGTAGCAGAGTGCCGGATCGTACTTGCCCTTCTCCATCCAGTGCAGCGTCGAGTAGTTCGCCGCGCGGAACGCCTCCGGCTTCTGGCCCGTTTGCAGAATGAAACTCGCGAGCTGGATGATCGCGCGCGCCTGCGCCGGTGCGTCGTAGCTGAGGAGCTTGGTGATGAGGCCGTTGTCGACGTTGTCGCAGTCGACCTTGCCTTCGCCGCCCGAAGCGTAGGTCTTGACCTGGCCGAGCTTGCCGGCGGACTTCAACGCCTGTGCCGCTCCGGCTTCCATCACGCTCCAGAAACCCACGCTCGCGCAGAGGTCGGGATTCTGCTGCAGCACCGTCGCGGTGATGTCGTGGGCCTTGTTGGCATCCCAGTTTGCGGCCTGATTGGACACGACCTTGATCGCCTTGTCCTTGTCCAATACTGCGGCGAGACCCTGCATCTGGTCGATCGACGTGCCGGACGTCAGCTCGCCCTGCACGATCGCGACCTTGCCGGACTGGCCGCTGCCCGTGCCGCAATCCTTGACCACGGCTTCGCCGAGCAGGCGGCCGACTTCGTACCAGTCGGCGCCGACGTACGCCGCCGTCTTGTAGTTCGACACCATGTTGACCTGGATAACAGCAATACCGGCGTCCTCGGCGCGCTTCAGCTCCTTGGCGTAGACCTGCACGTTGGGGTTGTGCACCACGATCACATCGGGCTTCTCGCCGATCAGCGAGGACACCGCCTGCAGGCCGGCCGTGGTGTTGGCGTTCGGATCGCGCACCACGAACTTCATGCCGCGCGCCTCGGCCTCGTCGCGCATCACCCTGGTCCAGATATCGGTGAGCGGCAGACCGAGCTGCAGCGGTACCCAGGCGATGGTCTTGCCCTTGAGCGCGGACTCGGCCTTGCTGTGCAGATCGGCGGAACTGTTGCCGCCGCTGAGTTCCCGGGACGCAGCCGGAGCCGTCGGCGGCGACGCGCTGGCGCTGGTGTCGGGGGCTTTGCCGCCGCCACAGGCGGCCAGCGCCGCTATCGCCGAGCCGAGAATCGCGTTCCGTATCGGTGCTGCCTGCATAAGATTCTCCGTGTCGTTCATTGCCGCTTCTCCCTGTTGAATTGGAGACGCTCAAAAATGCGGAAAGCCCTTCTCCCCCGGGAAAAGGGTTGGGATGAGGGACTTTCATATGGAGTGCGATCCCAGCCTGAAGGTCCCTCACCCCCTGCCCTTCTCCCGGAGGGAGAGGGGAGAAAGCAATTTAGTCGGAGTTTCAATCGCCCTGTCTCGCCGTTTCCTCGTCGCGCGGGTGCAGGCGGTTGTCGAGGATGATCGCCGCCAGCAGCACCGCGCCCTTGACGATGTTCTGCACGTTGTTGTCGAGATCGAGGATGGTCATGCCGTTGAGCAGTGTGCCGATCAGCGCGGTGCCGGCGAGCACGCTGAGCATGCTGCCGCGGCCACCGACGAGACTGACACCGCCGAGCACGACGACCAGGATCACGTCGAAGATCAGCGTCGAGTTGATCACCTGCATGTTCATGCTGGCGGTGGACGCCGCCATCACCAGCCCGGCGGCTAGGCCGATCACGGCACAGAGCGCGTATTCCAGCATCGTCAGTGGCCGCACGGCGATGCCGGTGAGGCGCGCGGCTTCGGCGTTGTCGCCATGCGCGTAGATGAAGCGGCCGATCGAGGTGCGCGACAGGAGTCCATGCACGAGCACTGCTGCGAGCGAAAAAGCCAGCACCGGCACCGGCACGCCGGCAAACCGCGCCTGGCCGATCCACGCGAACGCCGTAGCGTTCTCCGGCAGATAGGTGATGACGCTGTCGAGCAGAAATACGCGGCCGAGTCCGAAAATCAGGAAGCCGGTTGCCAGGGTGGTGAACAGCGCGGGAATCTCGACGAAGGCGATGATCCCGCCGTTGACGATGCCGATCGCCAGCGCCAGCGCCAGCGCCGCCGCCAGCGCCGCCGCGAGCGGCCAGTGGTGCTGCAGCAGTTGCAGCGTCAGCGCCGACGTCACCGCCATCGTCGCCACCAGCGACAGGTCCAGCCCGCGGCCGATCACGACCACGCTCATGGCGATGCCGAGCATGCCGAGGATGGCGACGCTGCGCGTCAGGGTCAGCAGGTTGCCGAGTGTGGCGAAGCCCGGCAAGGTCAGCGCGAAACCGGCGGCGAGCAGTAGCGTCACACCGAGCACGATCTGCTCCTGCGTCGGCCGGAAGGCCGGGCGTGGCGGCGCCGCTTCCGTTCGCGCGGGATTGTTCATGCGCTGCTCAATCCGCCTTGCCGGCGGCGCGGGCGCGCTCGGCGTCGCGCAGTTCGCGGCGCAGGACCTTGCCGGTCGTCGTCATCGGCAACGCCTCGACGAAGACGACTTCGCGCGGCACCTCGTGCTTGGCCAGTCGCGTGCGCACGAACTCCTGGATTTCTGCGGCCAGCTGCGTGCTTCCCGCATGGCCTTTGCGCAGCACGACGAAGGCCTTGATCGCCTCGGTGCGCACCGGGTCGGGCACGCCGACCACGGCGGCGAGCAGCACGGCTGGATGCCGGGTCAGCGCATCCTCGATCTCGGTCGGGCCGATGCGGTAGCCGGCGCTGGTGATGATGTCGTCGGCGCGGCCCTGGAACCAGAAATAACCATCCTCGTCGCAGGCGCCGAGATCGCCGGTGATCAGCCAGTCGCCGATATATTTGTCGCGCGTCGCCTGCTGGTTTTTCCAGTATTCGAGCATCATCACCGGGTCCGGCCGCTGGATCGCGATGTGGCCCTGCGTGCCGGCGGGGACGATGTTGCCGCCATCGTCGACGATGGCGCAGACATGGCCCGGCATCGGCCTCCCCAGCGAACCCGGCTTCACCGGCATGACGCTCGAACAATTGCCGAGCACGAGGTTGCATTCGGTCTGTCCGAACGCTTCGTTGATCGGCGCGCCGAGTGCGCCGCGCGCCCACTCGTGCAGTTCCTTGCCGACGGCTTCGGCGCCGGAGACGATCACGCGCAGCTTCAGGCCCATGCCGAGCGGGTTCGGCACCTGCCGGATCAGCCGCAGCACGGTGGGTGTCAGCAGCGCCGTGCGCACGCCGTGCCGCGCCATCATCCAGCAGGCTTGCTCGGGATCGAAGCGCGGCGCGCGGAACGTCAGCACCGGCACGCCGTGGTACCAGGCCGGCATCAGCACGTCCATCAGCCCGGCGAGCCAGGACCAGTCGGCGGGCGACCACATCACGTCGCCCGGTTGCGGGAAGAAATCGAACGGCAGTTCCAGTCCCGGCAGGTGTCCAAGCATCGTGCGGTGCGCCTGCAGCGCACCCTTGGGATTGCCGGTGGTGCCCGAGGTGAAGTTCAGGAACGCCGGATCGTTGGCCGCCGTGTCGACATTGGTGAAATGGTCGCGTGCCGGCTCGATCGCAGCTTCCAGCGATTCGGCGCCGGCGGCAACGCCGTCGATCAGATACACCCGCTCGACCACGCCGGCGCTGGCGCGTGCTTCCGCCACCTTGGGCAGGTTGGCGCGATCGGTAATGACGACGCGCGGCCCGGCGAAGCCGAGGCGGTAGCCGATGGCATCGGGGCCGAACAGCACCGACGTCGGCAGCGACACGAGCCCGGCCTTCCAGCAGGCCACGTGCGCAATGGCGGTCCAGGCGTCCTGCGCCAGCAACAGCATCACGCGGTCGCCTTTTTTCAGTCCCAGCGACACGAACAGGTTGGCGAGACGATTGGCGCGCCACTGCACCTCGCGGAAGGTCATCGTCCAGGCGCCGCCATCGACCCCATCGCCGATCAGCGCGATCTTGTCGGGATCGGCGGCATGGCGGTCGCAGACATCGGCCGCGATGTTGTAGCGCGCCGGAATGTTCCAGCGGAATGCCGCGTAGATGTCCTCGTAACGAGCGAGGCGCGGCACGCTGCTCATTCCGGCGATGAGCCCTTGCGGCCGCCGCGGGCAAGAATGCGGCGCGCCAGCGCGTGGCGATGCACTTCGGAAGGACCGTCGTAGATGCGGAACGGCCGAATGTCGCGGTAGTTGCGCTCGACCACGGTATCGCGCGTGATGCCGATCGAGCCGAGCACCTGTACCGAGCGGTCGACGACTCTGCCCAGCGCCTCCGAGCAGAACACCTTGCTCATGCTGGTCTCGTCGCGCGCCTTGTCGCCACGGTCGAGCATCCAGGCCGAGTGCCAGATCGACAGCCGTGACAGGTGCAGGTCGATCTCGTTGTCGGCGAGCATGAAGCCCACACCCTGATGTTCGCCCAGCGTCTTGCCGAAGGAATGACGGCGGCCGGCGTATTCGACGGCGATCGCATGGCAGCGCTTGGCGGCGCCCAGCCAGCGCATGCAGTGCGTGAGCCGTGCCGGCCCCAGCCGCACCTGCGCATTGCGGAAGCCCTGGCCGATCTCGCCGAGCACGCGATCGGGTGTCACGCGAACGCGGTCGAACGAGACTTCGGCATGACCGCCGGGCGAATTGGTGTCGAGCGTGTCGAGCACGCGGTCGACATGGAACCCCGGCGCGTCCATATCGGCCATGAACATGGTCGCGCCGAGATCGTGTCCGTGCACATCCAGCGTACGCGCCATGACGATGTTGAGATTGGCGCCCGGTACGCCGGTGATCATCCACTTGCGGCCGCTGATGAGATAGCCGTCGGCGTCCTGCTGCGCGATCGTTTTCAGCAGCGAGGGATCGGAGCCGGCACCGCCGGTGCTGGTCTCGGTCATCGAGAACACCGTGCGGATTTCGCCTCGCACCAGCGGTTCCAGCCAGCGTTTCTTCTGCTCGGGTGTGGCGATCACGTGCAGCAGATTGGTGTTGCCCTCGTCGGGCGCCTGGATGTTCAGCGCCAGCGGGCCGAGCGTCGACCAGCCCGCCGCCTCGAACACCACCGCGCAGCTGCGATGATCGAGGCCCAGTCCGCCGTATTCCTTCGGCCCATGCGGCGACAGCAGCCCGGCCTCGCGCGCCAGCGCCACGAGTTCGAGGCGCAACGGCTCCTCGGCGCCGTGCATGCCCTGACGCGGGTCCTGCTCGAAAGGCACGATCTTGTCGGCGATGAAACGCTCGACGCGGTCGCGGAGTTTGGCCAGTTCGGCCGGGAGTTCGAAATCGATCATGGGTGGCTCCGTAATGTTCGGGTTGGCGCGGCGTGCTCGGCCAGCTCGGCGCCGCGCGCGAACAGGCGCGACACCGAGGGGGCAAAGCGTTCCCACAGCGCATCGACGCGCTTGCCGCTGCGATGCAGCTTGACGTTGAGGCAGGCGATGGCGCCCATGCGGTAATGCGCGAGCGCCTGATACCAGTCGGTGTGCGCGAGCGCCGGTCCACCGGCCGTACGATAGGTATCGACCAGTTGTTTGCGAGTCACCGGCGCCAGCGGCCGCCACACCGGGTCCCAGCCCGTGCCATCGGCCATCATCAGCAGCCAGCCGAGATCGAGGCCCTGCGCACCGATCGAGGACAGCTCCCAGTCGATCACGCCGACTGCCTTGCCCTCGGTGTAGAGGATGTTGCCCGGCTGGAAATCGCCATGCGCCAATCCGACCGGATGCTCGTCCGGCATCGTCGCCGTCAGCCGCGCACCGAGCGCGGTACCTGCCGCAAGCCAGTCCGGATCCTGCGCGTGCCGCAGCACCGGCGCCCAGCGCGCAAGCTCCTCGGCCAGCGGTCGCGGCGCTTCCCAGTCCGGCAGCAGGCGCTGCCAGTCAAGACGATGAAATTGTGCCAGCAGCGTGGCGGCCTCCAGCCAAAGCGGGCGGATGCGCTGCGGATCGCGGCCGAACGAGGCATGCGGCTCCCAGCCCACGAAGACCCGGCCGGGCAGCTTTTCCATGACGATGAAGGGCGAGCCGAGCGCCGCCTCGTCGGGCGCAGCCCAGGGCACACCGGGGACCGGCAGGCCCGCAGTTTTCAGTCCCCGCAGCAGCGATGCCTGGCGGAAAACGTCGGTATTGCCGCGGCGGACGACGCCGGCGGGCGCGAGCTTCAGCACATAGGACCCGCGCAACACGCCGGCCGCACTGCACACGTCGAACCCGAACGTGAGGCCGGCATGACCGTCTTCCATCACCGCGAGATGGGCCGCGCGGAAGTCGCCGCCGCATTCGGCAGCGACGAGACGATCGAGATGCTGCGCCAGGCTGTCTAGTGCGGTTCCCGTCATGCGCTCCTCGAAGCTCGCGGGTTTATGTTGCGTTGTTGATTGATTGTCCAACCGTAGCGTATAAAAATCAAATTCAGAGTCAATTACGCGACGCGGTATTGGCAACTTGCTGGAAGAGGAGGAGTAAGGACATGGCCGGACCTTTGAACGGGTTGAAGATCGTCGAGATGGCCGGCACCGGCCCGGCGCCGTTCTGCGCGATGATGCTGGCGGACATGGGTGCCGAGGTCATTCGCGTTGACCGCAAGCCGGCAGCGCAGGGCCGCATGCCATCGCGCTTCGGCGATCCGCGCTTCGATCTGCTCAATCGCGGCCGTCGTTCCCTGGCGCTGGACATGAAGCAGCCGGGATCGGCGGAAACCGTGTTGCGGCTGGTCGAACGCGCCGATGCGCTGATCGAGGGCTTCCGCCCCGGTGTGATGGAACGCTTGGCTCTGGGGCCGGATGTCTGTCTCGCACGCAACCCCCGGTTGATCTACGGCCGCATGACCGGCTGGGGCCAGACCGGGCCGATGGCGCACGCCGCCGGTCACGACCTGAACTTCATCTCCCTGAGCGGCGTCCTGCACGCGATCGGCAGCGCTGAAGGTCCGCCGATACCGCCGCTGAACCTGATCGGCGACTTCGGCGGCGGCGGCATGATGCTGGCGTTCGGCATCGTCGCCGGGCTGCTCGAAACCGCGCGCTCCGGCAAGGGACAGGTAATCGACGCGGCAATGACGGATGGCGCTGCACTGCTGGCGGCGATGATTTACGGGTTCCGCGCCGCCGGCGTCTGGAGCAATGCTCGCGACGAAAACATCCTCGACGGAGGCGCGCCTTTCTACGGCTGCTACGCCTGCGCCGACGGCAGGTTCATCGCCCTTGGAACCGTCGAGCCGCAGTTCTATGCGCTGCTGCTGGAGCGCTGCGGCATCCAGGATCCGGCCTTCGACGCGCAGCTGAGCCGCGAGCGCTGGCCTGAATTGAAGCAGAAATTCGCCGCCGTCTTCCGTACCCGCACCCGCGCGGAGTGGTGCGCCCTCATGGAAGGCAGCGACGCCTGCCTCACGCCGGTGCTCGACTTTGACGAAGCGCCGCAGCATCCGCACAACCGGGCCCGCGAAACCTTCGTCGAAATCGACGGCGTGACGCAGCCGGCGCCGGCGCCGCGCTTCAGCCGCACGCCGCCGGCGGTGCCGGGGCCGCCGGCGAAAGTCGGCGAGCACGGCGCCGCAATCCTCGGCGACTGGGGATTCACGGCGACCGAGATCGAACGCCTGCAACGCGACGGCAACCTGTGAGTGCCGCCCGAGAACCGCGATGACACTCGATTTCAACGGCAAGACGGTGCTGGTGGTCGGCGGCTCCAGCGGCATCGGCAACGGTGTGGCGCAGGCGTTCCGCAGCTGCGGCGCAGGGGTGCATGTCTGCGGCACGCGCGCCGTGGCCGCAGACTATGACGGCGTCGAAGGCTCGAATCTCGACGGCCTCCACTACACGCAGTTGCACCTCGACGATCCCGAGTCGGTACAAGCCTGGACGCCGCCATTCGAACAACTCGATGTCGTCGTACTGTCGCAGGGCACCGTCCTCTACGGGCGCGGCGAATTCGCGATGGCCGGCTTCCGCAAGGTAGTCGAAGTGAACCTGATGAGCCTGATGGCCTTGAGCCTGAAATTCCACGACCTGCTGGCGACGAGCCGCGGCGCACTGATCATCGTCTCCTCGATTGCCTCGTTCCGCGCCACGCGCGGCAACCCTGCCTACAGCGCGTCGAAGTCCGGCGCGCTCGGCCTGACGCGCACACTCGGCGAGGTCTGGGCCGCCGACGGCATCCGCGTCAACGGCATTGCGCCGGGCCTGGTCGACACCAAGCTGACCCAGGCGACGATGGCCCATCCGAAGCGCCGCGACGCGGCCTTGCAGAGCATCCCGCTGGGCCGCTTCGGCACGCCGGGAGAGATCGCCAACGTCGCGCTGTTCCTGGCCTCGCCGCTGGCGTCCTACATCGTCGGTCACACCATCGTCGTCGATGGCGGAATGATCCTGTCGTGATCGGTTTCCGGGTGCCTGTCCCGAAAAGCGGTTCAGGTAGGGAGTCGATACACGGTCGCCGTTCCGGATTGAAAGTCACCTGACTAAAGCGTAGTTTCGCGAAGCCACGCGCGTCGGCACCGCGACCTGTTTCCTTGGGTCGAACCACAGAGGAATGCAGCCCATGATCACCGAAACCCTGATCGGCAATGTCGGACGCGCGATGCGCGAAGACCCTGAATCGCGCCTCGCGATCCGCTATGCCACGTTCGCATCGCTGATCGAAATCGGCGATGAGCAATTGCTCGTCAGAGCGCGCGACGGCGAGCTCAGCTTCGTGAAGGATCCGACCACCGATGAACCCTGGGACTTCGCCGTTCGCGGCGCCAAGGCGGCCTGGGAAACCTATCGACGCAGCCCCACGCCGACCAGCAATCATCCGCTGTCGATGGCCTACCAGGGGCACATGTCGATCAGCGGCAAGACGCCCAACCTGTTCCGCTTCGAGGGCAACTATCAAAAGCTGTTCGCCAACATCGCGCCGCTGTGCGCGATCCTCGAACAGTTCCGGCGCGCGCGGGCCTGAGCCATGATGACCCCGGAGAACGTCGAGGACATCACCGGCCGTTACGTGCACGTCGAACTCGGCGGCCGCGACTATCGCACCTACTTCGAGGAAAACGGCAAAGGGCGACCCTTGGTCTGCCTGCACACGGCGGGTGCCGACAGCATCGAATTCCGCCACCTGCTGGTCGACCGTGAAATCACCGAACGCTATCGCGTCATCGCCTTCGACATGCCCTGGCACGGACGTTCGTTGCCGCCGGACGGCTGGTGGCAGGAAGAGTACAAACTCACGCGCGATTTCTACGTCGGCTTCGTCGTCGCATTCTGCAAGGCGCTGGGGCTGGAGAAGCCGATCCTCATGGGCTGTTCGATGGGCGGCTACGTGATGTTCGACATCGCGCGCGATCATCCAGACGCTTTCACCGCCTTCATCTCGCTGCAGGGCCGCGACCACGAACCGACCTGGCAGGGGCTGTCGAAGTGGTACCTGCATCCCGAGGTCAACGCCAACCTGCTGGTGCGCCCGCTGATCGCCAGCCTCTGTGCGGCGACGGCGCCCGAAGCGCGGCGGCGCGAGGTCGAATGGATCTACATGCGCTGTGCACCGGGCGTGCTGCCGGGCGACTTCTACTTCGCCTCCGCCGATCACGACAGCCGCAGCTACGGCGCCGCGCTGAGCCGCATCAGCGACAAGATTTACGTCATCGCCGGCGACTGGGACTGGAGCTGCTTCAAGGAGCACACGGACCGCATCGCGGAGGCCATCAAGGGCGTCATCGTGATTCGTTCACCGGATTTCGGCCACTTCCCGATGTCCGAAGACCCGGCGGCGTTCCGCGTGGCGCTTGACCCGGTGCTGAAGAAGATCGAATCGAGAATGCGTTAAGGACGCTCTGAAAAATGCTTCAAACCATTCTCCCTCCGGGAGAAGGGCGGGGATGAGGGACTTTCAGTCAAGGACTTGCCTGAGCTTGAACCTCCCTCACCCAACCCTCTCCCGAAGG
>JAYWBB010000078.1:0-38495 GCA_043781855.1 Nevskia sp. | reverse complement strand
CCGACCCGACCCGACCCGACCCGACCCGACCCGACCCGACCCGACCCGACCCGACCCGACCCGACCCGACCCGACCCGACCCGACCCGACCCTTCGATAGCGGGTTTTGAAAAAGTTCCACGGGCTTTCAACAATCGCCTGATTTACGGCAACAACCTGCTGGCGATGGCCGCGCTGCTGGCCGGCGATGCCGACACGCCCAGCCTGCGCGGCAAGATCGACCTGATCTACATCGACCCACCATTCGATTCCAAGGCCGACTACCGCACCAAGATCACGCTGCCTGCTTTGGAACCCTCTCCCTCCGGGAGAGGGCAGGGTGAGGGAGGCGAGGGCGAAGCCCGAGTTGCTTCATCGGCCACCCAGCAGATCGAACAACGCCCCACCGTCATCGAGCAGTTCGCCTACTCTGACACCTGGGCGGACGGCACCGCGAGCTATCTCGCCATGCTCACGCCGCGCCTGATTCTGATGCGTGAACTGCTGGCGGATACCGACTCGATCTATGTGCATCTGGATTGGCATGTCGGGCATTACGTGAAGATTGTGATGGATGAAGTTTTTGGGAAGGAAAATTTCACGAACGAAATAATTTGGTGCTTCAGCATTGGGGGAAAAGGGGACGGACGTTACGCGCGAAAGCACAACACGATTCACTTCTATGCAAAAGATACGCAGCCAATTTTCAATGGCAAGGACCCACTAGTCGTCAAGGAACGAAAACCGAATAGTCACATGCGGGCCAAGGTCGATGATGACGGCCGTGAGTATCAAGAAAAGACGGACAAGAAGAGCGGAAAGGTATACCGCTATTACCTCGACGAAGGGAAAATCCCAGAGGATTACTGGACCGACATCGAACAGCTAAACCGCGAAGATGCTGAAAGGGTCGGATACGATACCCAGAAGCCACAATCGCTGCTGTCGCGGATAGTCGCTGCATCTTCAAACCCTGATTCAATCGTCGCCGACTTCTTCTCCGGCTCCGGCACCACCGCCGCCGTCGCCGAAAAGCTCGGTCGCCGCTGGATCGCCTGCGATCTTGGCAAGCCGGACTGCATGATTACGCGCAAGCGGCTGATCGACCAGAACGCCGGTCCCTTCCTGTATCAGGCCATCGGCGATTATCCGGTGGAGTCGGCTCGTTCCACCTTCGGCCGCAGCGTGAAGATGGGCGATCTTGCGCAGATCGTGCTGTCGCTGTTTGGTGCGCTGCCGTTACCCGTTGAAGTGAACCCGAACAAGAACCTCGGCAAGCTGCCGGACGGCAAGACTCTGGTGCTGGCCGACAGCCCGAACAAGCTCACCGGCCTGCCGACGCTGAAGAGAGCGCAGGAACTGCGCGATGGCCTGATGGGCGGTTTCGACAAGGTGGTGGTGCTCGGCTGGAACTTCGCGTCCGACACCGCGCAGGCGGTGCAGGCGCTGAACGATGACCGGCTCGAAGTGCTGGTGATTCCGCCGGATGTGCTGGACCGGCTGAAGAAGAAAGGCGGCGCGGACAAGCTGAAAGGGCAGGTGCGTTTCTCCTCGCTGCAACTGCTGAGCGTGCATCCGCTGACGCGCGCCGAGGTCGGCGATGGCAATGAGATGCTGCACATCCGCCTCGCCAACTACACGCTGCTTTCACCGGAGGCGATCAATCTCGACGAGGAAAATCGCAAGAAGCTGCTGGCGATTGCCGAGGCCGAGCCGCTGGCGCTGATCGAATACTGGGCCGTGGACCCGGACTACGACGGCCTGCTGTTCCGCAGTCTCTGGCAGGACTATCGCGGCAATGTCGAGAACGATGGCGATCCACTGCGCGTCATCACCGAAGCGCGGCTGACGGTGCCGAAGAAGACCGGCCCGCGCAAAGTCTGCGTGCGGGCAGTGGATGTGTTCGGCTTCGAGGCGGAAGCGGTGCTGACCGTATGAGCCGTCATCCATTCGCACTCGCGCAGGGCTTGAGCCTGCACGCCAACCAGCTCGCGGAAGGTCTGGACGCCGGCGCCGCGCCGCTGCTCGAACAGGTGACGCCGATCACGGCGGAACTGCTGCGCTGGTGGTTCCAGCAGGACTATTGCGATGCACGGCCGTTCAACTTCCACGCTGGGCAGCGACAGGCGATCCTGAATGTGATCGTGGCGCACGAGGTGCTGAATGCGGCCAGCCTGCCGAAGCTCTACGAGGCGGTGGCGAAGGACGCGCTGCTGGAGAAGCTGGCTGAGTTGTCGAAGCCCAAGCACGCGCATCCCAAGTATTGCCTCAAGCTGGCGACCGGCACCGGCAAGACCTGGATCATGCAGGCGCTGATGGTCTGGCAATTGTTCAACGCGCTGGAAACGCCGGAGGACGCGCGGTTCACGAGGAACTTCCTCGTCGTCGCGCCGGGCCTGATCGTGTATGACCGTTTGCAGGATGCGTTTCGCGGGCGCTCTGTCTCCGGTCAGCGGGATTTCACCACTTCCGATATTTACACTTTCGCGTCCTTGTGGGTACCCGATGGCTGGCGTGAGCGGCTGTTCCAGTTCGTGCAGACCAGCGTCGCCGCGAAGACCGAGATTGGCCGCAAGGTGACGGGCGGCGGGCTCATCGCGCTGACCAACTGGCATCTGCTGGCCGGGCAGGATGAGGAGACCGTAGCGCCGGAGTTCGACACGCCGGGAGTCAGCCTGCCGCCCGAGGAAGTGATTGCCCGACTGCTGCCGTTGACGCCGGGCGTCAGCGCCGGCAATGCGCTGGACATGCTTGATGCGCGATACGCACGCGGCAGCGAGCTTGAGTTCCTCGCTGCTCTGCCGCGTCTGATCGCCTTCAACGATGAGGCGCATCACATCCATGAATTGAAGAACGACGAGGAAGACAGCGAAGTCGAGTGGCAGAAGAGCCTGTTACACATTGCTGCGGGCAAGGGCCGCGCGTTTGCGCAGGTGGATTTTTCCGCCACGCCCTATAACGAAAAACAGATCGGACGTGGCAAGAGCCGCGAGAGCCGCAAGGCCTATTTTCCGCACATCGTTGCCGATTTCGATCTGCCGGCGGCGATGCGCGCCGGGCTGGTGAAGGCGCTGGTGCTGGACAAGCGCCGCGAGCTGGGCGCGGTGCCGCTTGAGCAACTGGACTTCAAGGCCGAGCGCGATGAGAGCGGCATCGTCACCGGTTTGTCCGACGGCCAGAAGCTGATGTTGCGTGCTGGTCTGACCAAGCTGCGGCGACTCGAAGTGGAGTTTGCGAAGCTCGATCCGAACCGTCGCCCGAAGATGCTCGTGGTCTGCGAGGACACGCAGGTGACGGCGCATGTCGAAGCCTTTGTCGCCGAGGAATTGAATGGCCCGGATGATGTGTTGCGCGTCGACTCGAACCGCAAAGGTGAAATTGGCGAGAAGGAATGGGCGGTGCTGCGTGAGAAGCTTTTTGGCATAGATAAACTGGCGCAGCCGCGCGTGATCATTTCGGTGCTGATGCTGCGCGAGGGCTTCGATGTTTCCAATATCTGCGTGATCGTGCCGCTGCGGGCGAGTCAGGCCGGCATCCTGCTGGAACAGACGATTGGTCGCGGCTTGCGGCTGATGTGGCGTGAGCCTGAGTTCGACGGGATCAAAAGCGAGGCTCGCGAGCGGATAAAGCAGGGGGCCGAGCCGGGCAATCTGATCGACGTGCTGTCGATCGTCGAGCATCCAGCGTTCGAGCAGTTCTACGAAGACCTGAAGAAGGAAGGGCTCGTTGGCGAGGACTCGGATGAAGACAAGGGCAGTATTACCGGCGACGTGATCAACGTCGAACTGATCAACGATTACGCGCGCTATGATTTCGCCGTGCCTTTCGTACTTCGTGATGCCGAGGAAATTCTGAGCCTGCACGATCTCGATACTGCGGCGATTCCGCCGTATCGGGACCAGACGCCCGCCGCCTTGCGAGCGATGCTCGGTAAAGGCGATGCCTTCCGCTCGCAGGATCTTTTGTCGCAGACCCTGTTCGGCGAGTACCGCGTCCAGGGTGCAGTGATGACGGTGCAGGGCTACAACGACTGGCTGGCGCGGGTCACGCGGCGCATTGCACTGGCCTTGAATCAACCGCTGGCGATGCGTGGCAAGGCCACGGCGCAACCTCACTTGCAGATCGACCACGCCTGGCTGGCGGCAGCACTCGACGGCTATCTGCGTAGCACGCTGTTCGGCGAACCATTCGATCCGATGATCGACGAGAACTGGCGACTGCTGACCCTGGACCCGGTGGTGCGGCACGTCGTGCAGAAATTCGCGCTGGCTGTTTCAAACGCCGAGGAAACGCTGGCGCCGGAGGGCGCTGTCGTCATCCACCGACATCTCAGCGAAGTGACCCGGCTGCCGATGCGCGAGTCGTCATCGCTGGCTGTCAACAAGTGCGTCTATCCGCGCTTGTCGTATCCAAGCCGCAACGGTGGACTGGAAGCGCTGTTCATCGGCTGGGCCAGCCGCGATGCCAGCGTGGAAGCCTTCTGCAAGATCGCAGAACATCGGCACCAGTTCATGCGCCTGCCCTATCTGAAAGTGGAAGGCGTGCCCGGCAGCTATTCGCCGGATTTTCTCTTGCGCACTGCCGACGCGATCTACCTGGTCGAAACCAAGGCACAGGGACAGATCGCGCATCCGAATGTGCAGCGCAAGCTGAAAGCGGCCAACACCTGGTGTCGGCGCATCAACGATCTTTTGCCCGAGCAACGCAGCGGGCGTGAATGGCATTACGCACTGGTCGGTGAAGTGGCTGTGCGCGATTGGCATCGCAAAGGCTCCCCGTTAGCTGACTTGCTCGCATTCGCGCGAACGCAGCGGCTGGAGCAGACGGAACTGGCGCTAGGCTGATCGGCTTGCCACACTGCGGTTTCGCACTGAGCGGGATCGTGTTCGGGCAAACTTCAGGTCATGCCGGTGACCGCTCCCCGCATGTTAGGCTGATACCGTCTTACCGGTAAGACGATAGCGGGTATCGCCATGAACAGTGTCAGCGTGTCGAGCAAAGGGCAGGTGGTCATCCCGAGGGAAGTCCGGCAGCGGCTCGGCATCAAGACCGGGTCGCGTCTGGAGATTTCCGAAATCGGCGGCGAGTTGCGGCTGAAGTTGACGGCGCGTCCTGGAAAGACGGCTACCGTGGCCGAAGGGCGCGGGCTGGCGGGCTACAAGGGCGCTGCCGTGTCGATCGAGGAAATGGATCGTGCGGTTCTCGATGCGGCTGCCGGGGATGATGAGCGCATCCGCAGGGAAGGACGCCACACCGTCAGAAAGGGTCAGAGCACAGCTCGCAGGCTCGGCACTTAGAGCGGCCGGGAATGGATAGCCTCGACACCAATCTTCTGGTTCGATTTTACGTCGATGACGATCCCGCGCAGGCGGACATTGCCCAGTCGCTGCTGAGGGGCGAGGCCTCCCTGTTCGTGCCGCTGTCGGTCGTCGTCGAACTGGTCTGGGTGCTTCGTAAAACCGCTTACCGATTACCACCGAAGCGCATCGTCGCAATTCTGCGGCATCTGCTGTCGATTCCCAGCGTTCACGTCGAAAACGAAGCTGTGGTGATGGCTGCAGTCGACATCTACGAGAAAGGTCTCGACTTTGCCGATGCGCTGAACCTTGCATCATCAGCGCGCTGCGAGCGTCTGCTGACCTTCGACCGGAAATTCGTCACCCGTGCGAAGCGTCTCAAGCTCGCGCCGCCCTGCGTCGTGCGGCGAGGCTGAGGGCTGCTCCGATACAGGCCCAGGCTACGTGGCTACGGATGAACGAACCGCGCCGCCGCGCGATCACGCGGTTCCGGCGCCAGCCCGAGATAGCGCTGCCGCAGATGATCCCAGAGCGCGAGCCGCGTCCAGTCCGGCGGCCCCGGCATGCCGGTTTCTTCGGATAGGAACGGGTTGGGCAGCATCACAGTGATCTGCTGTTCGTCGGCGCCGTTGTAGAGGCGCAGGCCCCAGGAAATCGGCGCGCCGCCGGTGATGTTGCGATAGAGCTCGACGCGCTGCGTGCGCCGGTGGTAGGCAAGCTCGGGGCTGGTGGGCGAGCGCGGCGAGCCGCGGTGTTCGCCGATGCAGAGATGAAAATGCCAGGCGCCGAAATCCACCGTCATATAGCCGTCCTGCATCGCGATCTTGTGCGGTGCCTGCGGGGCGGCAATCTCGAACACCGCGCCCTGGATCAAGGGACCAAAGCGCACCGTGTGCCAGTGGTCGGTGAAGATTTCGGTGAGCAGTGTTGTCAGCGTGGCTTCGTCGTGCGGCAGCGGAAATACTTCGAGCGTGCCCATGCCGGCTTCTTCGACGAGGGTCATCGCCGCGTTCAGCAAACCTTCACCGGCTCGCGCCGCGCGACGTGTTCGTGCCGGCCGGTGGGCCTGAGTTCGATTTCATGTTCGCGCGCGTGGATGGCATCGGCCGAGGCGATGCCCTTGGCGATGAGCAGCGTTTCCAGCGTATCGAGCCAGTGCTGGTAGTAGGTGTCGCCGAGATCGGGATTGCCGCTGCTTTTTGCGGCGCTGATCGTCGCGCTGAGCGCCTCGGCCCATTCCTTCCAGGCGAACACGCCTTGCTGATGCAGGCGCACCACGAGCGCGAAGATCTGCGCCTCCCAGGGTTCGCGGAACACCGGGCCTTGTTCGTCCGCCGGAATGGGCGGCACGCCTTGCAGATCGGGAACGCTACTCATGCGGGATCGAGGTAGGTGTCGAAGAGATCGATGAACACGCTGTCGCGCTCGTTGGCGTCCGCCCCCCATAACTCGCACGTGCTGAAGCGAACGCTGTAGACATGCTGCGGCTGGTGGCCGAGGCCATGGGCATTGCTGTCGTTGAATACGAACACGCCATGATCGGCATGGACCACGCCCTGCTTGCCGCGCACGTAACGCGGCAGGCGCGTGTGGCCGAGCGGATGCTGGTTGCGCGCGATCACCGCAGCGCCGGACACGAAGCGCGGCGCGATCGGGTCATTCAGCCGCGCCGGCGCGCCGGTGCGGATCAGGCTGTCCACCATCGCCACCGGTAGTGCGGGCATCAGTGTTTCTCCTGCTGCGCCGTCTGCTTCAACTCGGCGACGCGCTGCCGGATTTCGGCCTCGGTGATCGAGCCGTTCGCGAGCATGAGGCTCTCGATGGCGTGCAGCCAGTGCTCGTAGTAGGAGCTTTCCAGGTAGTGTGCGCCGGGCATCTTTTCGATCGCGTGGCGAAACATGTCGACGTTGAAATGGCCGCCTGCGAAGCAACCGAAAAACAGGCCGAACACGCGTTCTTCCCAGGCTTCGTGGAAGTAGGGTTCGTCGTCCTCGCGCACGATGGGGCCGAAGCCCTGCATGCCGCCGAGATCGTGCACGCCGTTCATGCGGACGCCTCTTTCGGCAGGCCGGTGCCGATCATCGAATCACGCGTGACCCGTTCGGCAAGCTGCGCGGCGGTCAAGCCTTCCGTGCCCGCCGGCCGCATCGGCAGCACGAAGTAGCGCAGCTCGGCGTTGCTGTCCCAGACCCGCACTTCGGTCGTTTCCGGCACCTCCATGCCGAACTCGCGCAGCACGCCGCGCGGGTCGATGACGGCGCGGGAGCGATAGGGCGCGGATTTGTACCAGACCGGCGGCAGGCCCAGCGTCGGCCACGGATAGCAGGAGCACAGCGTGCAGACCACGATGTTGTGCACCTGCGGTGTGTTCTCGACCACTACCATGTCTTCGCCCTGCACGCCGGAGTAGCCAAGCTCGGCGATGGCGGCGGTGGCATCTTCAAGCAGTCGGGTTTTGTAGGCGGGATCGGTCCAGGCGCGGGCGACGACCTGTGCGCCATTGCGCGGGCCGACCTTGGTTTCGTAGGTGTCGATGATCGCGTCGAGCGCTGCGGAATCGACCAGGCCCTTCTCGACCAGCAGCGATTCCAGCGCCTTGACCCGGAGGACGACCTCGGACAGCGGCGCATCGTGATGCGAGTGTGGATGCGACATTTTTCCGAGCCTCTCTCGTTCACCTCCGGTGAGGCTAGTGCGGCGGGGCGATAGCGTCAATCGCGGGTCAGCCCCGATTGCACGGTGGAAAAACCCTGATGTAATGGGCCAGTAAAGATACTTTCCGGGGAGCGTTAGACATGAAAAAACCGACGCATGAGGAAATGAGCGAAGTCGCTCGCGAGCTGGGCATGCACATGGACCCGGCCGAGATCGATGTCTATCTTGGCTTGATGGATGGCGCGGTTGCCGGCTACACGCTGCTCGAGCAGATGCCGGACGAACTCCCTCCCGTGAAGTATCCGCGCACGCCAGGCGGTCGACCGCCGGCTGCGGAAAATCCCTACAACGCCTGGTACGTGAAAAGCATCATCGAAGGCGCGGCGAAGGGGGCCCTCAAGGGCAAGACCTTCGCGATCAAGGACAACGTCTGCGTGGCCGGCGTGCCGATGATGAACGGCGCCTCCACACTTCAGGGCTACGTGCCGGATGTCGATGCGACCATCGTCACCCGCATCCTCGATGCCGGCGGCACCATTCTCGGCAAATCGCACTGCGAGTATTTCTGCTTTTCCGGCGGCAGCCACACCGGCGCGCTCGGGCCGGTGGTGAATCCGCACAAGGCCGGCTATTCGGCCGGCGGCTCGTCGTCGGGCAGTGCGGCGCTGGTCGCGGCGGGGCTGGTCGATATGGCGATCGGCGGCGATCAGGGCGGTTCGATCCGCATGCCATCAGCCTATTGCGGCACCGTCGGCATGAAGCCTACGCACGGGCTGGTGCCGTACAGCGGCATCATGCCGATCGAGTCCACGATCGATCACACCGGCCCGATCACTGCGAACGTCGCCGACAGTGCGCTGCTGCTGGAAGTGCTCGCCGGGTCGGATGGCCTCGACCCAAGGCAGATCGACGTACACGTCGGCGACTATCGCGAAGCACTCAAAGGCTCGGTGAAGGGTCTGCGCATCGGCGTGGTCAAGGAAGGCTTCGGCCTGCCGGCGTCGGAGCGCGACGTCGACAAACTGGTGCGCGATGCGGCCGCTACGTTCAAGAAACTTGGCGCGACGGTCGACGAGATTTCGATTCCGATGCACACGCTGGGCCCGGTGATCTGGTCGGCCATCGCGCACGAGGGCGCTACCGCGCAGATGATGCACGGCAACGGTTTCGGCTTTAACTGGAAGGGTCTCTACGTGACCAGCCTGCAACGCGCGCACGACGCCTGGCGCGGCCGCGCGGATGAGTTGTCGGACACGTTGAAAGTCACGATGCTGCTCGGCCACTTCATGCTGCGCAAGCATCGCGGGCATCATTACGCGAAGGCGCAGAACATCAACCGCCGCCTGCGCGGCGCCTACGATGAAGCGCTGTCCCGCTACGACCTGCTGCTGATGCCGACCCTGCCGATGAAGGCGACGAAGCTCCCGCCTGCCGACGCCGGCCCGGCCGAGAACATCGCGCGCGGTTTCGAGATGCTGCCCAATACCTGCCCCTTCGACGCCACCGGTCATCCGGCGATTTCGATTCCCTGCGGCTGGAGCGACGGACTACCGGTCGGCCTCCAGCTCATCGGCAAGCACTGGGATGAAGCCACGATCTACCGCGCGGCGCATGCGTTTGAACAGGCGGCGGGTGGCAAGCCAGCCAGGGCGCGCAAGCGGTCCTGAAAACGGGAGTCGGGGAAGGTCGCGTCGTCAACTCCCGGAAACACCATCGGGACGCAGTAGACTTCGTGCCCTGAGTCCCGTCGCGGGCGCGTCGTACGGCATCGCGACCGGCTCCTTCTCCAAAATCTCCAGCGCCGTCCATGACGACCGAAATCACCGAAACCGAGCGCATTCCGCTGCGCATTTTTGCCGAGAAGGCCTACCTCGACTACTCGATGTATGTCGTGCTCGACCGCGCGCTGCCCAACATCGCCGACGGTCTCAAACCCGTGCAGCGTCGAATCATCTACGCGATGAGCGAACTCGGCCTTTCGTCCACGTCCAAGCCAAAGAAGTCGGCGCGCACGGTCGGCGATGTCATCGGCAAGTTCCATCCGCATGGCGACAGCGCCTGCTACGAGGCCATGGTGACGATGGCGCAGCCGTTCGCCTATCGCTATCCGCTGGTCGACGGCCAGGGCAACTGGGGTTCGGCGGACGATCCCAAGAGCTTCGCCGCGATGCGCTACACCGAAGCGAAGCTGACGCCGTACGCGGCGACGCTCCTGTCGGAGCTGGAGATGGGCACCTCGGACTGGGTGCCGAATTTCGACGGCACCTTGCAGGAGCCGAAGCTGCTGCCGGCACGTCTTCCCAACATCCTCGTCAACGGCACCACCGGCATCGCCGTCGGCATGGCGACGGACATTCCGCCACACAACCTGCGCGAACTGGTCGCGGCCTGCCAGTTGCTGCTGAAGAACCCGAAGACCTCGCTGGATGAATTGATTGCCGTCGTGCCGGCGCCGGATTTCCCAACCGGCTGCGAAATCATCAGCGACTCAGCCGAGCTTAAAAAGCTCTACCAGAGCGGCAACGGCATGGTGCGCACGCGCGCGCGCTGGGAGCGCGAGGACGATAACGTCATCATCACGCAGCTTCCGCACCAGGTTTCGCCGGCGAAGATTCAGGAGCAGATCGCCGAGCAGATGCGCGCGAAGAAGCTGCCGCTGGTCGAGGATCTGCGCGACGAATCCGATCACGAAAACCCGACGCGCATCGTCATCATCCCGCGCAGCAACCGCGTCGATATCGAAGCCCTGATGGCGCATTTGTTCGCGACCACCGATCTCGAAAAATCGGTGCGCGTGAACCTCAACATGATCGGCCTCGATGGCCGCCCTCGGGTCAAGAATCTGCGCGAGATTCTCGGCGAGTGGCTGGTCTACCGCACGGCTACCGTGCGCCGCCGGCTCGAACACCGGCTGATGAAGGTCAACGAGCGCCTGCACATTCTCGATGGCCTCTTGATCGCGTTCCTGAACATCGACGAGGTCATCCGCATCATCCGTTACGAGGACGATCCGCATGCCGAGCTGATGGCGCGCTTTGGACTCTCGGAAATCCAGGCCAATGCCATTCTCGACCTGCGTCTGCGTCATCTCCAGAAGATCGAAGAGATGCAGATTCGCGGCGAGCAGGCCGAGCTTGCCGCCGAGCGTGCCAAGCTCGAAGACGTGCTGGCCTCCGAGACCAGGCTGAAAAAGCTGATTGCCAAGGAACTCGACGAAGACGCGAAGAAATACGGCGATGATCGCCGCTGCCCGATCGTCGCGCGTGCCGCCGCCATAGCGCTGGAGGCAACCGAAATCCTGCCGTCCGAGCCGATCACGGTCGTATTGTCGAAGGCCGGCTGGATTCGCGCCGCGAAGGGTCACGATGTCGACGTGACATCCTTGAGTTACAAGGCCGGCGACGAATACCTGACCTCGGCCGCCGGACGCACCAATCATCTGCTGATCCTGCTCGACTCGAAAGGCCGCGCGTACACGTTGCAGCCGCGCGAGTTGCCATCGGCGCGCTCGCAGGGCGAGCCGGTGACGACCAGGCTCGATCTGCAGGACGGCGCCAGTATCGTGAGCTTGATGACCGGCGAGGCCAGCGAAAAATTCGTGCTCGCCGGCAGCGATGGCTACGGCTTCGTCGCCAAGCTCGACGATCTGCAAGGCCGTAACCGCGCCGGCAAGGCCGCGCTGAGTCTCGAAGGCGCGCCGCTGCCGCCGCCGGTCACGCGCGATCCCGCGAACGATCGCATCGCGGTGGCCACCGCCGAGGGCCGCTTGCTCGTATTCCCGGTCACCGAACTGCCGGAAATGGCTAAGGGCAAGGGCAACAAGCTGATCATTTTGCGCGGCGAGGACCGTATCGTTGCCGCCGCCGTGCTGCCGGCCGGCGCGGCGCTGGAAGTGACGAGTCTCAAGCGGACGTTGACGCTCAAGAACAACGACCTCGTCGGCTATCTCGGCAGCCGCGCAGCACGCGGCAATCCGCTGCCGCGCGGTTATCAGCGTGTTGACGGGTTGGCCGCAGTGCTATCGGCGCGAACGTCTGATCCAGGGTCTTGAGTTTTTCCGGCGCGGCGCAAGACTCTAAGAGACCACCCCGGTCATCCAGCCGATTTCGATAGAACGATGAAACGCATAGCCCTGTTCCTGTTGACCAATATCGCCGTGCTGGTGGTGCTGTCGATCGTGGCCAGTCTGCTCGGTGTCGATCGTTTCCTGACGCAGAGCGGACTGAATCTGCCGACTTTGCTCGGCTTCTCAGCCGTGTTCGGCATGGGCGGCGCATTCATTTCGCTGGCGATGTCGAAGTGGATGGCGAAGCGCAGTGTTGGCGCGCGGGTTATCACGCAGCCCGCGAATGCCGGCGAAGTCTGGCTGCTGGCGACCGTCGAGCGGCAGTCGCGTGCGGTGGGCATCAAGATGCCGGAAGTCGCGATCTACGAGGCGCCGGAGATCAATGCCTTCGCCACCGGCATGACCAAAAACAGTTCGCTGGTCGCCGTTTCGACCGGCCTGTTGCGCTCGATGAGTCAGGACGAAACCGAGGCCGTGATCGGCCATGAAATGAGCCACGTCGCGAACGGCGACATGGTCACGTTGACGCTGATCCAGGGTGTGGTGAACACCTTCGTGATCTTCCTGTCGCGCGTGGTCGGCTATTTCGTCGACAGTGCGCTGCGCCGCGGCGACGACCGCGGCGGCGTCGGTATCGGGTACTACGTGACCTCGATGGTGATGCAGATCGTGCTCGGCTTCGCCGCGACGATGATCGTCGCCGCGTTCTCGCGCTGGCGCGAATTCCACGCCGATGCCGGCGGCGCGCATCTGGCCGGCAAACGCAAGATGATCGCCGCGCTGCAGAAGCTGAAGTCGAACCACGAGGCGACGAGCCTGCCGCAGGGCATGCAGGCCTTCGGTATTTCGGGCGGTGTCCGAAGCTTGTTCATGACGCATCCGCCGCTGGAAGTTCGCATTGCCCGTCTGGAGCGGAGCGCGTAGCGGCGAACGCCGCCGTCACTCGCCTTGCGACCGATCCCCGCGATGACACTGCGGGGGCCCTCGGTCGGTGGCTCGTGCCGGCATCCGCCGCTGGAAGTTCGCATTGCCCGTCTGGAGCAGAGCGCGTAGCGGCGAACGCCGCCGTCACTCGCCTTGCGACCGATCCCCGCGATGACATTGCGGGGGCCCTCGGTCGGTGGCTCGTGTCGGCATGCGCTGCTGGGGTCGCGGATTGCCAGGCTGGAACAGTCAGCGTGAGTTCCTGAAGCCTTTCTTCCGCCGGGAAAGGAGGGCGACAAGATTTGATCTAGTGCCGTCCGGCCGCGTCGCCGGTCAGCAGTACCACTTCCGGCTCCTTGATGTGGTAACCCTGAATGAAATTGACGCCCATCTGCCAGAGGCGCGCCATGACGTTCGCGTCTTCGACATGGCTGACGATGGTCTTGATGCGCCGCTGCTTCGCCGCCTCGACCAGTTCCATGAGCCGCCTCTGCACATCCTTGTCGCTGAAATTATGGGTGAACGAGGCGTGGAATTTCAGGAAGCCGGTCGGCACATGATCGAGCAACTGCACCGAATTGACGGCGATGCCGAAGTGTTCGATAGCAACTCCAGCGCCCATCTCGATCAGGCCGTGGGTCAGGGTCTTGGCCTTGCGGATATGGTTCTGCAGCACACGTTCCTGGATCTCGAACACGATTTCGTCGGCGCGCAGCGGCCGCGATATTGCGCGTTCCTTCAACCAGGCGAGGAAGTTGTCGGTATCGCGCAGCGTGTCCTCCGACACTTTCACGAACAGCACTGATTGTTCCTGCTTGGAAGAGCGGCGCGCGACGATTTCCATCGCGCAATTGACCACCCAGCGATCGATGTCGCGCATCAGATCGAACCTCTGCGCAGCCGGGAGGAACTCCGCCGCGTGATATTCGCGACCAGTCTCATCGAGCATGCGCAGCAGGATGTCGTAATGGCTGCGCGTTTCGCCTTCGAGACTGGCGATGGACTGGTAGGCCAGCTTGAAGCGGTTCTCGTCGAGCGCTTTCTTGATCTCCGTCGCGCGGCGTGCCTCTTCGCGATCGACCTGGCTGGCCTTGGCCGTGGCGCCGAGTGCGATCATCCGGTCGCCGCCTTTCGTGGAAACCTGCCGGACCTCGGCGACGAGCTGGCGGATCACCGTGTCGGCGGAGTCGGCGGGGCCGAGCGGAAACAGCGCGACGGTCAATGAAACCTGCGCATCGTTCTCATGCGCCGAAAAAATATGCGCCTTGATCGCCTGGCGCAGCATCTCGCAGGACTCCTCGACTTGCTCGAAATTGGCGCGATGGATCAGGAGCGCAATTTCGTCGGTGGAAAACCCGAAGCACTGGTCCAGCGGCCCGAGCCGGGCTTCGATCTGCTGCGTGATCTGGGCGTTGATTTCCTGGGCATCGGCGTGACCGACGCGCGTTTCGAGGCCCTCGAAATCGTCGATATGCAGCAGCAGCGCGCCGCGGGCGATGCGCGCATCGGCCGGGATTTTGCCGATTGCTTCGACGAAAGCACCGCGCCCGCGCGGCGCCGGGCTTAGCGGCGTTGCCGCTGGCGCAACGGCACGGATCAGCAGTTCGATGACCCGCTCGCCGTCCAGCGTGCCGAGAATCAGCTGCGCCTTGACTTCGACCGTACCGGTCTTGCCGACCAGTCGCACTTCCAGCGGTTCGCCGACGTGCTTGCCCTTGAGCACGGCGCGCAGGCGCTCCTTGATCTTGCCCTGCTGGCTGGGCTCGACCAGATCGATCAGGGGCTGGCCGGCGAGTTCGGTCGGGTCGTCAAAGCCGAGCAGTTTCGCGAGGGCGAGATTGGCGCCAGCCAGAATGCCTTCCTGCACGAGACCCACAGCGTCCCCGGTCGAATCGGTGAGCTGCTGGTAGCGCGATTCGAAATCGGCGAGGCGCTCCTGCGTGCGGCGTAAAAGCCGCAGGTGATGATGCTTGGTGAACTCGCGTACGACCACCAGCTCCAGATGGCGCAGGTGGTTGACGTCGTCGTAGGCCGCGAAATCCTGAGCGCCGGCGGCCAGTGCCGCGACACTCGCCTCGATGCTCCACTGCCGGCTGATCAGCACTACCGGCAGGTCCGGCCGCAGCGCGCCGCACAGGGCCAGAACGCGGTCGCGCACCGCGCCGCGCACGTCGCGGTCGCAGAGCATCAGGTCCGGCGGATTGCGGCGCAGGAGCGCCTCGATATCTTCGAGTTCCTTGACCCAGGTCACGCGCAGCGGGTGGCCGGCATTGCGCAGATGGCTTTCGATCCGCTTGGCGACTTCCTCGGAGGCGGTAGCAACCAGCAGAACGCCACCCGTTGCATCGGCGGCACCCGGAACGACGGCTTCGGCAGGATTCACGACCATGGCACCAGCGTCTTCGCCGGCTCGCCGGCAATCTCGCGCACGAGGCGCGGCAGGAGATAGCCCGGCAGTCTCGCCGAGAGCGCGGACATCAAAGTCTGGGCAATCCGTTCTTCCACGTTGAAATGCGCAGTTCCCTGGACCTGATCCGGTAGGTGAAGATAGTAGGGCAAAACGCCGCAGGCAATGAGTCTTTCGGACAAATCGGCAAGTGCGTCCGTCGAGTCGTTGACGCCTTTCAGCAGGACGGACTGATTGAGCAGCGTCGCGCCGGCTGCGCGCAGCCCCGCGCAGGCCGCCGCAACGGCTTCGTCTATTTCGTTCGCATGGTTGACGTGCAGCACCACGATCTTCGGCAACGACGTGCGCGCCAGCCAGCCGATCAGCGCGGCATCGACGCGTTCCGGCAGCACCACCGGCACGCGCGTATGCAGACGCAGGCGGCGAACGTGAGGAATGTCGTCGAGCGCGGCGACGAACGCGGCGAGCTTGTCGTCGGCCAGCGACAGCGGATCGCCGCCGGACAGGATCACTTCCTCGATGCTCGGATCGGCAGCGAGCTGCGCGAGTGTCGCTTGCCAGTGCCCGCGCACCGCCTGCGCCTCGCCGTAGGGAAAATGCCGGCGGAAGCAGTAACGGCAGTTCACCGCGCAGGCGCCGGTCGCGACCACAAGCGCGCGGCCCTGGTACTTGTGGATCAGTCCGCCGGGTTTGAGCCGGTCGAGATCGCCAACGGCATCACGCGAATAGCCGGGGGTTGCCACGGCTTCGGCGACGGCCGGCCAGACTTGCCGGAACAGCGGATCACGCGGATCGCCAGGGCGCATGCGGGCGACAAAGCCGCGCGGCACACGCAGCGGGAAATCGCGCAGGCGCTCGAAGTCGAGTGACGGCAGGGCCGGATCGAGGTTGAGCAGTGCCAGCAGGTCCGCCGGGCGCGTGATGGCGTCCGCCAACAGCATCTGCCAGACCGGGCGCGAGAATGAGGAACCATCGTCCATGTTCCGATTGTCCGGGACTCCAGCGCCAAGCTCAACGTTTCGTCTTCGTGGGTATTTTTGTCATCGCGACCGTTTTCTTCGCAAGCGGCTTGCCGAGCCGCCTCGGCGCAGGCGCTTGCCCGGCCAGCGGTGTCTTCGGCTTGAACGTGCAGAGATCGACGATCAGGCAGCGCCAGCACTCCGGTAACCGCGCCTTGCAGACGTAGCGCCCATGCAGGATCAGCCAGTGGTGCGCGTTGAGCTTGAACTCGGCGGGCGTGAGCTTTTCGAGCTTTGCCGCAACTGCGTCCGCAGTCTTTCCCGGCGCCAGCCCCGTGCGGTTGGCGATGCGGAAGATATGCGTGTCGACCGCGATCGTCGGCTCGCCGAAGGCCACGTTCAGGACCACGCTCGCGGTCTTGCTGCCAACGCCCGGCAGCGCTTCGAGCGCGGCGCGTGCGCGCGGCACCTGCCCGGCGTGGCGCTCCAGCAGCAGCCGGCACAGCGCGATCACATTCTTCGCCTTGGTCTGATACAGCCCGATGGTCCTGATATAGCCGCGCAGTCGTTCTTCGCCGAGGGCAAGAACTTTTTCCGGCGTGTTCGCAACCGGATACAGCAGCGCCGTCGCCTTGTTGACGCTGACGTCGGTGGCCTGCGCCGACAGCACGACGGCGACCAGAAGCTCGAACGGATTGGCGTATTCGAGCTCGCTGCGCGGATCGGGACTCGCTGCGGCGAGCCGCCGGTACAGCTCGCTTCGTTGTGCGGCGTTCACGGGCCTGCTTCCTTGCGCGCGCGCGAACGAGCGATGGCGGCGGTGATGTCGAAACCCTGCGCCTGATCCTGGAGTGTGGCCGCACGCCGGCGTTGACGCGCCACGTCGCGGCTCTCGCGCTCGCGTGCCAGCCGCGCAGCGCGCGCATCGTGGCTTGCACGCCAATGTGGCGCCTGCGTGGCCGGCGCGGGCAGCGTTGCCTCGCGCGGAACCATCGTGATGCAGTTGACCGGGCAGGGCGGCAGGCAAAGATCGCAGCCGCTGCACTCGGCGCCAAGCACCGTGTGCATCAGCTTCGGCGCGCCGACGATCGCATCGACCGGGCAGGCCAGCACGCATTTGAAGCAACCGATGCAGAGCGCCTCGTCGATGACTGCGATCGTTGCCTCCGCCTCGACGCCATTTGCCGGATTCAGCGGCAGTGGCGGCAGGCGCAGCAAGTCGGCCAGTGCGTTGATCGTGGCCCTGCCGCCCGGCGGGCACTGATTGATCGCCGCCTCGTTGCAGGCCACCGCCTCGGCGTAGGGCCAGCAGCCGTCGTAACCGCAGCGCGTGCACTGCGTCTGCGGCAGCAGCGCGTCGATGCGCTGTGCGAGCGTGGCGATGGATTCGGCGGACGGCATCACGGTCCTCAGCCGATCGTCGCGCCATACATGCGCCGCGCCAGCACGCCGCCCAGCGCCGCTGCAATCAGTTCCGTCGCCCAGACGCTGACGATGCCGGCGTCCGGCGTTTCCTGACGCAGCACCAGCATACCCAGGCTGAACGCGAACGAGAGCAGCGCGAACACGATGCACAGACCGACCATCGCGAGCAGCCGTGTCGTGCCGCCGAACAGGCCGGCGATCATGAACAACCCGACGCCGCAGAGCATCGCGCCGAGATAGATGTTGTCGCGCCCGGCCTGCCAGGCCGCGAGGCCAAGCCAGATCAGCGCGCCCGCCGCAAGCCCGCAGTAGACGCGCGCCAGCAGGGCCGTGCCCGGCTTCACTTCACTTTCATGCCGGGCGTCGAGCCGGCATCCGGGGTCAGCAGAAACGGCCCGCCCTCGTCGCCGCTCGCGGCAAGCACCATGCCTTCCGACATCCCGAAGCGCATCTTGCGCGGCGCCAGATTCGCGACCATCACCGTCAGCCGGCCGACGAGTGTCTCGGGCGGATACGCAGCCTTGATTGCGGCGAAGATCTGCCGCTTGCCGAGCGCGCCGACATCGAGCGTCAGCTTCAGCAGCTTGTCCGCGCCTTCGACCGCCTCGGCGGCTTCGATGCGGGCGATGCGGAGGTCGATTTTGGTGAAGTCTTCGATGCTCGCTTGTGAAGCGGGAGGCGGGAGGCCGGATGCGTCCACGGCGGATTTCGCTTCGCTCCTCTTTGCGGGAAGGGATTGAGGGGAGGGGTTTGCGCCGGTCGTTTGCGGTGTGAGGTCTTCGGTTGAAGCGGCAACCATCGCCTTGATCGAGCCAGCATCGATGCGGGTAATCAGCGAGGAGAAGCCATTTATCTTGTGATTGAGAATCGGTTGATCAATATCGCTCCACGACAGTCGCGGGACATTAAGAAATTGCTCGGCCGCTTCAGTTAGCTTTGGGAGTATTGGCTTTAGATAAATTGTGAGAAGCCGAAATGCGTTCAGTGCTACGAGGCACACGACAGCAAGCTCAGCTTTTCGGTCCTCTTCGATAGCTTTCCATGGCTTGCGATCATCAATGTATTTATTGACGCGATCCGCAAGCTGCATGACCATCCCGACGGCCTTCGAATAGTCCCGTTTTTCGTAATGGGCAGCAATCGGGTCAGCGTACATTCGGAGGCCGTAAAATAGAGCGGCCTCGGGGAAGTTGCGGTATTGCGGGTACTTAAACGCGAGCTTGTCCGCCGTCGGCGAGTTCGGTCCAATCTTCTCAATAATTGCGGAAGCTCGGTCGGCCTCAGCGGGCGTAAGCGGAATACCTAATAGCTGGGCATCGAAATACTTGTGTACGAAACCCGCGCAGCGGCTGGCGATGTTGACGTACTTGCCAACGATGTCGCTGTTGATCCGCGCCACGAAATCTTCGAGATTGAGATCGAGATCATCAACCCCCTCACCCAGCTTCGCCGCAAAGTAATAACGCAGATACTCCGGATTCAAGCCGGCATCCAGATACGTCCGTGCCTTGATGAAGGTCCCGCGCGACTTGCTCATCTTCGCGCCGTTCACCGTCAGGTAGCCGTTGACGGCCAGCCCGGTCGGCGTGCGATAGCCGGCGCCATGCAGCATTGCTGGCCAGAACAAGCCATGGAAGTTGATGATGTCCTTGCCGATGAAATGCCACATCTCGGCGTACGGCTCGTCCTTCACGAAGCGCTCGAAGTCCAGCCCGCGCGCCTTGCCGGCCGCGCTTTCGCAATAAGCCTTGAGACTCGCGAAGTAACCGATCGGCGCGTCGAGCCAGACGTAGAAGAACTTCGGGGGCGAGCCCGGCGCCTGGCCCGGAATCTGGAAGCCGAAGTAGGGTGCGTCGCGTGAGATGTCCCAGTCTTTCAGCCCGGCGTCCAGCCATTCGCGCAACTTGGCCTTGACGCTGGAATGGACCTGCGCCGAGGCCAGCCAGTCCTGCACGACGGTTTGCAGCTTCGACAGCTCGAAGAAGTAGTGCTCTGATTCCTTCAGCACCGGCGTCGCGCCCGACAGCACCGAACGTGGGTTCTTCAGATCGGTCGGTGAATACGTCTCGAAGCAGTTCTCGCATTGGTCGCCGTACTGGTCCGGCGTGCCGCAGTGCGGACACGCGCCCTTGATGTAGCGATCCGGCAGGAACATCTCCTTGACCGGGTCGTAAGCCTGCTCGATCTTGCGCGACGCAATGTAGCCGTTGTCCTTCAGTGCGGTGTAGATCGACTCGGACAGCACGCGGTTCTCGTCCGAATGCGTGGTGTGGTAGTGATCGTGATGCACGCCGAAATCCGCGAAGTCACGTTCGTGACTGGCCTTGATTTGCGCAACGAACGCTTCCGCCGAAACGCCGGCCTTTTCGGCCGCCAGCATGATCGGCGTGCCGTGCGCGTCTTCGCCGGCAACAAACGTGACGTCGTGACCGCACATGCGCTGGAACCGCACCCAGATGTCGGTCTGGATATAGCCAACCAGGTGGCCCAGATGCAGCGGGCCGTTTGCGTAGGGCAGGGCGTGCGTGACGAGGATGCGGCGCATGACGGAATGGGGTTGAAGCGGCGGCAAATTATGACATGGGGTTGCCGGATGGCCCGGTTGTTGTTCGACGCGGCAAGAGGCGCAGAATCAGCACGCGGTTTCTATCCACGAACGGGGGTTCGATATGGTCACGATGAGCAGACGCATGGCAGCCGAATTCGTCGGCACGGCCTGGCTGGTGCTGGGCGGTTGCGGCAGCGCGGTGCTGGCGGCGGGGTTCCCGCAATACGGCATAGGTTTTGTCGGCGTGTCACTGGCTTTCGGCCTGACCGTGCTGACGATGGCCTACACGATCGGCCATGTCTCGGGCTGCCATCTCAACCCCGCCGTGACGGTCGGCCTCTGGGCCGGCAAACGCATTCCGGCGTCGGACATCGCGCCATATGTTGCCGCGCAGGTACTCGGCGCGATTGCCGGTGCTGCGGTGCTGTACGTGATTGCGAGCGGCAATCCGGAATTCAAGGTCGCGGCCGGTTTCGCCTCGAACGGCTACGGCGAGCATTCGCCCGGCGGTTTCTCGCTCGCCTCCGGCGCGGTCTGCGAATTCGTGCTGACCTTCGGCTTCCTCTTCATCGTCCTCGGCGCCACACACCGCACTGCGCCGCAGAACTTCGCGCCGATCGCGATTGGCCTGGCGCTGACCCTGATCCACCTGATCAGCATTCCGGTCACCAACACCTCGGTGAATCCGGCGCGCAGCACCGGCCCGGCGTTGTTTGTCGGCGGCTGGGCGCTGTCGCAATTGTGGCTGTTCTGGGTGGCCCCGATTGCCGGTGCGATTGCCGCAGGCGTGTTTGCGCGCTGGATCGAGGGGGACGACAAGAGTCCCTGACTCATGCGCGGTAACAATGTCGGCAGTCGCTTGTCTACACTCGTAGTAACCGCGAAGGAGTCGAGACCCGATGAGCCTGCACCGCCACGCGCTGATGATCCCCGGCGCGAATAGCGCTTCCGCCGACTACACGGTCGAGGCACCGTTTGATCGCAGCCCGATTGCACGCGTCGCAACAGCGGATGCGGCGGCGGTCGAGCGGGCGCTCGAAACCGCGTACGGCCTGTTCCGGAATCGCGATGGCTGGCTGCCGCTGGCCCGACGCATCGAGATTCTGGAAGGTGCGGCAAGCCTGATGAAGGCGCGGGCCGAGCCGCTGGCGGTCGAGGCGGCGCGCGAGGGCGGCAAGCCGCTGCTCGATTCGCGCGTTGAGGTCGCGCGGGCGATCGATAGCCTGCGGCTCTGCGTCGAACATCTGCGTGCCGATCAGGGCGAGGTGATTCCGATGCGCGTCAACGCCGGGTCGGCGAATCGGCTCGCCTTCACTCAAGGAGAGCCGATTGGCGTCGTGGTGGCGGTCAGTGCGTTCAATCATCCCTTGAATCTGATCGCGCATCAGGTCGGGCCGGCCGTGGCGACTGGCTGTCCGGTCATCGTCAAGCCGGCGCGTTCCACACCGCTATCGTGCTTCCGCTTCGTCGAAATCCTGCGTGAAGCGGGCCTGCCGGCGGAGTGGTGCCAAGCGCTTGTGCCGGAGAGCAACGAGCTGATCGGCAGGCTCGTCGCCGACTCGCGTGTGGCCTTTCTCAGCTTCATCGGCAGCGCCAAGGTGGGCTGGAGCCTGCGCAGCAAGCTCGCACCCGGTGCACGCTGCGCGCTCGAACACGGCGGGGTGGCGCCGGTGATCGTCGCGGCAGATGCCGATCTCGACACGGCGATTCCGCTGATCGCGAAAGGCGGCTATTACCACGCCGGGCAGGTCTGCGTGTCGGTGCAGCGCGTGTTCGTCGAGCGGCGGCTGGTCGAGCGCTTCGTTGCGGCGCTGAAGACGGCGGTGCTGAAGCTGGAATCCGGCGACCCCACGCTCGCATCGACCGAAGTCGGCCCGCTGATCACGCCGGCCGAGACCGAGCGCATCGGGCAATGGGTAGATGAGGCGGTCGCTGGTGGTGCGAAGCTGGTCTGCGGCGGCAAAGCAATCTCCGCGACTTTTTACGAGCCGACGTTGCTGGTCGATCCGCCCGCCGATGCGAAAGTCTCGACGCACGAGGTGTTCGGTCCGGTGGTTTGCGTTTTCGCTTACGACGAGATCGACGAGGCAATCGCCCGCGCGAACAGTCTGCCATTCGCATTCCAGGCCGCCATATTCACGCGCAGTCTGGAGACGGCACTGCGCTGTTACAAGCGCATCGACGCCTCGGCGGTCATGGTGAACGACCACACCGCATTCCGGGTCGACTGGATGCCGTTCGCGGGGCTGCGGCAGTCCGGCTACAACGTCGGCGGCATTCCCTACACGATGCACGACATGCAGGTGCGCAAGATGATGGTGCTGCGCTCGCCGGAGCTCGGCGGCTGATCCGGAAACGCACGATATGGACGACACGAAAGCTGTGGCAGTTGAAGGAATCAAGGCCGCCGAGCTGTTCGTGCGCTGCCTCGAAGCGGAAGGCGGCGAGTACATCTTCGGCCTGCCGGGTGAGGAGAACGCCGATCTGATGATCGCGCTGCTCGACTCGAAAATTCGTTTCATCCTCACGCGTCATGAGCAGGCCGCGGCATTCATGGCGGATGTCTATGGCCGCCTGACCGGCCGTGCCGGCGTTTGTCTGGCCACGCTCGGCCCCGGCGCAACCAACCTCGTGACCGGGCTCGCCGACGCCAATCTCGATCGCTCGCCGGTGGTCGCGATCATCGGTCAGGGACCGACGCGCCGGCTGCACAAGGAAAGCCACCAGAACATGGACGCCATCGCGATGATGCGTCCGATCTCGAAGTGGGCGCAGTCGATCATCGATGCCGGTTCGATCCCGGAAATCCTGCGCAAGGCATTCAAGCTCGCGGAGGCGGAGAAGCCCGGCGTCTGCGTCGTCGAACTACCGGAGGACGTGGCGAAGCACCGGCTCAACGCCCAGCCAATGCCGGTCAACAAGACGCGCCGGCCTTCCGCCGATGCGCAGGCGGTCGAACAGGCGGTTGCCATTCTCGTCAAGGCAAAGAACCCGGTGATCCTTGCCGGCAACGGCGCCTTGCGGAAGCGCGCGGCGCTGACATTACGCGAGCTGGCGCACAAGACCGGCCTGCCGGTGTTCAACACGTTCATGGGCAAGGGTGCGCTGGCCCGCTCGGATCAGCACAACCTGTTCACCATCGGTCTGCAAGCCAGGGACTACGGCAACCAGGCGATGGCCTCGGCCGATGTCGTGCTGGTGGTCGGCTACGACCTCGTCGAATACAGCCCGCAGTTCTGGAATGCCGCGCGCGATAAGCAAATCATCCACGTCGATTTCCTGCCAGCCGAGGTCGATCAGGACTACACGGTCGCGGCCGATGTGGTCGGCGATATTGCGTCGACTCTGGCGCAATTCAGCGCCGTGCTCGATCGTGACCACGCCGCGCGCCTGCCGTTGCATGACATCGCGAAGTGGCAGCCGTTGCGCGACCAGATCGCCGCCGATCACGGCTGCGAGCGCGACGACAGTTCGTTCCCGATGAAGCCGAAGAAAGTGCTCTGGGACGTGCGGCAGTTTCTGTCTGGCGAGGACATTCTCTTGTCCGACGTCGGCGCGCACAAGCTATGGATCGGCCGCTATTACCCGGCGGAAACGCCGAACAGCGTGCTGATCTCGAACGGCTTCTGCTCGATGGGTTTCGCGCTGCCAGGGGCAATCGGCGCGAAGTTCGCGGCGCCGACCAAGCGCGTGCTCGCAATCTGCGGCGATGGCGGTTTTTGATGAACGTGCAGGATCTCGAGACCGCAGTGCGTTATCAACTCAATATCGTCGTGATGATCTGGGTCGATGGCAGCTACGGCCTTATCGAGTGGAAGCAGCAGAACGAATTCGGCAAGCACTTCCCGCTCGAATTCGGCAATCCGGATTTCGAGTTGCTGGCGAAGGCATTTGGTTGCTGGGGTCACGAGCTGAAGTCGTCGGCGGAATTGCCCGGCGTGCTCGAAGCAGCGTTCCGCCAGCCCGACCCGGCGCTGATTGCGGTGCCGATCGATTACCGCGAGAACGTCAAGCTGACGCAGCGCCTGGGGCAGCTGGTTGCGAAGGTCTGATTTGCGCGGAGAGACCCGAGCAGCTCGAAAAAACGAGCGTCATGCCGGCGAAAGCCGGTATCCAAGGTCGCGACGTAGACGCTCTGAATCTGGATTCCGGCTTCCGCTGGAATGACGATTCAAACAGGCGTGTTCATCAGCCGCTCCGCAGCAGCGCCTCGAGCCCGGAATCCTCGGGCCAGATCGCCAGCGCAGTGAGAATCCGCAAGCGCTCCGGGTTCCCTTCGCGGGCTGCGAGTTCGGCGACGTGCTCGCGAAATGCCGGCAGCGTGATGCTCGCCAATCCCGTGTCGAAACGCAGCTTGCGCGCGACGAAATCACGCCAGCGTTCGCGCTCGTCCTCGTCGAGCGTGTCGGGGTAGTGACGTGCGCGGTAACGGAACAGCAGTTCGTCGTAGCGCAGATCCGCGAAGCTGCCGTGCAGGCGGGCAATCGAGTCCGGGCCGGCGCTGCGCACGCGGGCGAGGCGCGGCTTGTCGGCATCCGGCAGGAAGCCGGAGTAGAGCGATAGTTCTGGATCGGCGCTGTCGCGCGGCTGCTGCTCGAACACGGCGCGGACCTTGGGCCGCAGCGTGTCGCGCGCGGCGAACAGACGCTCGCGATTGGCTGCACACAGCGCGAGGTCGATGCCCCAGCGCTCGGTATCGGCCGCGCGCAGCGCACCGGCCGGCGCCAGCATTGGCGACTTGTTCAGATGCACGCCCTTGAGCGGCAGGCGCGTCATGCCTTCCGGCAGGTCTTCGTCGGAAGCGAACACGCGATCGCGCAGCTCGTCGGCGTCGAGCTCCAGCAGCTCGTCGGGATCGACGCTGAGATCGAAGCCGATGACACAGTTGCTGTTGGTCGGATGCTGGGCGAGCGGCACGATCAGCGCGAGGCAGCCGCGCGCCGAGGGAATCTTGCTCGAGACATGCACGACCGGCGCCATCTCGCTGACGTTCAGCAGCGTCGCTGCAAACTTCTTGTCGCGCAGCTTCAGCGCGTGTTCGTACAGGCGCGGCTGTGCGGTGCGCAGCCGCCGCGCGAGGGCCAGCGTGGCATCGACATCGGCGAGTGCGTCATGCGCCTGCGTGTGCTCGATGCCGTTGGCCGCACTCAGGCGCTCAAGCCGGAACGTTGTTGCGCCGTTGTCGCCCTGCGGCCATTCCAGCCCTTCGGGCCGTAGCGCATGCCAGAGCCGCATGACGTCGACCAGGTCCCAGCGCGAGTTGCCGCCGAACCACTCGCGCAGATAGGGTTCGTGGAAGTTGCGATAGAGCAGGTGGCGCGTGACCTCGTCGTCGAAGCGGATCGAGTTGTAGCCGACGCCGCAGGTTCCCGGAACGCTTAACAGCGCGTCGATCTCCCGTGCAAACTCGTATTCCGGTACGCCTTCGGCACGCGCGAGTTGCGGCGTGATGCCGGTGAGCAGGCAGGCGTCGGGATGCGGCAGCACGTCAATGACCGGCTGGCAGTAGAGCACCAGCGGCTTGCCGATCAGGTTCAGTTCGGCGTCGGTGCGCCGAGCGGCGAACTGCGAAGGGCAATCGCGCGCCGCATCGATACCGAAGGTTTCGTAGTCGTGCCAGACGAAGCTGAAGGCCATGGGGTGAGGCAGTTTCCTTTGTTGGTTTCCAGTTGCAGAGAAGCGGCGGCGCGCGGTGTTTCGCGGTGGCGAGGCTGATGCGAGACAATAGCGCAGCCTTTCCTCCTATCGTGAACCTGCCCGTGTCCCTCACCCGTGAATCGTTGCTCGCCGCACTCGATACTTACGTCCATCCGCTGATCGGCCGTGGCCTCGCGGCGGCGGGCTGTGTCGCGGATATCCAGCTGGGTGCGAAGCCGCAGGTGGCGATCGAACTCGGCTTCCCGGCGGCCGGCATTGCGGCGGAATTCGTCGCCGATGTGAAGCAGGTGCTGCACGCCGCCTGCGGTATCGATGTGACGGTATTGATCGGTTGCCGCGTCGTTCCGCAGTCGGTGCAGAAAGGTTTGAGCCCGCTGCCGGGTGTCGCCAACATTCTTGCCGTGGCCTCGGGCAAGGGCGGCGTCGGCAAGTCGACGGTCGCGGTGAATCTCGCGCTGGCGTTGCAGGCCGAGGGCGCGCGCGTCGGCATTCTCGATGCCGATATCTACGGGCCATCGCAACCGCTGATGCTCGGCAGCCGGGCCAAGCCGACCTCGCCGGACGGCAAGCGCATGCACCCGGTCATTGCCCATGGCCTGCAGGCGATGTCGATCGGGTTCCTGCTCGACAACGATGCGCAGCCGGCGATCTGGCGCGGGCCGATGGTCACGCAGGCGCTGGCACAGCTGCTGGGCGAAACCATCTGGGACGATCTCGACTATCTCGTCGTCGACCTGCCGCCGGGCACCGGCGATATCCAGCTTTCCTTGAGCCAGCGCGTGCCGGTGGCCGGCAGCGTCATCGTCACCACGCCGCAGGACATCGCACTCCTCGATGCGCGCAAGGGTTTGCAGATGTTCCGCAAGGTCGGCATTCCGGTGCTCGGCATCATCGAGAACATGAGCACGCACGTCTGCACCAACTGCGGCCATGAAGAAGCGATCTTCGGCGCCGGTGGCGGCGACAAGCTGGCGCGCGAGGCGGGCACCGAATTGCTGGGCTCCGTGCCGCTGGACATCCGTATTCGCGAACAGGCGGACAGCGGCAACCCGACCGTCGCCGCCGATCCATCCTCGGCCTTGTCGCTGCGCTATCGCGAGATCGCGCGGCTGACAGCGGCGAGGCTCGCCTACGGCGCCGAGGCTGGCGCGGGCTTTCCATCGATCACCCTCAGCGACGACTGAAAACGCAAATTTGCGCTTACGGCAGCGCAATGGCGCTGCATCACCAGAAGAAAACATGAGCATCAAATCCGACAAGTGGATTCGCCGCATGGCCGCGACCGGCATGATCGAGCCGTTCGAGCCGTCGCAGGTGCGTACCGCCGCCGACGGCCATCGCATCGTCAGCTACGGAACTTCGAGCTACGGCTACGACGTGCGCTGCGCCGACGAATTCAAGATTTTCACGAATATCAACTCGACGATCGTCGATCCGAAGAACTTCGACGAGCGCAGCTTCGTCGACGTGAAATCGGATGTCTGCATCATTCCGCCGAACTCGTTCGCGCTGGCACGCACGGTCGAATATTTCCGCATTCCGCGCTCGACCCTCGTCGTCTGTCTCGGCAAGAGTACCTACGCGCGCTGCGGCATCATCGTCAACGTCACGCCGCTGGAGCCGGAATGGGAAGGCCACGTGACGCTCGAGTTCAGCAACACCACGCCGTTGCCCGCGAAGATCTACGCGAACGAGGGCGTGGCGCAGATGCTGTTTTTCGAGAGTGATGAGGTTTGCGAAACCAGTTATGGGGATCGTGGGGGCAAGTACCAGGGGCAGCGCGGGGTGACGCTGCCGAAGACCTGATCTAATCTAAAAAAATGTCATACCGGCGAAAGCCGGTATCCAGATCCTGAGCGCTCACTTCGCCGCCGTGGATACCGGCTTTCGCCGGTATGACAATGTAGGAGGAGTGCAATGGAAAAGGAATTCCACGTCTACATGCTTGCGAGCCGCTACAAGGGCACGCTCTACATCGGCATGACTTCAAACCTGGTCCAGAGAGTCTGGCAGCATCGAAGCGAGCTGGTCGAAGGATTCACCAAACGTTACGCGGTACATCAGCTCGTCTGGTTTGAATCGCAAGGGAGCGCCGAAGTGGCGGTCACGCGCGAGCGCCAGATCAAGGAGTGGCGGCGATCGTGGAAGCTCGCTCTGATCGAAGAAGGCAATCCAACCTGGCGCGACCTTTACGACGACATCGTTGGCTAAAAATCCTGTCATACCGGCGAACGCCGGTATCCAGATTCGCGGTGCGCACTCCGCTGTCATGGATACCGGCTTTCGCCGGTATGCCGAAGGCTATTTTTTCCCTGCATTCAGCCAGGCACTGCCCACTTTCCGGATCGTCCAGCAGCGATGCGCCGGCGGTGGACGCCTGAAGTCCTCGTCCAGTGTTCTGGACGTGATGTCTTCGACGTCCAGCCCCAGCGGCGTCAGGTCGTCGAGCTTGAAGCGCTTGCGGTTGGTCGAGAAATACAAGGTGCCGTTTGGCGCAAGGAGCTTCGAGGCCAGCGTGATCAACTCGACGTGATCGCGCTGGATGTCGAGCGTGCCGTCCATTTTCTTCGAGTTCGAGAACGTCGGTGGATCGCAGAGAATGAGGTCGAACTGCGGCGGGCGCGATTTGTCGGACTGCTCGCGCAGCCAGGCGAGGCAGTCCGCGCGGTACAGCCGATGCGGGTTTTCCTTGGCGCTGCGCCGTTCGGCATCAACCATGCGGATGCCGTTGAGGCGGAGGTTCTCGCGCGCCCAGTCGAGGTAGGTATTCGAGAGATCGACCGAGACGCTCTCGATCGCGCCGCCGACCGCCGCCTGCGCCGTCGCGCTGCCGGTATAGGAAAACAGGTTCAGGAAACGCTTGCCCCTGGCCTCGTCGCGAATGCGCAGGCGCAAGGGCCGGTGATCGAGGAAGACGCCGGTGTCGAGGTAGTCGGTGAAGTTCACCTGGAGCCGGCAGCCGTGTTCGTCGATGACGTGCATCGCACCGGTTTCGGCCTGCCGGCTGTACTGCGCGTCACCCTTCTGCTGCTTGCGCACTTTCAGGTGGATGTTCGAGACCGGCACTTCGAGAATCTGCTGGATCGCGTTCAGCGCCTCGCGCAGCCGACGCTCGGCGTGTACCGGGTCGATGGTCCTGGGTGGCGCGTATTCCTGCACGTGGACTTGCAGCGAATCACTTTGATAGAGATCGACGGCCACGGCGTAGTCGGGCAGATCGGCGTCATAGAGTCGGTAGTTCGTCACGCCTGTCCGCTTCGCCCATTTGCCGAGATGCTTGAGGTTCTTGCGCAGGCGGTTGGCAAAATCGCCATCGGCCACCGCGACCGCATCTTCAGCCGGCATCGGTACGTCGAACAGCAGCAACTTGCAGGGCAGGTCGCCGTTATAGAACGAGTAGAGCTTTTGGGCTCGCAGGCCCATGCGCGGCCCGAGATCCGGACGTCCGGTGAAGATCGCCGCGCGCCAGCCGCCGAACGATTGTTTCAGCCGTGCGCCGATCAGGCTGTAGAGCTTGACCATCTCGGCTTCCGAGCCCATGCGCTCGCCGTACGGCGGATTGCTGACGACGAGGCCGGGCGCCGCCGTTGGCGGGTGCATCGTCGAGATATCGGCTTCGCGAAACTCGATGTGCTCGCTCATGCCCGCTCGCGCCGAGTTGCCGCGTGCGGCCTTGAGCGCGTTCGGATCGATGTCCTGCCCGTAGAGCGGCGGCAGCCTCGGCATGCTGGCCTGTTTGCGCGCCTCGGCCTCGTCGAGCAGCGTTTGCCAGGCGGCGTGATCGGCGTCCTGCAAGGCGAGAAACCCATGGCGTGTGCGGCCAAGACCTGGCGCGATATCAGCCGCGATCAGTGCGGCTTCAAGCAGCAAAGTGCCCGAGCCACACATCGGATCGAGCAGCGCGCCGCCGCGCGCCGCAACCTCTGGCCAGCCGGCGCGGAGCAGGATCGCGGCCGCCAGATTTTCCTTCAGTGGCGCACCGCCGCTCGCGAGACGATAGCCGCGTCGGTGCAGGCTTTCGCCCGAGAGATCGAGGCTGATGGTGGCCTGCGCACCATGCAGATGCAGATGTACCGAGATGTCCGGATCGTCGGCATCGACATCCGGCCGGCGGCCATGCGCTGCGCGAAAAGCGTCGGCCAGTGCGTCCTTCACGCGAAGCGCCGCGAAATGCGTGTGCGTGACCGTGTTCGAGCGGCCGGCGACATCGATCGCGAACGTGCGGTCGACGTGAAACCAGGCCGGCCAGTTGATGGCCTTTGCGGCGGCATAAAGCGCGTCGGCGTCGGGAATGTCGAAATGCGCGAGCGGCAGCAGCACGCGGCTGGCGAGCCTGGACCAGAGGCAGGCGCGATAGGCGTGGCCCCAGTCGCCGGCCGCCGTGACGCCGCCGCCGCGTTCGGCGACTTCGCTCAGGCCGAGGCCGCGCAACTCGTCGACCAGCAGCGGCTCCAGCCCGCGGGCACAGGTGACGAACAGCGGGCTGGGCAGCGGGTTTGCAGCTTGCGGCATCGAGAAATCCGGTAGGGTAAGTGCGCGAAAAAGGAAGAACGGGCAGCGCGCTGTCGCCGTCGTCTGGATATAAAGGCGAGCGCGGAATACTCGCAGCAAGCGAGCATTCCGGTGGGATTGTGTCGAAACATTTTACCTGCGATAAACAAGGACTGGATCAGGGCTGTCTCGGTGTGGCCCGGCCACTCATTCAAACCTCTCGAAAAAAAACCATCTCAATGTCCAGGGACGCTTACACCCGGCGCACCGTATTGGCCGGCCTTGCCGGCCTTGGCGTCAGCGCCTGCGCCAGCAGCCCGACGCTCGATCTTTTTGCAACGGCACTCTCCGGCGTGCGCGACATCGGCAAGCCGGCCGCGTATCCGGTTTCGGCGGCGCAGATCGACGCGCTGCCTTACGCGAGTCTGGGTTTGCGCGTCGGGCGCAGCGCACCGGCAGTCGTGATCCTCGCGAGCATCGAGGGCGAGGATCTGCACTGGGCGTCCGCCGATCGTGTGGTGCTGGTGACACGCCACGGACGCCTCGTGAAGACCGTGGGACTGCCGCGCGATCTGGTCGGCACGCAGATGCCCACGAGCGATCCGTTGACCGGTTTCGGGAAAACGCCGGGCGATGCGAGCGCGGCCGGCGTATACCGGTTCATCGACCTGCGGCCGAAGGATGACTTCGGTGTCGCCGTCGAATCGCGTTTCGACGAGCAGGGCGCGGAGACACTGCGCATTCTCGGCCGCGATCACGAAACGCTGCGCGTGCGCGAACGGATCACCGTGCGCAAATGGCGCTGGTCTACCGAAAACCTGTTCTGGCTCGATCGCGAAAGTGGACAGGTCTGGAAGGCGCGCCAGCAGTTCTGCGCGGAAGTGCCGGCGATCACCTTTGAAGTGCTGAAGCCTGCGGCCGCATAAAAAAGCCGTCCGAACGGACTGTTTCCAAATTCCGGGCGCAAGCGGCAGGCGACGGGAAAACGCCCTGCGCGAGTGAGGGTATTTTTTTGTCCGTTCCCCGGTAAGCCGTATAATTCGCGGCCTGGAAAACCCCCCTGCAGATTCCGGAGTCCGAACGATGTACGTTTCGCTGATCGAAGCTGGCCGCAACGTTCCTGACGACGTGAATGTTGTCATCGAAATCCCGATGAACAGCGAGCCGGTGAAGTACGAGGTCGACAAGGCCACGGGCGCGATCTTCGTCGACCGCATCCTCACCACGCCGATGCGCTACCCCTGCAACTACGGCTACGTGCCGCAGACGCTCGGCGGCGACGGCGATCCGCTCGATGCGCTGGTGATGATGCCGTTCCCGCTGATCCCGGGCTCGGTGATCAACTGCCGCGTGATCGGCATGCTCGAGATGACCGACGAAGCCGGCACCGACGAAAAGCTGCTGGTGGTGCCGACCAACAAGGTCAGCCCGCTGTACAAGGACGTCGAATCCGTGCGCAGCCTGCAGCCGCTGATCCGCGACCAGATCCAGCACTTCTTCGAGCACTACAAGGACCTGGAGAAGGGCAAGTGGGTCAAGATCGAAGGCTGGCACGGCCCGAAGGACGCCAAGCGCGCGATCATCCAAGGCGTGGAGCGCTACCAGAAGGAAACCAGGAAATAAACTAGGATACGGCGGCTCGGCAGCGTTGAGCCGCTGCGGATCAGCCGCTACTCCCCGCCACCCGCGTTCGTGCTCGCCCCGGCGCACGCGTCTGGCTTTCGCGACACCAGCAGACAGGACGACGACGATGGCGCAGCAGATCGCAACGAATGTGACCTGGCACGAAGGCGAAGTGACCCGCCAGGAGCGCGGCCAGCTCCTGAAGCAGAAGGGCGCGACGATCTGGTTCACGGGCCTTTCCGGCAGCGGCAAGAGCACCGTCGCGGTCGCGCTCGAAAAAGTGCTGCACAGTCGCGGCCATCTCGTATACCGGCTCGACGGTGACAACGTCCGCCTCGGCATCAACAAGAACCTCGGCTTCTCGGCCGAAGACCGCGCCGAGAACATCCGCCGCATCGGCGAGATCGCCAAGCTGTTCGTCGACGCCGGAGTGATCGTGCTGTCGAGCTTCGTCTCGCCCTACCGGGCCGATCGCGATGTCGTGCGCAAGCTGCACGTCGATGGCGGCATGGATTTCATCGAGGTCTATGTCGAAGTGCCGCTCGCGGAGGCCGAGAAGCGCGACCCGAAGGGCCTGTACAAGAAAGCCCGCGCCGGTCTGATCAAGAACTTCACCGGCATCGACGATCCCTACGAGGCGCCGGATGCGCCGGAACTGGTGCTGCACACGGACCAGATGACGCTCGAAACCGAAGTCGAAGCCCTGCTCAAGTTGCTCGATACCTGCGGCATCGTGCGCGCTGCCTGAACCACCGACCGGACCCAACAATCGATGATCGCTCCTCACGGTTCTGAAACTTTAAAGCCTCTGTTTGTCGCCGATGACACGCGGCGTGCGTCGCTGCTCAAGGACGCGGCGACGCTTCCGAGCCTGCTGCTGAATTCGGCCGCTGCAGCGAACGCCGTGATGCTCGGCGCCGGTTACTTCAATCCGCTGACCGGCTACATGAATCTCGCCGATTCCTTGAGCGTCGCCGAGAAGCTGCACACGACGGCGGGCCTGTTCTGGCCGGTGCCGATCGTCAACATCACGAAGGCAGCGGGCGTGAAGGCCGGCAGCCGCATCGCGTTGCGCGATCCGAATGTCGACGGCAATCCAGTGCTCGCAATCATGAACGTCGCCGCTGTCGAGAACGTCACGGACGAGCAGATCAAGTTCATGGCCGAGAAGATTTTCGGCACGCTCGATCCCAAGCATCCCGGCGTCGCCGTGTTCACCACAATGGGCAATACGCTGCTGTCGGGCGCGATCGAAGTGCTGAACTACAGCTATTTCGAGACCGAGTTCCCAGCGACCTTCCGCACCGCTGTGCAGATTCGCGATGAGGTCAAGCAACGCGGCTGGCACAAAGTCGTCGCCTTCCAGACCCGCAACCCGATGCACCGCGCGCATGAAGAACTCTGCCGCATGGCGCAGGAGCGTCTGCATGCGGATGGCATCGTCATCCACATGCTGCTCGGCAAGCTCAAGGCCGGCGACATTCCGGCCGACGTGCGCGACGCCTCGATCCGCAAGATGGTCGAGGTCTACTTCCCGCCGAACACGGTCATGGTCACCGGCTACGGTTTCGACATGCTCTACGCCGGCCCGCGCGAAGCGGTGCTGCACGCCATTTTCCGCCAGAACATGGGCTGCAATTACCTGATCGTCGGCCGCGATCACGCCGGTGTCGGCAGTTACTACGGGCCTTTCGATGCGCAGACAATCTTCGAGACGTCGGTACCGAAAGGCGCGCTGAAGATCGAGATCTTCGGCGCCGATAACACCGCGTATTCGAAGAAGCTCGGTCGCGTGGTGATGATGCGCGAGGCGCCGGACCACACGCCGGAAGACTTCATCAACCTTTCCGGCACCAAGGTGCGCGAGATGCTCGGCAAGGGCATTGCGCCGCCGCCGGAATTCTCGCGGCCGGAAGTCGCGAAGATTCTTTCGGATTACTACATCTCGATCGGCGGCTAGCGCAGGGCGATAGAGAAAGACGATCTCAGGCAGAGAACGACAAAGATCATCGGGAAAGCTCCTGGGCGTTTCTCTGCGTTCTCCGCGTGAGGCAATGTTTTGATCGATCGTGACCGCTCCTGATATGAAAGTTCTCGTCATCGGCGGCGGCGGTCGCGAACACGCGCTGGCCTGGAAGCTCGCGGGATCGAAGCGCGTCAGCGAAGTGCTCGTTGCGCCGGGCAATGCCGGCACTGCGACCGAGCCCCGCTGCCGCAACGTCGAGATTGCCGCAGACGACATCGACGGACTGCTCGCGCTGGTGCGCAGCGAGGCGATCGGCTTCACCGTTGTCGGCCCCGAAGGCCCGCTGGCGAAAGGTGTGGTCGACGCGTTCCGCGCCGCGGGCCATCGCGTGTTCGGCCCGACGCAGGCGGCCGCGCAGCTCGAATCGAGCAAGGCGTTCACCAAGGATTTTCTTGCGCGCCACGAAATTCCCACGGCGAAATACCGCGTCTTCACCGAGGTGGAGCCCGCGCTGGCCTACGTCGCCGTACGTGGCGCGCCGATCGTGGTCAAGGCCGATGGTCTCGCGGCCGGCAAGGGTGTCGTCGTTGCCGAGACCGTCGAACAGGCTGCAGGCGCAATCCGCGACATGCTCGGCGGCGGCTACGGCGGGGCCGGTGCGCGCGTCGTGATCGAAGACTTTCTGGTCGGCGAGGAAGCCAGCTACATCGTCGTCGCGGCCGGTTTGAGGTACATCGCGCTCGCCTCGGCCCAGGATCACAAGCGTGTGTTCGATCGTGATGAAGGCCCAAACACCGGCGGCATGGGCGCCTGTTCACCGGCGCCGGTGGTTACGCCGGAAGTCGATGCCCGCACGCGCCGCGAAATCATCGAGCCGACTTTGGCCGGCATGGTCGCCGAGGGTCGGCCGTTCACCGGCTTTCTCTATGCAGGCTTGATGATCGCCGCAGACGGAGCACCGAGCGTCGTCGAATTCAATGCGCGACTTGGCGATCCTGAAACGCAGCCGATCCTGATGCGCCTCGACTCCGATCTGCTCGATCTGCTCGAAGCCGCAGTCCACGGCGATCCGAACACAAGCCCGCCGCGCTGGAATCCGCAGGTCGCGCTGGGTGTCGTGATGGCGGCGGGCGGTTATCCCGGCGAGATTCGAACGAACGACGTCATCGAAGGCCTCGCGTCCGACTTCGGCCGATCCGCCAAGGTCTTCCACGCCGGCACCGCGCGGCGCGATGGCCACGTCGTCACCAGCGGCGGCCGTGTGCTCTGCGTCTGCGGGCTTGGCGCCAGCGCCGCCGGAGCGCGGGCGCAAGCCTATGCAGCCGTCGGCAAGCTGCACTGGGAAGGCGTACATTTTCGCCGGGATATCGGCTATCGCGCCGTGGCCCACGAACGGGGAAAGTCATGAGCATTCGCCGCTTCATCGTTGTCGCTGTCGGTCTCGTTGCCGGCATTGCGCAGGCTGATACTTACGGCAAGCTGGAGCACGTGCGGGTCGGCGACAAGCCGGCCGTCGAGGTCACGGCCAAGTTCGATACTGGCGCCGACCGCTCCTCCCTGCATGCCGTCGACGTCAAATATTTCCAACGCGACGGCGGGACCTGGGTGCGCTTCATCGTCGATAACGGCAGCGTGCTGCCGGGCAACCGTGTGACGCTGGAACGTCCGGTTTTGAAGGACGTGAAGATCAAGCAGAAGGGGGGCGGTGTCGAGCACCGGCCGCTGATCGAACTGGATCTCTGCATCGGCGAGCGCAGCATAAAATCGACGCTGAATCTGTCGGATCGCACCGGCTACACTGCACCACTGCTGATCGGTACGGAAGACCTCGCGATACTGGGAGCTGTCGATGTCACGCGCCAGTTCACGCATGAGCCCAGCTGCAAGCCTGCGAACCTATCACTGAACATTGTCGAGACTCCTGCGCGAGCGGCAGGTTCCAAGGCCGCGCCGGTAGCCGCCCCGACGAGTCCGGACCACGGGCATTAGAATCGCTTCACGTCGTATCGCGACCTGCTTCCGCCGTGAGCCAGTCGACGAAGCTGCGCGTCTCGGCGCGCTGCGCCGCTGCCTCCTCGACAATCGCGTAGAAAGCGCGCGACGGCGCCTGCCAGTTCTTCGGCCGGCGAGGCTTGTCGAACGGCGACACCAACTGGCCGCGCCGAATCAGTTCGGCCAGCAGCGGCAGGCGACCGAGCGCCACGCCCTGGCCATCCATCGCGGCATGGATCATCTGATCGTAGTAGTTGAACATCAGCTCGCCGGCGGGTTCCAGCGCCTCGAGCGACATCGCCTTCAGCCACTGGCCCCAGTCGAGCCAGGGATGCTGGATTGCGGCATCGTCGATGCCGAGCAACACGTGGTGCCGCAGGTCGCCCGGATTGCGTAGCGGCCGGGCGCGATCGCGCAGCAGGGCCGGGCTGCATACCGGCACGACTTCCTCGCCGAACAGTTTGACCGCCGAAGTGGGCGCGCGCTGCGGCGCGCAGTAGCGGATCGCGATGTCGATGCGATCGCGCTGGAGGTCCACTGTGTTGTCGTTCGCCGAGATGCGCACATCGATGCGCGGATGCAGTCGGCGGAATGCGGGCAGTCGCGGAATCAGCCAGAGCGAGGCAAAAGTCACCGTGGTGGTCACGGTCAGCATGTGGACGCCGCCGGCATCGCTGATCTGCCGCACGGTGTCGCGAAGTTGCGCGAGCGCGGCGGCGACGCTGCGCTGAAGAATCTGCCCATGATCGGCGAGCGCGAGGGCGCGATGTCGGCGTTCGAACAAGGCGATGCCGAGATCGTCTTCCAGCGCTCGAATCTGGCGGCTGATCGCCGATTGCGTCAGGAACAGCTCGGCCGCCGCCTGCGTGAAACTCAGCGTTCGCGCCGCCGCCTCGAAGCCGCGCAGCAGGTCGAGTGGCGGCAGGTCCCGGCGACGTTTTGGAACGGCTTTACGCATTCCTTTTTCTCATGCGAAGGCTGCAAAGATATCGTTTGAGCGGCCCGCTTCATGCGCCCAGAATTCTTGTCATCAAAGGCATCCCGCTGGTACGCAGAGCATACCGCCAAGCGTCTGCAATGCGGAAACGGAATGTTACGACCGACGATGAGAAGATCTGGAGCAAGCCATGAATACGGCGATCAAACAATCGACAGGCAGTCCCGCAGCGGCGCTACCGGTGACGAAATCCGGAGTTTCCACAGCCACCGTTGATGCTACCCCGAAGCAGAAAGACGGCCTGGCCTGGCTCGCCCGCTGGTATGGGCACATCGCGGAAATGTCGATCTACAAGTGAAGCGACTAAAGCCGCCACGCCGCGCGTACGAGCCGTGAGAGTCGCCGCTCGGCAGCTGTCCTCGGCTCCGCGAGTCGCAAATGGTTCAACGCGGCGGCGATCTCCGGCGCGCGCGCGTCGGCTGGCATCACGAACGCTCGCAGCAAACGCAGGCGCCCGGCCCAGGTTGCTGACGCCGTCTTGAGCTGGCCGAGCCGCGCGGCGAGCACCAGCTCAGCCTCGGTCAGATCGCTGCCGAAGGGCAGCTTCGGCAGGGCGCCGGATTTCTGGAAGGGCGCGAGCGCTGCCAGCAGTTTCTGCGGAAAATTCCGGCGGTGTGCCTCGGGAATCTGCCAGTCGTGCGGCAGCTTGCCGGCCCGCTGCGCCTGCCGCATGAGAACGTTCTGCACGCGGCTGTCGGCGATCGCGAGCAAGGCTTCGATGCATTCGCAGTCGGTGCGCCCGCGCAGATCGGCGATGCCGTACTCGGTGACGACGATATCGCGCTCGTGGCGCGCGATCGTCGCATGCGGAAATTCCCAGACGATGTTCGACTCGAGTTTTCTGCCGCTGCCGCGCGTCGCTTTCAGCAGCAGAATCGAGCGCGCGTCGGGGAGGTGCTGCGCCATCGCGACGAAATCATGTTGGCCGCCGACACCGGAAACCACCTGACCGTCGCCCAGCTGATCCGAAATCGCCGCCCCGAGCAGCGTCACTTTCATCGTGATGTTGATGAAGCGTGCGTGCAGGCGCTGCACGCGTTCCAGCGCCCAGGTCTTGCAGACGCTGTTGACCTCGTCGACACCGGTCATGTCGATCAGCGCGCGGCGGTCTTCGGGCAGCGCGTGAAGGCGACGATAGAAATCGCCGGATCCGATGAAGAACGCGCCTTGCAGGCTGGTGCCGCCACCCGGCGCCTGCGCGCCCCTGTTGATCGCCTGCTGCAGGGCTGCGTCCTCGAACACGCGGCGGCGCACGATACCGTCCTCGAACAACGTGAACAGAGGATTCGAGATCAGCTCGCTGGCCAAATAAAGGCCGTGCGCAAATGCTGCGTCGCCGCCGACGGTGTCGATCAGCGGGCTGCGACCGAGCGCGTCGAGCACGGTCTTGTATGCCGCATTGTCACGCTCGCGCAGACGCAAGGACTGGCAAGCCGCATCGCCGATTGCGCCAATGCCGACTTGCAGGGTTCCGCCGTCACGCACGAGCGAACTCGCACGCAGGCCGA
>JAYWBB010000077.1:0-15348 GCA_043781855.1 Nevskia sp. | reverse complement strand
GCGACGGCAGGATTGCGGTACCGACGGCAATGCTGAAAATCCCGATCGGCAGTTCCATGAGCCGACTGCCGTAGTTGAGCCAGCTCACGGCGCCCGGGCTGATGAGGGTGGCGAAGCTGGTGTTGAGCAGCAGGCTGACCTGCGCGATCGACGAGCCGATCATGACGGGCAGCATGAGCTTCACGATGCGCCCGACGCGCGGATCATTCCAGCCCCAGCGCGGCATCGAGAGGAGCTTCAGCTGCGCGAGAAACGGGAGCTGCACGACGAATTGCAGGATGCCCGCAGCAAACACGGCATAGGCCAGCACGCGTACCGAGCTGGCGTCGATGAAGGCCGAGGCGATGATGCAGACGTTGAGGATGATCGGCGTCGCGGCGGGTACCGCGAAACGGCCGTAGCTGTTGAGGATCGAGCCGACCATCGAGGTCAGCGAGATGAACATCAGGTAGGGAAAGGTCCAGCGCAGCAGATCCGCGCCGAGCGCCTGCTGATCCGGGTCGCCATGAAAACCGGGCGCGAAGGCCCAGACCATCAAGGGTGCGGCGAGACAGCCGGCGACGGTGATGATCGACAGCACACCGCCGAGCGTGCCCATGACGACGGCGACGAGATCGCGCACCGCATCCGCCGGCTCGGTCGTTTTAGTCTCCGTGAACACCGGCACGAAGGCCTGGCTGAACGCGCCCTCGGCGAACATGCGGCGACCCAGATTCGGGATCATCTGGGCGATGAAGAAGACATCGAGCTTCGGCCCGGCGCCGAAAGCCGCCGCCAGCGTGACGTCCCGGACCAGACCGAGAATGCGCGAAAGCATCGTCAGAATGCTGACGACACTGGTCGACTTGAGCAGAGAGCGGGACATTCGTCAGCCGGGCAAGACGCTGCGAGGGGCTGCAGGGAAAGCATCGGACTGCATGAAGGCGGGCGGTTTTCGATTGACAGAAAGAAGGTCGGCGAAGATACTATCGCGCTTTGGTTTTGTCAGTTCCGTCCCCGGTTTCACATAGCCGCAACCCGATTTCAGGAGTTTTACTTTGGCCAACACGATTCAGGCACGCAAACGCGCACGCCAGTCCGAGAAGCACCGCGAGCGCAATGCCAGCCAGCGTTCGATGATCCGCAGCACCATCAAGAAGGTCGTCGCCGCCGTCGAAGCGAAGACAAAGGCCGAAGCCGAAACCGCCTACAACGAAATGGTGCCGATTCTGGATCGCTACGCGAACCGCGGCCTGATCCACAAGAACAAGGCGGCGCGGCACAAAAGCCGTCTGGCAGCGCATATCAAGGCGCTCGCGTAAGTCTCATTGCGGCAAGAAAAACGCGGCCCTCGGGCCGCGTTTTTTTATGGTCTGCGTTGCAATGCCTCCGCTTCCCCCGGCCCCACTCTTGGCGGGAGAGGGGAGTAAAAAATCATTCCACTTCGTGTTTCGCTCGTGGCGCGACCAGCGCAGCCCCGCCGGCACCGCGTGCCGCGTCCTCCTCGTCAGCCCCGCGCCGAAACCACGCGCCGAGCCGCGTCTCCAGTGTCTTCAGATACGTGTACAGCACCGGCACCACGACCAGCGTCAGTAGTGTTGAGGTGATGATGCCGCCGATCACGGCGCGACCCATCGGCGCCTGCGTCTCGCCGCCCTTGCCGAGGCCCAGCGCCATCGGCAGCATGCCGAAAATCATCGCCAGCGTGGTCATCACGATGGGGCGCAGACGTACCTGGCCGGCGTCGAGCAGGGCCTGGCGCAGCGGCTTGCCTTCGCGCAGCCCGTGGTTGGCGAAGTCCACCAGCAGGATCGCGTTCTTGGTCACGAGGCCCATCAGCATGATGAAGCCGATGATGCTGAACAGGTTCAGCGTGGTGCCGGTGACCAGCAACGCAATGAACACACCGGCAAGAGAGAGCGGCAGCGAGACCATGATCGCGATCGGCTGGAGGAAGCTGCCGAACTGCGAGGCGAGGATCAGATAGATGAAAATCACCGCGAGTCCGAGCGCGGCGAGCGCGGCCTTGAACGACTCGTTGAGGTCTTCCTGCTGACCGCCGACGTTGAAACGATAGCCCGGCGGCAGCACGGTCTTGTCGATCAGCTTCTGCACATCGTTGCCGACATCCCCCGAGGGTCGGCCTTCGGCGTTCGCGTACAGCGACACGCGGCGCTGCAGGTCCTGGCGCTTGATCTGCTGCGGACTCGCACTCGGCACGAACTCGGCGACCTGCCGCAACGGCACCAGACGCGGCGTACCGTCGGCATTCAGGCGCGTGCTGGTCAGGGCCAGATCGCCGAGATCGGAGGCGATCTGGCGCTCGCTTTTCGGCAATCGCACGATCACGTCGTAGTCCTGGCCATCCGGCCCCAGCCAGTGGCTGATCTGGTCGCCCGCGACCAACGGCCGCAGCGCGTTGCCGATGCGCGCCGTGGTCAGGCCGAGATCGCTGGCCAACTCGTTGTTGATGCGCACGGCGATGCCGGGGCTGGCGCCCTTCTCGCTGCTTTCGAGATCGGCGATGCCGGGAATCTTCGCCATCTGCGCCAACAGGGTCTGCGTGATTTCGCTGAGCTTCTGCGCGTCCGGCCCGAGCAGTGAGATGAACACCGAGCCGCCGAAGCCGACCGACAGCGAGATACCGGCCATGTTCGACAGGCGCGCGCGGATCGCTTTCTCGACGTCCTTCTGCGAACGGCGGTGGACTTTGTCCTTGTCGGTCAGTACGAGATTGAGACGCGCGTAATTCTTGCCTTCGTCGGTGCCGACGTTGGTATCGATCGTCTCGACTTCCGGAAACTCGCGCAGCGCGGCTTCGACCTGGCGCGCCTTGGCATCCGTGTATTCGAGACTCGAGCCCAGCGGCGTATTGACGCGCAGCGAAACGAAGCCGTTGTCCTCCTGCGGCGTGAATTCGCTGCCGATGAAGGGCACCAGCCCGAAGCTGCCGAAGAAGATGGCGGCCGCGAGCCAGAGCACGACGCCGCGGCTGCTGATCGTCCCCAGCTGGCGCCAGTCGAGCCGACGCACTGCGTGGACGATGCCGAACACCGGCAGCCACAAGCGATAGCGGCGATCGCTCAGTGCGCGCGACAGAATCCAGCCGTAAACGCGATGCAGGCCTTCGACGCCGTGCTCGACGTGCTCCATGATCCGCCCGAGCCAGGGCAGGTATTTGAAGCGATTCCTGACCGGATCGCGCCAGATCGACGACAGCATCGGATCGAGCGTGAAACTGACGAACAGCGATACCAGCACGGCGACCGCAACCGTGATGCCGAACTGGAAGAAGTAGCGGCCGATGATGCCGCTCATGAACGCGACCGGCACGAACACGGCGATGATCGCGAACGTCGTCGCGGTCACGGCGAGGCCGATCTCGTGGGTGCCGTCGAGTGCGGCGCGGACATGCGTCTTGCCCATGTTCAGGTGCCGCACGATGTTCTCGCGCACGACGATGGCGTCGTCGATCAGCAAGCCGATGCAGAGACTGAGCGCCATCAGCGTCAGGAAATTCAGCGAGAAGCCGAAGACGTGCAGCGCAACGAAAGTCGCGATGACCGAGATCGGCAGGGTCAGGCCGGTGATGATCGTCGAGCGCCAGGAATGCAGGAACAGGAAGACGATCAGCACCGTCAGAAAGCCGCCCTCGAGAATCGTTTCCTTGACCCGCTGCAGCGAGTTCTTGATGAATTCCGAGTTGGCTTCGATGACCTTGATCTTGACATCGTCCGGCAATCGGCCCTGCAGCTCCTCGATCGCCTTCTGCACGCCATCGCCGACCTGCACGATGTTCGCGTCCTGCACCTTGAAGATTGAAAGGCCGACCGAGCGTTTGCCGTTGACGCGCGCGATCGAAGTCTCTTCTTCTTCGCCGTCGACCACGTCGGCGACCTGGCTCAGATAGATCGGCGCGCCGGCCTGCGTCGAGACGATGATGCGGCCAAAACCCCGCGGCTCCTTGATCTTGCCCTCGACCCGCACCAGCTCTTCACTCGCGCCACGGCTGATCGCGCCCGCTGGCAAATCCTGGTTCGCCGCCTGGACTGCGGCGATGACCTGATCGACGCCGACACGGTAGCTTTCGAGCGCCGCCGGCTTGAGAAAAATCTGTACCTGCCGCACCGAGGCACCGGTCGGCACGACGTTACCGACACCCGACACGTTCTGGAAGCGCTTGGTGATGATCTGTTCGACGAGCGTGGAGACTTCGCGCAACGAGCGCGTCTCGGAATACACGGCGAGGTTGATGATCGGCTGCTGGTTGGCATCGTTGTTGGTGCGGCTGACCACCGGGTCTTTCGCTTCACGCGGGAAGCTCGGGCGGATCTGCGCAATTTTGTCGCGCACTTCCTGCGCGGCGGTCGCGACATTGACGGTCAGCAGGAACTCGATCTGCATGAAGCCCACACCTTCGCGCGCCGTGCCGTAGATGCGATGAACGCCATCGACGGTGTTGACGACGTTCTCCATCGGCTTCATCAGATCGTTTTCGATCGCCTCCGGCGAAGCTCCCGGATACTGCACAAAAATGCTGACGACCGGATTCGCAACATCGGGAAACTGTTCGAGCGGCAGCCGGTTGTACGCGAACACACCGAGCACGAGCAGCGCGACCATGACCATGGTCGTAAAGACCGGCTGGCTGATGCTGGTTTTGGTGATCCACATGAGTCGATCTCCCGCAGTATTGTCAGCGGATGGTCGGGACAGCAGCGGCAGGTTCGGTCGGCGCCGGATTCTTCAGCACAACGTCCATGCCCGGCTTCAGCGCGTCGATCTTCGCGACGATGATCTGCGCGCCGGGCGCCAGACCCTCGCGCACTTCGACCAGACTCTCATCCTCGGTATGCAGCCCCAGCGTCACCGCACGGCGCACCAGCTTGCCAGCTTCGAGCGCCAGCACGTAGGTGACGCCGGCTTCGCTGCGCACGGCGGCGACCGGGATCGCCGGCACCGGGTCGGTCTTGTCGAGCACGAGCTGGCCCTGCGCGAACATGCCGCCGCGCAGGGCGCCGTCGCTATTGTCAACGGCAAGATAGAGCTTGATCGAACGCGAGCCTTCCTCTGTCGTCGGATTGATGCGCTCGACGCGGCCTTCGAATACGCGCTCGCCGAAACCGCCCACGCGAAAATGCGCGAGTTGACCGATCTTGACCGAGGGAATCTCGGATGCCGGCGCGGGCGCTTCGAGTTCAAGTTTTCCGAGATCGACAATGGCCAGCAGCGGCGAATCCTGCGAGACCTTTTCGCCGGGTTGCGTGAGGCGCTTCGAGACGATCCCCGCGATGGGCGCGCGGACCACGGCATCGTCGAGTCCGATCTGCGCGAGCCGCGCCTGTGCTTCGGCGACACGGACGCTGGCCGCCGCCGATTCGTAGGTGCTGGTCGCCGAGTCGTAGGCGTTTTTCGAGATGAATTTTTCTTTCAGCATCAGCTCGCTGTTGTCGCGGTTGGTCTTCGCGATTTTCAGATCGGCCCGCGCCTTTTCCAGCGCTGCCGACTGCCCGTCGAACTGCGCGCGCTGATTCTTGATGTCAATGCGCGCCAGCAGATCGCCGCGCTTCACAGTCTGGCCTTCACGCACGGCGACTTCCAGCACTTCGCCGGAGACCTTGGACTTGACCGTCGCCTGCACCAGCGGCGACAACGAACCGGACAGTGGCAAGGTCCGCGACAGCGCCTTCAATTCCACGCTGGCGATATCGGCCTGGGCAAGCTCCATCGGCCCGATCGCCGTCTTCGTTTCCGGGACCACGGCCGGCTTTGCCGCGCCGCGATGGGTGAGGAACCAAAGTCCCGCAACCACGACCAGCGCTGCGACCAGCATCAGTGGTTTCGCCAGCCGGGACGTTCGACCGGAATCGCGAACCTGAAGGATTGCACTCATTGATCTCGTTCCCCTGTGCGCACCGCATTGCGCAGCGCCACCTGATGGATTGCCGCGTCTGCCGATTGGATGCAGCCGCTGATTCGCTTGGATGCAGCAGGACGGCTCGAAGTTTAGGGACGCTCTGAAAAACGCTTGAAACCCTTCTCCCTCCGGGACAAGGGCAGGGATGAGGGACTTTCAGTCAAGGATTCGCCCGAGCTTGAACCTCCCTCACCCAACCCTCTCCCGGAGGGAGAGGGCTTTTTCAGAGTTTCCTTAGCCGCCCTCCTGGAGAATCAAGCCGCGCTCAGCACCAGGTTATCCCGGTGAATCAATTCCGGCTCACCGGGATACCCGAGCCGACCGGCAATTTCGCTGCTCGGCACACCCGCGATTCGCGTCGCCTCGGCAGCATCGTAATTGACCAGCCCGCGCGCGATTTCGCGGCCGTCGACGTCGAGACAGAGTACGAGATCGCCGCGACCGAACGCGCCAGTGACCTGCTTCACGCCGACCGGCAGCAGGCTGCGGCCCTGTTCGCGCAGGACCTTGACCGCGCCGGCATCGAGCGTCAGCCGGCCACGTACCTGAAGCTGTCCGGCGATCCAGCGCTTGCGCGAGGCCATGACCGACTGCGCGGGCTTCAACAGCGTACCGATGTTCTCGCCTCGCGCGATCTTCAGCAGAGCCTCCGGCGTGCGGCCGTGCGCGATGACGGTCGCGGCACCCGAGCGCGCGGCCCAGTGCGCGGCCATGAGCTTGGTGCGCATGCCGCCGCGGCCGTACTCGCCTTTGCTGTCGCCAGCCATGCCGCCAAGGTTGGTGTCGGACAATTCGGCTTCCGCGACGAGTGCCGCCTGCGGGTTGTTGCGCGGATCGGAATCGAACAGGCCTTCCTGATCGGTCAGCAGCACCAGCACGTCGGCTTCGATCAGATTGACGGTCAGCGCAGCCAGGGTGTCGTTGTCACCGAAGCAGATTTCGTCGGTGGCGACGGTATCGTTCTCATTGACGACCGGGACCACGCCGAATTCGAGCAGAGTTTTCAGCGTGCCGCGCGCATTGAGATAGCGGGCGCGATCGGATACATCCTCGTGCGTCAGCAGAATCTGGGCAGCGCGCAGGCCGTGCGTTTCGAACGCCGTTTCGTAGGCGCGCACGAGGCCCATCTGACCGACAGCCGCAGTGGCCTGAAGGCCGTGCAGATTGACCGGCCGCTTGCTCAAACCCAGCCGCGCCATACCTTCGGCGACGGCACCGGAAGAGACCAGCACGATCTGCCGGCCTTCCGCCCGGAGTGCCGCGATCTGCGCGCACCAGTCAGCGATGGCGACGCGGTCCAGCCCCCGCCCGCGCGCGGTGACCAGCGAGCTACCGACCTTGATGACCCAGCGGCGGCTGGCCTTAAGAGTCTCCCGGCTCCTCAATTGCATCTGCATCGTCGTGCTCTGCCTGTTCCTGTGCTTGCGTCGTGTGGGGTTCGTCCAGCAGGTACGCGTCCGGCGTTTCCCGCGGCGGCGCGTGGGCCTCGACCCACTCCATCGCGTCGCGGCAGAGCTGTTCGAGCCCGGTACGTGCAACAGCGGAAATCCGGTAGCTGCGGCCGGTCCAGCCGAGCCGCTCTATGGCGTCGTCGCAGAGCGTCCTGGCCTCGTCGGGCGGCAGCAGGTCGAGCTTGTTGAACAGCAACCATTGCTCGCGGCCAGCCAGCTCTTCGCTGAATTCGGCGAGCTCGGCGTTGATCGTCTGCACGTGTTCGACGATGTCGCCGCCGCCCGGCGGCAGCACATCGACCAGATGCAGCAGCAGGCGCGTGCGCTGAAGGTGCTTGAGGAAGCGGATACCGAGGCCCGCACCCTGAGCGGCACCTTCGATCAGCCCCGGGATATCGACCATCACGAAGCTGCGGCTCAGGCCCACCGAGACGACGCCGGGCTGCGGATAAAGTGTCGTGAACGGATAGTCTGCGATCTTCGGACGCGCGGCCGAAACCGAACTCAGCAGCGTCGACTTGCCAGCATTCGGCATGCCGAGCAAACCAACGTCGGCGAGCAGGCTCAGTTCGAGGCGCAGATCGCGCTGCTCGCCCGGTGTCCCTGGCGAGGCGCGCCGCGGTGCGCGGTTGGTGCTCGATTTGAAGCGCGTATTGCCGAGACCGTGGAAACCGCCGGCAGCGACCTTGATGCGCTGATCGGGGCGGGTCAGCTCGCCGATCATTTCTTCCGTGTCGACATCGTAGATCTGCGTGCCCAGCGGCATCGCCACTGCCATATCCACACCACCACCGCCGCGGCAGTTGGCGCTGCCGCCGTTCTCGCCGCGTTGCGCGCGGAACACGCGGTTGAAGCGAAAATCAGCGAGCGAGTTGAGATTGGGATCGGCGATTACGTAGACGGTGCCGCCGTCGCCGCCGTCGCCGCCGTCCGGGCCACCGAACGGAATCGCGCGTTCGCGACGAAAGCTGACGCAGCCGTTGCCGCCGTCGCCGGCTTCAACGCGGATGGTGGCTTCGTCGACAAACTTCATGGGATTTTTGGAGCGATCCTGACCGGCAAAAAAACAAGGCCCCGTCCGGCGGGGCCTTGTTCCTGAACCAGCGGCTTGTCAGGCCGCGACGATATTGATGAAGGTGCGGCCCTTGGCGCCGCGAACCTTGAATTCGACATGGCCATCGGCCTTGGCGAACAGGGTGTGATCGGTGCCGATGCCGACGTTCACGCCCGGGTGATACTGGGTGCCGCGCTGACGGACGATGATGTTGCCGGCGATGACCGCTTCGCCGCCGAAACGCTTGACGCCGAGGCGCTTGGATTGCGAATCGCGACCGTTACGGGTTGAGCCGCCTGCTTTCTTGTGTGCCATTGTCTAGTTCTCCTGCTTGGGATCGGAGCGCTCAGGCGCTCACGATCTCGGTGATCTTGAGGGCCGTGAAATTCTGCCGGTGACCCTGTTCCTTGTGGTAGTGCTTGCGGCGGCGGTGCTTGATGATGCGGATCTTGTCGCCACGACCGTGGCTGACGACTTCCGCCTTGACTACCGCGCCGACGATGATCGGCGAGCCGACCGTGATCGCATCGCCATCGGCTACCATCAGTACTTCGCTGAAGCTGATCGAAGCGCCGACTTCGGCTTCGAGGGTTTCCACCTTCAAGGATTCGCCGGGCGTGACCCGGTACTGCTTGCCGCCGGTTTTGATGACTGCGTACATACGCTGCTCCGCTCAAGTAATGAAACGATCTAGTTGGTTTTGTAAGGCATCTCCGCAGGATCGTTAAAATCCCGCGAAATGCCCCGGTGAACTGGGAATTATAGTTTCGCGGGCGCGATGGGTCAAGAATTCCGGTCTCCGATTCGAAGAGCCCGTCCCCAGTTAGGAGAAACTTGGTAATCGTCATACCATGGGGCGAAGACAAGCACCTTCAGCGATTTCCGCACCGCCCCCAAGGCAGCCAAGCCATGACGATCGGCATGATCGACCTGCTGAAACACGCGTGCATCGGCGGCGACCGCGCTGCCGGTGCGCCCACAGTTCGCTGGCCGATATGAATTTCGTATCGATCCTGGCCCTCGGCTTCGTGCTCGGCATGAAGCACGCGACCGAGGCTGATCACCTCGCCGCCGTCGCCACGCTCGCCACGCGGCAAAGCTCGCTGCCGCAGGCGCTGCGCCAGGGCTTGGCCTGGGGCATTGGACACACCTTGACCTTGATGGCGCTCGGCAGCGTCGTGCTGGCGCTGGGCAAGGCCATGCCGCCGAGCCTGACGACGGTGCTGGAAGGCGCGGTTGGCGTGATGCTGATCGGGCTCGGCGTGGATGTCCTGCGTCGGCTCGCACAGGACAGGACTCACTTCCATCACCATCGCCACGGCAGCGGCCCGATGCATGTGCATGCCCATGTTCACACTGCGGCCGTAATCCCGCCGGCCATCGCCACGCCACGGTTTTCGCAAATGACTTTCGTCCCGCCCGGCGACGCTTCGCTCGCTCACGCCCACACCAAATCGCTGCCACTGCGCGCACTGGCGATCGGCATGATGCACGGCATGGCCGGCTCCGCCGCCTTGATCGTTCTGAGCCTGCAAACCGTGCAGTCGGTTCCGATGGGAATGCTCTATATCGCGCTGTTCGGCCTGGGTTCGATGGTCGGTATGGCGGTACTGTCGGCGGCGATCGCGGTGCCGTTGCGGCTTTCGGCCGGGCGTCTTGTCATGTTGCACAAAGGCATGACTGCCGCCGTCGGCCTGCTCAGCTGCGCGCTCGGTATCTGGACGCTTTACCGGATCGGCACGGGTTGATAGCTCTACATGCGCAGCAGCACCGACCCCCAGGTCATGCCGCCGCCGACGCCTTGCAGCATGACCAGATGGCCCGGCTTCACCCGGCCGTCGCGTACGGCGGCATCGAGCGCCAGCGGCACCGAGGCGGCGGAGGTATTGCCTTGCTTCGCGACCGTCACGACCACCCGTTCGCGCGGCACGCCGACCTTGTCTGCCAGCGTGTTGATGATGCGGATGTTGGCCTGGTGCGGTACGTACCAGTCGAGGTCGGACGCCTTCACGTTGTTCTTGTCGAGCGCTTCCTGCGCGCATTCCGCAAGGTTCTTGACTGCGACGCGATAGACCGCCTGCCCGTCCATTTCCAGATACGGACTGCCGCGCAACTGACCGCCACTGATGCCCCCCGGCACGCGCAGGATGTGACTCAGCGAACCGTCCGAATGCAGATGCGAGGAGAGGATGCCCGGCGCGTCGGATTGCTTGAGCACGACCGCGCCGGAGCCGTCGCCGAACAGCACGCAGGTGCGCCGGTCGTTCCAGTCGAGAATGCGCGAGAACACTTCCGCGCCGATCACCAGCGCACATTTGTGCTGGCCGCAGGCGACCAGCTTGTCGGCGATCGCCAACGCATAGATGAAGCCCGTGCAGACCGCCTGCACATCGAAGGCTGCGCCCTGATGGACGCCGAGTTTGGCCTGCACGAGGCAGGCGGTCGACGGAAACACCATGTCTTCGGTGGTGGTGGCGACGATGATGAGATCGATGTCGTCAGCCGTCACACCGGCGGCAGTCATCGCGGCCTTCGCCGCGTTCACTGCGAGATCGCTGGTCATTTCGTCGTCGGCCGCGACATGCCGAGCTTCGATGCCGGTGCGGCTGAAGATCCATTCGTCGCTGGTCTCGATGCGCGTTTCGAGTTCGCGGTTGGTGACGATGCGCTCCGGCAGATAGCTGCCGGTGCCGACGATACGGGAATAGGTCATCGATGACTCAGTGTTCGGTGGGGGCGATTATTCGTTGGCAGCACGCTGGATCAAACCGCTGTAAGCCGGACTTTACCGACTGCGGTCAGATCCATTTCCTGCTTCGCACGCCAAAGATCGTGGTTGTACTGTAGTGAGAGCCAGCTTTCGGGCGAGCGACCCAGCGCCTTGGAAAGGCGCAGCGCCATTTCCGGACTGATGCCACTGGAGCCCTTCAAAATCCGGTTGAGTGTAGAAGCCGCGACGCCGAGCTTCGCGGCCAACTCGCGACCGCTGATCGCATTGGGTTCCAGATAGACCGCGGTGATGAATTCACCGGGATGCGGAGGATTGTGCATGGCCATCAGTGAGAGTCCTCGTAGTCGAGAATGTCGGCACCCCCATCCCTGAATTCAAATGTCAGGCGCCAGTTGCCATTCACCCAGATGGACCACCGTCTGCGCTCCGTACCTTTTAGCGCTTGGAGACGGAATCCGGGAATAGCCATGTCGTCGATGATGCAGGCGGTGTCGATCGCCGCCAATTGCATGCGCAGCCGCTTCGCATGCTGCGGCTGTATTCCCGCCGCGCTGCCCGCATCAAAGAACTTCCGCAGTCCCTTGTGCCGAAATGATTGAATCACCCTTGGATAATAGCGTGTTGCGCGACACGCAACAACATGCGGGGCTACCGAAGCCGCTATTCCAGCTCGATCAAAAGATCGCGCGTATTCACCGTCGCACCGGGCTTGGCGTGGATGGCCTTGATCTTGGCGTTGCGCGGTGCGGCGAGCACGGTTTCCATCTTCATCGCTTCGAGCGCGAGCAGCGGCTCGCCCTTGACGATGGTCTGGCCCTTCTGCACCGCGACACGCACGACCATTCCCGGCATCGGCGCGCCGATATGGTTGGCGTTGTCTTCGTCGGCCTTCGGTGTCTCAAACTGCGCGGTTGCCCCCGCGCGCGGAATACGCACCATGCGTGGCTGTCCGTTGAGTTCGAAGAACAGCTTGGCCACGCCCTCTTCTTCGAGTTCGGCACGGCCTTGCAGGCGGATCACGAGCGTCTTGCCGGTGTCGATGTCGACGCTCACTTCTTCCTGGTCGCGCAGACCGTAGAAAAACACCGGCGTCGGCAGCGTGCTGACATCGCCGTAAAGCTTCCGGTGTTCGGCGAAGTCGCGGTAGACCTTCGGATACATGAGGTAGGACGCGAGGTCGGCGTCCGACAACGCTTCACCCAGCGTCTTCTCGGCCTCGGCCTTCGCGGCGGCGAGATCGACCGACGGCAGCGACTCGCCCGGGCGCCCCACCAGCGCCGGCTTGCCCTTGAGAATCTTCTGCTGGAGTTTCACCGGCCAGCCGTCCGCTGGAAAGCCGAGTTCGCCCCTGAACAGCGAGACGACCGATTCCGGGAAGTCGATGTCCTTCTCGGGATTGTCGACATCGGCCGGCGTCAGGCCGTTGCCGACCATGAACAGCGCCATGTCGCCGACGACCTTCGAGGTCGGCGTGACTTTGACGATGTCGCCGAAGAGTCTATTGACATCGGCATAGGCCTTGGAGACTTCCGGCCAGCGCGCTTCGAGACCGAGCGCGCGCGCCTGTTCGCGCAGATTGGTGTACTGCCCGCCCGGCATTTCGTGGCGATACACGTCCGCTGTGCCGGAGCGGATGTCGGCCTCGAACGGTGCGTAGTAGCGGCGCACGCCTTCCCAGTAATCGGACAGGGACTGCATCGCGTCGAAGTCGAGCAGCGGGTCGCGCGCACTGCCCCTCAGCGCGGCAGCGATCGAGCCGAGATTCGGCTGTGAGGTCAGGCCGGACATTGCATCGAGCGCGCCATCGGCGGCATCGCAACCGGCTTCGATCGCCGCGAGCACGCTGGCGGCAGCTATACCGCTGGTGTCATGCGTGTGGAAGTGGATCGGCAGGCCGATTTCCTGCTTCAGTGCGAGCACCAGTTCGCGCGCCGCGCGCGGCCGGCAGACGCCGGCCATGTCCTTGATGCCGAGAATATGCGCACCGGCCTTCTCCAGCTGCTTCGCCATTCCGACGTAGTACTGGAGGTTGTACTTCGGCCTTGAGGCGTCGAACAGATCGCCCGTGTAGCAGATCGTACCCTCGCAGACCGCGCCGGATTCGATCACTGCGTCCATCGCCACGCGCATATTGTCGACCCAGTTCAACGAGTCGAAGACGCGGAAGATGTCGATGCCGTTCTTCGCCGCCTGCTGCACGAAATAGCGCACGACGTTGTCGGCGTAGTTGGTATAACCGACCGCATTGGCCGAACGCAGCAACATCTGCAACGGGATGTTCGGAATGGCCGCGCGCAGGCCGCCGAGGCGATCCCAGGGGTCTTCCTTCAGGAAGCGCAGCGCCACATCGAAAGTAGCCCCACCCCAGCATTCCAGCGACAGCAGCCCCGACGCGAGCCGTGCGTAATGCGGAGCGATCTCCAGCATGTCGCGCGTGCGCATGCGCGTCGCGAACAGGCTCTGGTGCGCGTCGCGCATCGTCGTGTCGGTCAGCAGCACGCGCGGCTGCTCTTTCAGCCACCGTGCGAAGCCGGCCGGCCCGCGCGCTTTCAATTCGTCGCGCAGGCCGGGCGGCGGCGGCCCGAGCAGATCGACCCTTGGCTTGATCGGCGGCGCGAGCAGTCCCTCCGGCGCGCGGCGTCCCTTCATCTCGGGGTTGCCGTTGGTCGCTACCTCGCCGATGAAGCGCAGCACCTTGGTGGCGCGGTCGCGACGCGCGGTGAAGTGGAACAGTTCGGGTGTGGTGTCGATGAAGCGCGTCGTGCATTCGCCGGATCGGAACAGCGGATGCAGGATGACGTTTTCGAGGAACTGGAGATTGGTCGAGAGCCCGCGAATGCGGAACTCGCGCAATGCGCGATCCATACGTGCGATCGCCTCAGCCGGTGTCGGCGCCCAGGCCGTGACCTTGACCAGCAACGAGTCGTAATACGGCGTGATCACCGCGCCGGAATACGAGGTGCCGCCATCGAGACGAATCCCGAAACCGGCCGGGCTGCGGTACGCGAGAATGCGGCCGTAGTCCGGTGTGAAGCCGTTCTCGGGGTCTTCGGTGGTGACGCGGCATTGCAGCGCATGACCGTCGAGCCGGACCTGATCCTGCCGCGGCAGCTTGCCGTCCTCGCCGCCGATCATCAGTCCCTCGGTCACACGGATCTGCGCCTTGACGATATCGATGCCAGTGACTTCTTCGGTGACCGTGTGCTCGACCTGGATGCGCGGATTGACCTCGATGAAATAGAACTTGTCGGTCTCGGCATCCATCAGGAATTCGACGGTGCCGGCGTGTGTGTAGTTGACCTGCTTGCACAGGCGCACCGCGGCATCGCACAGCTCGGCGCGGCGCGCGGCCGAGAGATAGGGCGCTGGCGCGCGCTCGACCACCTTCTGGTTGCGCCGCTGCACGGAGCAGTCGCGCTCGAACAGGTGAATCAGGTTGCCGTGCCGGTCGCCGAGGATCTGTACCTCGATATGGCGCGCCTTGCGGACCAGTTTCTCGAAGTAAGCCTCGTCGTTGCCGAACGCCGCCAGCGATTCGCGCCGCGCCGACTCGACCGCAGACGCCAACTCGGATTCGGACTCGATCGCGCGCATGCCGCGCCCGCCACCACCCCAGCTCGCCTTGAGCATGAGCGGATAACCGATCCCTGCGGCGATCTTTTTTACTTCCTCGATATCGCGCGGCAGTGCCGCGGAAGCCGGCAGCACCGGAACCTTCGCCGCCTCCGCAGCCTTTCGTGCGGACACCTTGTCGCCGAGCGCGCGCAGCACTTCCGGCGTGGGCCCGACGAACAGAATGCCGGCTGCTTCACAAGCCTCCGCGAACAGCGGATTCTCGGACAGGAAACCGTAACCCGGATGGATCGCATCCGCGCCCGCCGCCTTCGCCGTACGGATGATGTCCGGTATATCGAGATACGCCGCGATCGGCTTCCGGTCCTTGCCGACGAGATAGCTTTCGTCCGCCTTGAACCGGTGCAGCGCGAAACGATCCTCGTGTGCGTAGATGGCAACGGTTCGGATCCCCATTTCCGCTGCCGCCCGCATGACGCGAATGCAGATTTCGCCGCGATTGGCGACCAACAGCTTGGCTATACGCATGGCAAAGGTACGGGGAGCGGGAAAACGGCCGGGATGGTCGTTCATCGAGACATGAAAGCACTCCGCTTATTACAGCACAGCGCATGCCATTGCCTGAACAGGCGGGATTCGACCG
>JAYWBB010000076.1:0-15384 GCA_043781855.1 Nevskia sp. | reverse complement strand
GGCCAGTGTGGCAGCTCAGCGACTGCACGCAGCCGAGCGCGAACATGAAGCCACGCGCAGAATTGCACCAGTCCGCGCCCATCGCCATGGCACGGGCGATGTCGAAGGAAGTGATGATCTTGCCGCTGGCGCCAAGCCGGATGCGCGAGCGCAGGTCGAGCCCGACCAGCGTGTTGTGAACCAGCAACAGCGCCTCCTGCATCGGCACGCCGACGTGATCGGTGAACTCCACCGGAGCCGCGCCGGTGCCGCCCTCGGCACCGTCGACGACGATGAAATCCGGAGTCACGCCGGTCTCGATCATCGCCTTGCAGATGCCGAAGAATTCCCAGGGATGACCGATCGCGAGCTTGAAGCCGACCGGCTTGCCGCCGCTCAAGCGGCGCAGTTCGCCGATGAACGCGATCAGCTCCAAAGGTGTGGAGAACACGGAATGCGCGGCCGGCGAGATGCAGTCCTCGCCCGCGTCGACTCCGCGCGCCTCGGCAATCTCGGCCGTGACTTTCGCGCCCGGCAGCACGCCGCCGTGGCCCGGCTTTGCGCCCTGCGAGAGTTTGATCTCGATCATCTTGACCTGCGGCTCGGTGGCCTGTGCCGCGAACTTGTCGGGATCGAACTTGCCGTCTTGCATGCGGCAGCCGAAGTAGCCACTGCCGATTTCCCAGATCAGGTCGCCGCCTTGCACGCCCTCCCGCTCAGGCCGGTGGTAGCGGCTGATCGAACCCTCGCCGGTGTCGTGCGCGAAGCCGCCAAGTGCCGCGCCCCGGTTCAGCGCACGCACGGCGTTCGCCGAAAGGGCGCCGAAGCTCAGCGCCGAGATCTTGAACACCGAGATCGAATACGGCTGCCGGCAGTCCGGGCCGCCGACGCTGACGCGGAAATCGGCCGCTGCCTCGGAATCGTCACCGGCGCTATCGAGTGGTTGATCCACTCATAGTCGCTGCCGTAGACGTTGAGCAGGGTGCCGAACGGCCGCTTGTCGAGCACGTCCTTTGCCCGCTGGTAGACCACGGAGCGCTGCGCGCGCGAGAACGGTGTGGCCTCGCCGTCCGCCTCGACGAAGTACTGGCGCATCTCCGGCCGGATCGACTCCAGAAAAAAGCGGATGTGCGCGAGCAGCGGATAATTGCGCAGCAGCGCGTGGCGCGTCTGGACCATGTCGAGAATGGCGATCACGACCAGTCCGCCGGCCGACAGCGCCACACCGACCGTCCAGATCGTCGGTTCCAGAAACGCGACGCCGGACAGTATTACGAACGTCAGCGCCGCCAGCGCCGGCGCGAGCAATCCTTGCAGCATCAGCTTTTTCATGAACAAGATCCTTCCGCCGTGATCGGCACGCGGCATTGTCGGCTTATACCGTGACCGCCCGGATGCTTCCAGCCGGCTACACGAAAAGCTGGCTCTGGCCCTCATATCGGATATAATCCGTACTGATTCGGTCTTGTATGGTTCGACTCGATGCTCAAGCTCTCGAAGCTTACCGATTACGGCACGCTGTTGATGACGACGCTGGCGCTGCAACCGGCGGCGGTACAGAGTGCGCAGGATCTTAGTGCGCGCAGCCATGTTGCCGCGCCGACGGTCGCGAAACTCTTGAAGACGCTGGTCAGAAGCGGCCTCGTCGAGTCCACGCGCGGCGCCCACGGCGGTTACCGGCTGGCGCGCGCGCCGGAGACGATCACCGTGGCCCAGATCGTCGGTGCGCTGGAAGGCCCGATCGCGATCACCGCCTGCGCACAGCATGGCAGCGGTTGCAGCATCGAAGGCAGCTGCACCTCGCGCTCGAACTGGCGGCTGATCGACAGCGCCGTGCGGCAGGCGCTCGAAGCCGTGACCCTCGCACAGATGGCCGCACCCCGCGCACGCAGCGTGCGCCTGAACCGGATCGATGCGCCGCCTCTGGCGCGGAGCGGCGGTTGAACTCAACTATTCACTTCTGGGAATCGACGACAACATGGCAGCCAACCCGCAAGCCAACATTCAGGATCTCAACGAACTGATCCGAAGTCGCGGCGCGTACAGCGCCGGCTTCGTGACCGACATCGAATCGGACAAGGTGCCGCCCGGCCTTTCCGAGGACGTGATCCGGCTGATCTCGGCGAAGAAAAACGAGCCTCAATGGCTGCTCGATTTCCGCCTCAAGGCTTACCGCCGCTGGCTCAAGATGGAAGAACCGCTGTGGGCGCACGTGAAGTTCGATCCGATCGACTACCAGTCGATCTCGTATTACTCGCAGCCGAAATCGATGAAGGACGGCCCCCAGACACTGGCCGATGTCGATCCGAAACTGTTGGAGACCTACAAGAAGCTCGGCATTCCGCTGCGCGAGCAGGAAATGCTGGCCGGCGTGCAGAACGTGGCGATCGATGTGGTGTTCGACTCGGTATCGGTTGCGACCACGTTCAAGAAAAAGCTGGCCGAAGCCGGCGTAATTTTCGGGCCACTGTCCGATGCCGTGCGCGATCACCCGGAATTGGTCAGAAAATATCTCGGCAGCGTCGTGCCGTTCGGCGACAACTTCTTCGCAGCACTCAACAGCGCCGTGTTCACCGAAGGCTCCTTCGTATTCATCCCGAAGGGCGTGCGTTGCCCGATGGAACTGAGCACCTACTTCCGCATCAACGAGCGCAACACCGGCCAGTTCGAGCGCACGCTGATCATCGCCGAGGAAGGCTCGCATGTGAGCTATCTCGAAGGCTGCACGGCGCCTCAGCGCGACGAGAACCAGCTGCATGCGGCGGTCGTGGAACTGGTCGCGCTTGACGATGCGCAGATCAAGTACTCAACAGTGCAGAACTGGTATCCAGGCGACGAGAACGGCAAGGGCGGCATCTACAACTTCGTGACCAAGCGCGGCGACTGCCGTGGCGCGCGCTCGAAGATTTCCTGGACGCAGGTCGAGACCGGCTCGGCGATCACCTGGAAATATCCGAGCTGCATCCTGCGCGGCGACGATTCGGTGGGTGAGTTCTATTCGGTGGCGCTGACCAATCATTGGCAGCAGGCGGATACCGGCACCAAGATGATTCACGTCGGCAAGAACACCAAATCGACGATCGTCTCGAAGGGCATTGCGGCAGGCCATGGACAACAGTCTTATCGCGGTCTCGTCCGTATTCTCGACAGTGCCGAAGGTGCGCGTAATTACACTCAGTGCGACTCGTTGCTGATCGGCGATCAATGCGGCGCGCATACGTTTCCGTACACCGAAGTGCGCAACCCGAGTGCCACGCTGGAACACGAGGCGACGACCTCGAAGATCGCCGAGGACCAGCTCTACTACTGCCGTGCGCGCGGCATCGGCGAAGAGGAAGCGGTGTCGATGATCGTCAATGGTTTCTGCAAAGACGTTTTCAAGGAGCTGCCGATGGAGTTTGCAGTGGAGGCGCAGAAGCTTCTCAGTGTTTCGCTCGAAGGCGCCGTCGGTTGAACAACAACAATCCAGCCATGCTCGAAATCAAGAATCTGCACGCGGAAGTCGACGGCAAGCACATCCTCAACGGCCTGGACCTCACGGTGAATGCTGGCGAAGTCCATGCAATCATGGGACCGAACGGCGCCGGCAAGTCCACCCTTGCCCATGTCATCGCCGGCCGGGAAGGCTACATCGTGACCGACGGTGAAGTCCGCTTCCTCGGCAAGAATCTGCTCGATCTCGAACCGGAGGCGCGCGCCTGCGAAGGTGTGTTCCTCGGCTTCCAGTATCCGGTCGAGATTCCCGGCGTCAGCAACATCACGCTGCTCAAGGCCGCGCTGAATGCGCGGCGCAAGCACAGCGGTGGAAAGGAAATCGAGCCGAACGACTTCCTGGCCTGGGTGCGCGACCGCGCGAAGCGGGTGAAGATCGATCCGAAAATGCTGTCACGCGGTGTCAACGAGGGATTCTCCGGCGGCGAGAAGAAGCGCAATGAGATTCTCCAGATGCTGATTCTCGAACCACGCCTGATGATTCTCGACGAGACCGATTCCGGGCTTGACATCGATGCGCTGAAGATTGTCGCCGACGGTATCAACACGCTGCGTTCGCCGGAGCGCGCGACGGTGCTGGTCACGCATTACCAACGCCTGCTCGATTACGTGCAGCCCGATTATGTGCACGTGCTTGCGGGCGGCCGCATCGTCAAGAGCGGCGGCCCCGAGCTTGCGAAAGAACTCGAAGCGAAGGGCTACGCCTGGCTCGAGGCGGCGGCATGAGTCCCCCGTCGAGGTGTGAAATGCGCTGCGTGCCAGCGTTGACGGAGGCGGATTGACCATGTCGCTGATCGCTTACTCGCAGAGCTTCGAGCGATTCGCCGCGACGCTGCCCGAGGCCGAACGCGGCGCCCGGCGCGCTCAGCTTGACCGTTTCCTGATCTCCGGCTTTCCGGGGCGAGACCTCGAAGACTGGAAGTACACCGATCTCTCGGCCAATGACGAGCGGACTTACACACTTGCCAACGGCAGCGAATTCGTCTCGGGTGCGGCGTTGTTCATGGATGCCGACCGCGTCGTCTACGTGAACGGCCAACTGAGCACGGACCACAGCACTGCGAGCCAGTGGCATGCTGCGAACAATACGACCGCAGCGACCGGCGATGGCATCACCGCGCTGAACGCCGCCTTCGCGCGCGACGGGCTGAATCTCCAGCTGGGGCGCGATGAGCGCTGGTTGCGGCCGGTCCAGATGCTCGCTGTCGGCGCCGCAGCAGACGGCGCAACGATGAACCACCAGCGCCATCGCATCGTACTCGGCGAAAACGCCGAGGCCACCGTACTGCTGCATTTCATCGGCGCCGGCGCGGAACGTCTCGGCACGCATGTCGTCGACATCACCCTCGCGGCCGGCGCGCGCCTGACGCTGTACCGCCTCCAGGACGAGGACGCGGGCGCGTCGTTGGTCACGCAGGTCAACCTGCGGCAGGCGCGCGACAGCCGCCTGAATGCGCTGACCATCGATCTCGGCAAGGGCCTGGCGCGCCATGGCTTCGATGTCGATCTCGCCGAAGCGGGTGCCGAGGCCGAGGTCTCCGGGCTTTATGCACCGCGCAGCGGCGCTCATGTCGACAATCACATTCGTGTCGTGCATACGGCACCACATTGCCGCAGCCGTTCGCATTACCGCGGCATCATCGACGAACGCGCGAAGGCCGTGTTCAACGGCAAGGTCATCGTGCGGCCCGGTGCGCAGAAAACCGACTCCGAGCAGCGCATCGCGAATCTGCTGCTATCGCGCAAGGCCGAGATCAACGCCAAGCCGGAACTCGAAATCTATGCCGATGACGTCAAGTGCGCGCATGGCTCGACCGTCGGCCAGCTCGACGAGACCGCCCTCGCCTACCTGCGCAGCCGCGGCATTCCGCGCGACACGGCGCGCGCGCTGCTGCTCCGCGCGTTCGCGACCGAAGTGCTCGACCGCATCACCTGGCCGGCGCTGCGCACGCACGTCGAAGCCTCGCTGCATCTGCCAACTGAAATGCCGGAGGTGATCGAGACATGAACGCACCCGAACACAGGAATCTCGTCACTGCATTCGATGTCGAGCGCATCCGCGCCGACTTCCCGATCCTGAGCGAACCAGTTCGCGGCGGCCGGCTCGCTTATCTCGACAACGCCGCGACAACGCAGAAGCCCGAAGCGGTTCTGCGCGCAATGGACTTTTATTACCGGCACCAGAACTCCAACGTCCACCGCGCCGTCCACGACCTCGCCGAGCGCGCGACCACGGCCTACGAAGGCGCCCGCGATCGCATCGCCCGCTGGTTCAACGCAGCGCGTGAGGAGATCGTGTTCACGCGCGGCACCACCGAGGCGATCAACCTCGTGGCTTACAGCTTCCTGGGGCCGCGTCTGAAGGCCGGCGACGAAATCCTGCTGACGGGCATGGAGCATCACTCGAACATCGTGCCCTGGCAGTTGATCGCAGCGCAGGCCGGCGCGCGCGTCGTACCGGCGCCGGTGCTCGACAACGGTGAACTGGATTTCGCGGCGTGGCGCGCGTTGCTCAACGAGCGCACGCGCATGGTCGCCGTCGTCCACGTCTCCAATTCGCTCGGGACGGTGAATCCAATCGAAGCGATCATCGAAGCGGCGCATGCGCGCGGCATCCCGGTGCTGGTCGACGGCGCACAGGCCATCGCCCATATCGCCGTCGATGTGAAGGCGCTGGACGTCGACTTCTACGCCTGCTCCGCACACAAGGCCTACGGCCCGACCGGCTTCGGCACGCTTTACGCAAAGCGCGAACATCTCGACGCAATGCCGCCCTGGCATGGCGGCGGCGACATGATCCGTACCGTCGCCTTCGAGGGCAGCACCTGGAACGAGCCGCCGTACCGCTTCGAGGCCGGCACGCCCAACATGGCCGGCGCAGTCGGTTTCGCGGCGGCGCTGGACTACATCGAAACGATCGGCCTGGACGCTATCAGCACACACGAACACGCGTTGCTGGACGAGGGCACCGCACGCCTCGGCGAAATACCGGGCCTGCGCCTGATCGGCACCGCCCCCGGCAAGGCCGGCATCCTGTCCTTCGTCATGGACTGCGGCCACGCTCAGGACATCGGCACGATTCTCGATCAGGACGGGGTCGCAGTCCGTACCGGGCATCACTGCACGATGCCGCTGATGGCCCGCTTCAGGGTGCCGGCAACGGTGCGGGCGTCGATCGCGATGTACAACAACGCCGACGATCTGGCGCAGCTGGTCAAGGGGCTGCTGAAAGTGCGCCGGTTGTTCGCGTAACGCGTCTGTTTATTCGGAGCGAGGCCGGCCGCGCAACGCTCATCGACAACAGTTGAGCCGCTTGTCGGCTGCGCCATTCCCCTTATCTGACGCGCGATCAGCGACATAAAGAAGCTTAGTAGCTTCGCCAGTGGGATAACTACAAAAGTCGTCAAGGGACACTTATGCGAGTCACGGGGAAGGATTCCGGATCACGGGCCACGGGCGCGCGAGCGCCGGCCGCCGACTCCATACCCGAACGCTCCCAACGTTCATCGTGCGCCCCTCGCGCCAGTGGTTTCACGCTGATCGAGCTGATGGTCGCCGTCTCGATATTCGCCATTCTGCTGGCGGTGGCCGTGCCCAGCTATCGCACTTTCATACTGAATAACCGCCGCGCGGCAGCGGCCAACGAATTCATCGCAACGCTCAACTTTGCACGCACCACGGCGGTGACGATGCGAGTGCCGGTCAGCGTCTGCCGCACGACGACACCCGGCGCCGCCATCCCGGTTTGCGGAACCACCGGCACCGGCACCGGTTGGGAGGACGGCTGGATCGCCTTCGTCGACCTCAATGCCAACGGCGTCCTCGAAAATACCGATGCCACCAGCGATACGAACCAGGACGGCACCATCGATGCCACCGACGCGGTCCTCCGGCGGCATGAACCCCTCCCGGCGGGCACCCTGCTTCATGGTCAGGCCGCCCTCGCCGACAAGGTCACGTTCAACAGCTCGGGCATCGCTACCACCACGTTCGGCTCGCTGACGCTATGCGACAGCCGCGGTTGGTCGGGCGCTCGCGTGCTGGTCGTCGGTGTCGGCGGCCGCGTCCAGAGTCTCGCCCCCTCGGCACAGACTGTGGTCACCACCTGCCAGTAATGACGAGACGACTCATCGTGAATCGCCGCCACCAGTTTGGTATCACCCTCCTCGAAATCCTGATCGCGGTGGTGGTGCTGTCGATCGGGCTGCTCGGGGTCGCCGGCTTGCAATTGACCGGGCTGAAAAACGGCCAGCAGAGCTATCAGCGCAGCCAGGCGACGGCTCTCGCCTACGAAATCGCCGATCGCATGCGCGCCAACCGGCTGCAGGCAGTTGCCAATGTTTACCAGCTCAATCCGGGGACGGGCGCAACGGCAACCCCGGCGGCGCCGGCTCCCGACTGTTCGGCCGCCGCCTGCACCGGCGCCCAGCTTGCAGCCTGGGATGTCTACGACTGGTATCGCCGTCTGCAGGCGACGTTGCCCACGGGCGCAGCACGCATCGAATGTTCTCTACCGGCCGCATGCGCGAGTGGCGTACTTCAGACCGTGACGATCATCTGGGATGAAGACAGGACAGGTGCGGCCGATCCCAGCTGTCCCGCAGGTGTCCCTGACTCCAAAATCTACCTGGCTTGCTTCAAGATCAGCTTCGCGCCATGAATACGCCTGTGAGCAATCGGTCGCGAAACCGCCTCCACAACGGCGGCTTCACACTCGTTGAGCTACTGGTTTCCGTGGTGCTCGCTCTGCTCCTTACCGGCGCGATCACCTCCGTTTTCCTCGGCAGCCGGCAGAGCTTCCGCACCGGTGAAGGTGTTGCACAGGTGCAGGAACAAGGGCGCTTCGCGAGCCTGCTGGTGGCGCCCGTCGTGCGGCAGGCCGGATATTTGAATGATCCGATCAACCAGATCGATCCGACCACGATATTTCAGGCGCCATTAAACAAATTCGCTGTGTTCGGCTGGGACAACAGCCAGCCGGGCGCTGGCCTCTACGCGAATTTCGATCCGACGACCAACGCTTACGTGGCTGGCACCGATGTGCTCGCTGTGAGCTTCATGGGCCGCAACGCCACGATACCGGTTGCCGATACGCCACTGAAGAGCTGCATGGGCGACGACATCACCGACACCCAGGTCGCGGTCAACATTTTCTACATCGCACAGCCCGCTGGCGAGACCACGCCAAGTCTCTACTGCTACCGCAGCATCAGCCCCACCGCGATTAACGCCAACGCGGCGGCGAATACCAGCGCCCAGCCTCTGGTGCCCGGCGTCAGCGGCATGCAGATCCTGTATGGCATCGACACCGACCCCACGCCGGATGGCAACGCCAATCGATACGTCACCGCCGCCGCCGTCACCGACTGGACTCTGGTCAGCAGCATCCAGATCACCTTCACCATCGACAGCACCGATCAAACCGAGATTGGTCGCACCGACAGCGCCGTCACCGCCGTCGGCGTCAACGGCGTCAACGGTGGCCGTATCCGCCGGACATTCAACACCACCATCCAAATCCGCAACCGACTGCGCTCCTGACCATGAAGACACGTCTCCCCACACGAATTCAACGCCTGCCCCGGCGGCAGCGCGGTGTCGCACTGTTCGTCGCGCTGGTGTTCCTCGTCATCCTGACCGTCATCGGCGTCACGGCGCTCGGCAACAACAGCTTGCAGACGCGCATGGCGTACGGAAGCTCGGAAACCAATTTTGCCTTCCAGTCCGCCGACTCTGTACTCGTCGCCGGCGAGACATGGCTTGCGAATCAAACAATCAAACCGATCAGTAGCTGTACCAGTGTGGTCGTTGCGTGTACTGATCCTGTTGGAATCTGGACTCACGTCTTGCCGACACCGATTGTGACCGGAATTCAACTGAGCGATGAAAATTTCTGGCTGGGCAGCGGTCGGAAATTGGGATTCAGCTACGTCGAAGGTGTGACCACCCCTCCGCAGATCGCCAATCAGATCATTGCCGGAACCGAGGACGTGCCGCGCTACATCATCGAAGACTTGGGCCCAGATATCTCAGGCAGCCTGGTCCAACCCGGCCCCCAGATTTACTACTACCAGGTAACGGCGCGTGGCTTTGGAGCTCAGGCTACTTCGCGCACCGTCGTTCAAAGCGTTTATGCCCACGGTTATTAAAGTCGTGCTGCCGCGCAACAGGATGATAGTCATGAAGAACGAAACTAATTTTCCGATTCGCAATGCGCTGTTCGCCTTCTGGCTGGTGCTTCTCGGCTATGCGATGCCAGCGACCGCGCAAACACTCTCTCTGCCGGACTCGCCGCTGTTTCTCAGCAACAATGTCAAACCCAACATTATCTTTGCCATCGATGACTCGGGCAGCATGAATGACGAGGTATTGTTAGCCGGTAACGACGGTTCGCTTTGGTGGCGCACGGGCGCATCGGGGAGCTGCCCTGTCGCAACCGCGAACAGTTTCGTAGGCTGCATCAGCGATGGAACGACCGACTTCCCGAGCACCGGTATTTTGAACTTCAATAATACCGGTGGTGCCGGCGGATCCTGGAGAAACTACGTCTACTTGTTTCCCAACGGCTATAACGGTACCTATGATGGGCATTTGATTTACAACGACTCCGCCGGCAACGGCCATTACAGTATCCCTCCAATTCCTCAATACGGATGGACACGCTCGACCACTTACAATCCCTCTTACTTTGACCCGGCGCAAACGTATATCCCCTGGCCTACGTTCACCGCGCCGTATGCCAATTCGGTGCCCAGCGCCGCCCCTTCAGACCCCACTCGTCCGGGCCTCACATTCGATCTGACGCAGGACATCGCTTCCGGAACGCCCGTTAGCCCGGCACTGGGTTGCCCGTTGACGGTCAATCCATTTGCTACCAACGGCAACCGCGATTTTCTCATGCAGGTGGGAATGGTGATCCCGGAAGGGACTTGCTATAGCGATACGACCGGCATTGTTTGGAAAGTCGCCCCGGTGGGGGGCGTCAGCATTGCTGCAGAGCGCACGATCGGTATACGCTATTTTCCGGCCACTTTTTACCTACCTGCCACAACTCTCCTGCCCGCCGGCTTCGGCTACACCGGGCCGACCACCCCGACCGGACTGAGCCCTGACGGAGGGACAACGCTAAATCATTACGAGTTGAAGCCGGGCAACTTCGCGACCGTCGCTCAATACAATTCGGCGATTCAGAATTTTGCGAACTGGTTTACCTATTACCGCAAGCGTCATCTCGCGATGCGCGGCGGTGTCGGTGGCGCATTCAAGGATCAGACCAATTTGCGGGTCGATGCGTTTACGATCAACAACCCGACGACGGTGACAATGAACGATCTGGGTGTTCCGGCCCAGAAGAACGCGCTGTTCGAGCGCATTTATGGAAACAACTTAGGCAATGCTTTCGTGGGAAATGGCGGCACGCCGAATCGCACGGCAGTAAAAAAATTGGGCGATCAATTTAAACGCACGGATACCAACGCGCCTATCCAATACGCATGCCAACAGAACTTTGGAATTTTGTTCACTGACGGATACTCCAACGGTTCAAGTGATACCGCATTCAGCAGCGTCGGCAACGTCGATGGCACCAGCACCGCGCCATCCTATGGTTTCGGAACGGCGCCCTACACTGATAACCAGAGCGGCACGATCGCGGATGGCGTTGCCAGCCTCTACCGAAATCCACTCAGAACTGATCTTACGGCGGGCCGTGTACGCGTACCTCAGGGATGCACCGCGACGGTTCCGCTGAGTTCGCTAGATTGCAACCCCAATCTGCACATGAATTTCTATGCCGTCACACTCGGAACGCGGGGTTATCAATTCGGCGTCAATGTTCCGGCGACCGGCGACCCATACGCAAATCCACCGACATGGCCGACAAGCTTTCCGGATCGGAGCCCGTCTTCGGTCGACGATCTCTGGCATGCAACGATCAATTCGCGCGGGCTGATCTTCAATGCCCGAAGGCCTAGCGATATCGCCAATGGACTTGGCGCCGTGCTGAACGATATCGCCGCAAAGACCGGCTCCGCTTCATCGCTATCGTTGAATTCAACGTCTTTGAATACGGGTACTCTAGTCTTCCAAGCCAGCTTCAACAGTGCTAACTGGAGCGGAGAATTCCAGGCTTTTCCGGTTTCGACCAGCACTACAACCGGACCTTGTCCGTCAAACCCGATTGGAACACTGTGCGGTGCGCTGTGGAGTGCCTCAAGCGTGCTGAATGGGCAGAACTTCAATACAGGGCGAACCATATTCAGCTACAACCCGGTGACGCGCACGCCTGTGCCGTTCCGATGGGCCAATCTGAATAGTGCCCAGCAGGCGTTGTTGAATCTGAGCGACAGCAACATCGTCGATACCAATGGCGCACTTCGCCTGAACTACATCCGCGGTGATCAGACGCAGGAAGCGGCTACGGCTTCTCCCAAATTTCGAGTTCGCGCAACGGTGCTGGGTGACCTCATCGACTCCGATCCGTTTTTTGTCGGCAGACCACGTGCATCTTATGGCTTTGACAATTACAGACAGTTTCGAATCGACCAACGAAACCGGACGCCGGTGGTTTACGTCTCGGGCAACGATGGCATGCTCCACGGATTTCGAGCCAGCGATGGACAGGAACTTCTGGCCTATGTCCCCAGTACTGCATTCGGTACGGCTACGCTGCCGCTGCTCGCCGGTTTGACGCGGGCAAACTTTGTTCACCGCAATATCGTTGACGGCTCGCCGACCGTTGGCGACGCCTTTATCGGGGGGGCATGGAAATCGGTACTGGTCGGCGGTCTGCGGTCTGGCGGAAAAGGTATCTACGCGTTGGATGTCACCAATCCAACAACAAATTCAATAACGGGCGCCGCGGGCTTCAGTGAATCGAATGCCAGCACGGTGCTATGGGAGTTCACCAGCGCGGACGATCCTGACCTTGGCAACACCTATTCCCAGCCGGTCATCGTCAAGCTTAATAACGGCAGGTGGGCAGCCATCGTCGGCAACGGCTACAACAGCGGCGGGTCCGGACAATCCACGTTATTCATCATTTACCTCGACGGTCCGAGTGCAGGCGGCTGGGTCCTCGGCACCAACTACTTAAAGATCAGCACCGGCGTAGGTACGCTGAGCAGTCCCAATGGTCTGGCGTCACCTGCCCCGATCGATATCGATAGAGATGGCACGACCGACTATGTCTATGCAGGCGACCAGAGTGGCCGGATTTGGCGCTTTAACCTGACCGGGATGAGCCCCGCTGCCTGGGGCGTCGCGTACAACCAACCGCTATTCATTGCAACAGATGCGGCGAATAATATTCAGGCCATCACCGAGCGGCCTGACGTCGGCTACAACACGCTGGCATCGAATCCGACCAACGCAACGAGTCCTAAACTCGTCGTGTATTTCGGCACAGGTCAATATCTTGCGACGGGCGACAATATTCAGACCGGTCAGCCAACCCAGAGCTTCTACGGTATTTTCGATGACTTCGGGGCAACTCCTCCGAGTCCGAGTATCACTAGGACCACTAACCTGCTTCAGCAGAAAATACTGCTGCAGGTCAACCAGAGCGGAACGCCATGTACGGCCGCACCAAACTGTTTCAGAGTTTCAACCGCCAATACCTTGGATATCTCGGCGCAGAAAGGCTGGTACATCGATCTTTACAACACCTTGAACGGCAGCGCGACCGGTCCGAATCTTGGCGAGCGCCAAGTCACCACGCCCGTACTGCGTGGAGGACGCATTATTTTTACGACCTTGATCCCGTCTTCTGACCCCTGCGATGCGGGAGGAACCAGCTGGCTGATGGAACTCAACGCCAAGAGCGGCAGCCGGCTAGCCACTTCCGCCATCGACATCAATCACAACGGGACTGTTGATGTCACCGGCAATACCGACAACATCAACATTGGAACGACCGGCGCGCCCATCTACGTCGCCGCGAGCGGCACTGCATCCGGGGGTGGCATCCAGTCCAGCGTGAGCATTCTCAGTCTCAGTCCCGAAAGTCCTGGATTAGAGGTCAAACTTCGCGGCCAAAGCCAGGGCGGCATCGCCAGCGATCTTGAGAGCGCATCTGGGCGTAATGGCCGCATCACCTGGCGGCAGGTGATCAAATGATCTGCGATTGCCCGCAACTGGCGCTGGATCGGAGAAATCCAGTGGCAGATCGCGGCTTCACGCTGATCGAACTGATGATCGTGGTGGTGATCGTTGCGATTCTCGCGACGATCGCCTACCCGTCTTACGTCAATTCGGTGATCCGGTCGAATCGCGCCGATGCGCAGCAGACCTTACTCCAAGTGGCACAGCAGGCGGAGCGTTATTACGTTGCAAATAATACTTACGCGTCTTTCCCGTTGCCGACAAATCTCACGAAGAGTCCGCAAACGGGCAACACCGTTTACGCCCTTTCTGTCGTTTCAAGTTCAACATCCGCTTTCTTGATCAAGGCTATGCCGCTCACCACCAGCATCAACGCAAACGACGGCTTTCTTCAGATCGACGCCCAAGGGAACAAGACGTGGGACCGCGACAACAACGGATCGATTCTGGCCAACTCCAATGAGCAAAACTGGGGTCGTTGAGCGACCGGTCCGCACGACCGGTGCTTGATGTGTAATCGTGATCCCGTTCACGAAATCGCATTCGACTGCGAAATCCGTCACAGACTGGACGCTGCCCCCTCGATAATAATTCTGTCCAGGCACATTGAAGTGAGCTTCGGCAATGATCAGCAGGGATGCTGTAGAGGTTAAGTCCATTGGACTGCGTCGGTCGGTAAGCGGCTTCACACTGCTTGAGTTGCTGGTGAGCGTCAGCGTGACGGCGGTCCTGTTCGCCACGGCCGTTCCGACATTCGGCGGGATGCTGAAAAACAGCCAGCGCGCTGCGACGATCAACGAGTTCGTTGCGGCACTGGCGTTCGCCCGCACCCATGCGATTACCCGCGGCGATGCCGTGACGGTCTGCCGTCTGGATCAATCCGGTAGCGCCGGCGCGGCCTGCGCAGGCAGCAGCGGCGGCTGGCAATCCGGCTGGCTGGTATTTGTCGATGAGGATCGCGACGGCCTGCTGGATGCCGACGAATCCATCCTCCGTCAGCACGGCCCCCTGAACAACGGCGCAACGCTGAATGGAAACGCGAACATCATGCGGCGAATCACTTTTACCGGAAGCGGCGTAACCGGCAACAACGGCCGGGTGGCGTTCTGCGATAGCCGTGGATGGACGGACGACGCGCGTATCATCGTCGTCTCGACCGGTGGGCGTGTGAGGACACTGACCCGTCCGCAAGACCGCAACGATCCCCTGCCCGGCTGCGTTCCCTGAGGCGGGCCCTGTTCAGTTTCCGAATCCCGACCAGAAGCTGAACGCTTGTCGCTCGACCTGTGCGTTGCTGACGGACTGTCAATACGGGATAAGTCTTTTATCTGAAAGCCCCTCACCCAACCCTCTCCCGGGGTAGAGGGATTTTTCAGAGTTTCCTTAATTTGCCTTTGCTCCGCGCTCGCGGAAACTCTGGATCAGCATGTCGAGCAGCAACAGGCCGGCACCGAGGGTGATCGCGCTGTCCGCCAGGTTGAATGCGGCGAAGCTCCAGTCGCCGATGTAGAACTGCACGAAGTCGACTACGTAACCGCGCGTCACGCGGTCGAAAGCATTGCCAAGCGCGCCTCCCAGAATCAATGTGAACGCCGCCGCCACCAGCCGCTGACCGCCCGGGTTGCGCCGCAGCCAGATCAGGATACCGATGCTCACCACCGAACTCAGCAGGACGAACATCGCGGCCGGCGCGTGGTTGAACATCGAGAATGCCGCGCCGGTATTGTGCATCCGCACGAGATTGAAATGCGGGAGCACCGGGACCGACGCGAATTGTTCGAGTCGGCTCGCGACGAGATACTTGCTGATCTG
>JAYWBB010000075.1:0-15438 GCA_043781855.1 Nevskia sp. | reverse complement strand
AGCGCTGCGCCGAGCAACGATCATTTTGAAGACGACGACATCCCGTTCTGAGACTTGGCCAGGAACCGCCCCGGTTTTACCGCCGGCGGGGGTTCGTGTTAGATAGGGCCCGATGAAACACGGACGTACCCTCCACCTGTTGCTCACCCTGGCCTTTGCGCTGGGGCAGTGGTTTGCGGTCGTGCATGGTACGCAGCACGAACTCAATGGCGCCGACAAGCTCGTCGCCTGCGAAATCTGCGCCGTCGGTCACGCTTCGGCCGCGCCGCCATCCGCCGCCACGCTCACCGTCTCCTTCTTCCGCAATACCGAAGCCCCGGTCGCGCAACCTGCGGCCGCTCCGCAACGCAAACCGCTGTACCGCCCGCCGACGCGCGGGCCACCCGCAATCCTCGTCTGAAGTCTGTCTGTGGCTGCGCGACCTCGACGGTCGCCGAGCCTGTTCCGTTTCATCGACGAGGAGCTTTCCCCCATGCGTAATTTCGACACGCTCGCCGTGCGCCACTGGCTACACGCGAGCGTCTGCGGCCTGAGTTTTTTTGCCGTTGTTACACCCGCGCTGGCAGCCGACGCCGGCAATGCCTTCAACCCCAAGATCAGCCTCGTGCTGCAGGGCAATTTTGCGAACTACGACGACAAATCGCCGCAGCTGATCCCGGGCTTCCTGCTCGGCAACGAGTCCGGTCTGCGCTCGGCCGGGCTGTCGCTCGACGAGACCGAGCTCGCGATCGAATCCAACATCGATGACCTGTTCCATGGCTGGGCGACGATTTCGCTCGCCAACGACAATGGCAAGACGACGGTCAACGTCGAAGAAGCCTTCATCAACACGCTGACGCTGCCCTACGGGCTCGCCGGCAAGGGCGGTCGCTTCTTTTCCGACATCGGCTACCTCAACCGCATCCACAGCCACGCCTGGGATTTCGCCGATCAGCCGCTGGTCTATCGTGCGTTCCTCGCGAACCAGTACGCCGACGACGGCGTGCAGCTGAAATGGGTCGCGCCACTCGACCTCTTCGTCGAAGTCGGCGGCGAGCTCGCGCGCGGTGGCGCCTTCCCCGGCGGTGGCGATTACCGCGCCGGCGTGCCGTCGAAGAGCGTCTTCGTGCATGTCGGCGACGATCTCAACGCCAGCTCCTCGTACCGCGCCGGGCTTTCCTACCTGCGCATCGACGACGACAAGCGTCGCAGCGGCCAGGATGTCGAAACCGCGTTCTCGGGCCGCACCGGAACGGCCATCGCGGACTTCGTCTACAAGTGGGCGCCGAACGGCAATCCGACGATCCACAACGCGATCCTCGCCTCCGAGGTTTTCTACCGCACCGAAAGCGGTGCGCTGGTCTTTGATCCGAACACGCGGGCGATCAACAGCAACTACCACGGCCACCAGTCCGGCTTCTATGTCCAGGGCATCTACCAGTTCGCGCCGCAATGGCGCGTCGGCCTGCGTTACGACCGTTTGCAATCGTCGAACGTGGTGTCGAATCCGGTGCCCGGCACCGCACTCGAAACGCTTGCCGACAACGGCCACGATCCCCAGCGCGAGACGGTGATGATCGACTGGTCGCACAGCGAGTTCAGCCGTATTCGTCTCCAGTACAACCGCGATGAGTCGCGCCCGAACGGCCGCGTCGACAATCAGGTCTACCTGCAATACATCTTCGCGCTGGGTTCGCACCCGGCGCATCAGTTCTAGGAGTGATCTACATGCGCAGAATCCTTTCTGTCGCGGCGTTGATCGCCGCGTGTTTCTCGATGGCGCCGGCCTCGGCCGCGCTGAAGGTTTTCGCTTGCGAGCCCGAATGGGCGGCATTGACGCAGGAACTCGGCGGCAAGAATGTCGACGTCTATGCTGCGACGACTGCCTTGCAGGACCCGCATCAGGTGCAGGCCAGGCCGAGCCTGATCGCGCGCTTCCGCAGCGCCGACCTCGCCGTCTGCACCGGTGCGGAGCTCGAGATCGGCTGGTTCCCGCTGCTGTTCCAGAACGGCGCCAATCCACGCATCCAACCTGGAAAACTCGGGCTGTTCGAGGCCTACAACTACGTCACGATGCTCGAAGTGCCGACACATCTCGACCGCTCCGAAGGCGACATCCATCCCTACGGCAATCCCCATCTGCAAACCGACCCTCACAATATCGCCAGGATCGCCGTGGCACTGACGAAACGGCTTGCAGAACTCGACCGCGACAACGCCGCCGACTACACCGCGCGCGGCCAGGACTTCCAGCAGCGCTGGACCCTGGCGATCGCGAAATGGGAAGCGCAGGCCGCCCCGCTGAAGGGCGTCGCCGCGCTCAGCCAGCACAAGTCCTGGAACTACCTCTACGACTGGCTCGGTATCCACGAGACCGGCACGCTGGAACCGAAACCCGGCATTCCGCCGAGCGCCGCACACCTCGAAGATCTGATCGACCTGCAGAAGCGGACGCCGGCGAAGCTGATCGTCTATGCCGCGTACCAGGATTCGAAAGCCGCCGACTTCCTCGCGCAGAAAACCGGCATTCCGGCCGTGAAGCTGCCGTTCACGGTCGGCGCCACCGATGACTCGGGCGATCTGTTCAAGCTCTTCGATGCGACCATCGCGCGCCTGCTCGCCGGCCTTGCAGGCAAGGGCAGCAGCTAATGGCGATCTCGTTCGACTGGTCACTGCTCGGCGCGCCGCTCGCGGCCGGGCTCGTGGTGTGCGCCACACACGTCACGCTCGGCCGCGAGGTGCTGAAGCGCGGCATCATCTTCATCGACCTGACCATCGCGCAGATCGCAGCGCTCGGGGTCATCGCCGTCGAAGCGACCGGCTACGAGAGCCACGGCTGGACCTTGCAGCTCGCCGCCGGCGCCACTGCGCTGGCGGCGGCAGCACTTCTTTCGTGGACCGAGAAGAAATTCCACGCGGTGCAGGAAGCGCTGATCGGCTGTCTGTACGTGATCGCGGCCTGCGCGTCGATCCTGCTGCTCTCGCATAACCCGCATGGCGGCGAGCATCTGACCGAGCTATTGGCCGGCCAGATTCTCTGGGTCACGCTCGCTCAGGTCTGGCCAGTGGCGCTGCTGTACGTCGCGATTCTCGCCGTGTGGTGGCTCGGTGCGCGCAGGCATCCGGCGCTGTTCTATCCGCTGTTCGCGCTGAACGTCACCGCATCGGTGCAACTCGTCGGCGTCTACCTGGTGTTCGCCTCGCTCATTCTGCCGGCGCTGGCCGCGCGGGGTCTCGGTGAACGCAAGGGTCTGCTGCTGGGTTATGGCGTCGGCGCGGCCGGTTATGCGCTGGGCCTGTGGCTGTCGGTGCCGCTCGATCTGCCTTCCGGCCCGCTGATTGTCTGCACGCTGGCCGCGCTGGCACTGGCGGTCCTGGTCGTGCGCACGCTGCGTGGCAATGGATTCGCGCAGCCGGAAGTGGAGTAACCGTAGCCGCGCAGGCCGAGTTGAGGAAGGAAACCCGGCGAGTTCTGGTCAGCGCTGCGCCGGGAGTCGCTCCGCTTCATTTCAGCGTGCTCGACGGTCGTGCGCGCGTCGCCGTCAGCACAACCCGCCGTTAATCCCGATCACCTGCCGCGTCACGTAAGCCGCGGCATCCGAGCACAAATACGATACGAGCGCGGCAACCTCGTCCACGGCGCCGACGCGCCCCGCCGGAATCAGCTTCAGCAATTCCTCGCGTGGCGCGTTCGCGATCATGTCGGTCTCGATCAGGCCGGGGGCGACGCAGTTGACCGTGATGCCGCGGCTCGCGAGTTCGAGCGCCAGCGCTTTCGCCGCGCCGATCAGCCCGGCCTTCGCGGCGCTGTAGTTGACCTGGCCGCGATTGCCGATCAGGCCGGCGACCGAAGACAGCACGACGATGCGGCCGCCGCGACGCCTGCGGATCATCGGCAGGGTCAGCGGTTGCAGGACGTTGTAGAAGCCGTCGAGATTGGTCCGCAGCACGGCGTCCCAGGCGTCGCCGCTCATGCCGGGGAAGATGCCGTCGCGCGCAAGGCCGGCGTTGCAGACCACACCGTAGGGTGCGCCGTTTGCGGCGATCTCGTCGGCGAGCGTAGCGGCGGCCGCAGCGCGGTCGGCGATGTCGAAGGCGAGCCGGCGGGCTTCACTGCCGAGCGCGGCGATCTCATCGCAGAGCAGTGCGAGGCGCATCGGTTCGCTTCGGCAATGCGTGACGATGCCGTAGCCGTCGCGCGCGAGTTTCAAAGCGATGGCGCGACCGATCCCGCGGCTGGCGCCGGTGACGAGTATCCAGCGGCGTTCGTCATTCATGGCGCTTGTGTGGTGATGTCCAGCGTGTAGCCGTACGCGAGATTGCTCAGCCACGCCCGCCCGCGCCAGCCATCTCCGGCGCCATCGGCGTAATGCACTTCAGCGACGAGCCGGCCGCGATAGCGCAGCCGGCGCAGGCCGGGGCTCGGTTCCAGCATCTGCCAGTCGCTGCCGGCGAGCTTCGCAGTCCAGGCCGCGCCTGGCCAGAGCACGAGTTGCAGGTCGGACAGGATCTGCTCGGGCGGAAAAGTGGCGGGAAGGTACGGGCTGGCTTCGGAAGCAACGCGCTGGCCGTCGTAGCGCAGCGTCAGCGCGCGTTGTCCAAGCGGGCCGACAGCGATCAGCGTCACCGTATCGGCATTGGCCTGCAGCGCGCATTGCAGGCTGAGGTCGGTGTCGCGATACGCGACATTCAGCGTCTGGCTGGCGGAGTGCGGCGCGCCGAGCGACGCGGGTGACAGCAGCGGTGGGTTCGGAGGCGGCCGTTGCAGCAGGAGCGCGCAGCCGCCGAGCAGGAAGGCTGCGAGCAAGGCGGCTCCGGCGCGTTCGAGCACGGCTCAGTGCGCCGGCTGCGGCAGCTCGGAAAGACCCTGGCTCTTGATGATCTGCGCCATCGTGCGCAGGCGGCGACCGGATTGACCGACATAGGGATTCTGCTTGTCCCAGGCATAGCCGGCGAGGACGCCACACATCATGTTGCGCAGACGCGCCGGCTGCGAGGAGCTGAACATGACTTCCTGCAGCGCGCCCTCGTACCAGGTCTCGACATAGCCACGGAAGGTATCCACGCCGAGCATCAGCGCCTGCGCGAAATCAGTTTCCCAGTCCACACGCTCGCCTTGCAGTTCGCGGTGCATCGCGGCGACCGCGAAGGCCGCCGAGTTCATCGCGATGGTCACGCCGGACGAGAACACCGGATCGAGAAATTCCCCGGCGTTGCCGAGCAGCGCGTAGCCGCGGCCAAACAGGCTCGTGACGCTGGCGGCGTAGCCGCGAATCTCCTTCGCCGGCCAGAGCTGCCGGGCGTTGCGCAACATGCGCTTCATGCCGGGCTCTTCATTGACCATCTGCCAGAGCCGCGTGTCGGCATCGGCCCCGTCCATACGCAGGAAATTGTCCGCAGCAACCACGCCCACCGAACAGCGCCCCTGCGCCAGCGGGATCAGCCAGTACCAGACCTCGCCATGTTCGGGATGGATGCCGACGCGGATCTTGTGACGATCGAACATCGCGTCTTCGATGCGATCCTCGACGTGCATGAACACCGCCGCGCGCACCGGGAAGTTCGCCGGCTTGTCGAGCTTCAGCAGGCGCGGCAGCGTGCGGCCGTAACCACTGGCATCGAGCACGAAGCGCGCGTGATGCGTGAACTCCCCGCCCTGCCGGTCGCGGCTGGTGAGTGTCGCGCGGCCACCGCCCGACGCGGCGCTGAAATCGACCGCGGTGATCTCGGTATTGAAGTGCAGTTCCGCGCCCTGCTTCTCGGCTTCGCGCGCCAGCAGGAGATCGAAGTCGGCGCGCGTGACCTGGTAGGTGTAGTCGTGTCCCGGCGAAGTCTTGTTCGAGAACTCGAAGTCGACGACCTTGTCGGCGCGGGCAATCTGCGCACCGTTCTTGTACTGGAAGCCGAAGTCCTCGACGGCTTTCAGCATGCCGGCCTGTTCGAGGATGGTCATGCATTGCGGCAGCAGGCTCTCGCCGATCTGGAAGCGCGGGAACTCGAGCTTTTCGAGGATGCGCACGGAGTAGCCGGCGCGGCGTGCGAGTGCGGCAGCGACCGCACCGGCCGGGCCGGCGCCGATGACCAGCACGTCGATGTCGCGCCTGGAAAACTGGGTCTCGCTCATGGTGTTCTCCCGCTGTCCGTTGGCGCGCCTTTCTGCGGCGAAGGCAGTGTGCCACCGGCCAGCGCGAACGCAAACCCGAACAGGACGCCGATGGTCACGGTCAGGCCGAGGCTGTGAATGAAAGGTGTGGCGCTAAGCGCGAGCAGGCCGAACGCGAGCACGGCAAGAGCGGCCGCGAGTGTCGCCGACAGCAGCGTCGCCGGACCTTTCCACTGCGGCAGCATCAGCAGGATCGCGTATTCCATCGAAAGACCCGTGACCAGATGCAGCGCAACGACATGGAAGAACGTCACCGCCACACCCAGCCAGCCGAAGAGGGCGAGCGTCACCAGGCAGGCCGCGACGGGTGCCGCCATCAGCCGGAAGCCGCGGCGCAGGCCGTACGCCAGCGCCAGCAGCAGCGCCGAGGCGACGGCCGCGATGGCGACGAGCAGCAGGGCGCGTTCGCGGTAACGCTTCAGCACCTGGGACACTTCCGCAACCCGGTCGACCAGCCGCACGCCGGGCAGACCCTGTGCCGCGCTGGCCACCGCCGCATCGTCCTTGACGCCGGCAACGGTGACGATGGTCGCGTAAACACCTCCGCCGATGTCGCCGAGCCAGAGATGCCGGAACGGCTCGGAGCCGGGCGCGGCGAGCCACTCTTGCGGTCGCAGGGCTTTCGTTTCGGCGGCAAAATCTTCGAGACGTTTGGCGATGACGTCGTCGCCGAAGCCGAGTTCGCGCATGAAACGTGGCGCGAGACCGTCTTGCGCGTAGACCTGCCCGGCCAGCAGCCGATGGTTGTCGCCTTGCCGCGCCGCCGACGGCAGCGCGCGCGAGACCGCCGTGTACGAGCGCAGCGCGCCGCGCGTCACCCGGTCATCGAGGCGTTCGCGCAGCGCCTCCTCGCTTTCGAGCACGGCTTCGGGGCCGGCGGCGCGCACGAGGAAGAAATGGCCTTCGGCGATCGAGCCGATGAGCGCGCGCACCTGTTGTTCCTGGGCAAAGAGTCGCGGCGTATTCGGTTGCAGCACGCGCACGTCGTCGGCGAAGTGCAGGCGCGCGAGGCCGGCGACGACCAGCAGTGCGAGCACCACGCCGATCGCGCGCAGCGGCAGTTGCACCAGGCGCTCGCGCCAGTCCTGCAATTGCGCGAAGCGCGCACGCAGACGCTCGGCAACCACGACCGGTGCCGGCTTCACCGCCACCGGAAACCAGCCCATGACCGAGCCATAGGCAAAGGCGAGGCCGACACAGCAGAACAGCGCCATCTGCCGCAGCCCCGGGAACGGCGCGACCGCAAGCAGCGCATAACTCAGCACCGCTGCAAGGCAGCTCATGGTGATCGCCGGGCCGATATGCCTGAGCGCATCGGGTGCGCGCCAGCGGCCCGGCGTGCGGAACTGGTCGGCGCAGTAGTAGATCGAGTAGTCGATCGCAATGCCGGCGAGATTCGAGCAGAACACCAGCGTCATGACGTGCAGTTTGTCGAAAACGTAATGGCTGACCGTGAGCGCGGCGACCACCGCCACGGCCAGTGCGGCCGCCGACAGCCAGAGCACGCGCAAGCTGCGGAACACCCACCACAGGATCAGAAGCAGGCCGACCAGCTGGATGCCGCCGAACAGGCTGATCTCCTTGCGCGCGAGACTCGATGCAGCGACCGCGTGCTGGATCAGACCGGAGCCGCTGACCATCACGCCGTCGGCCTGCGCCGATGCGAGCGCTGCAGCGATGGCGGGGGTCGCCAGCCGCTGCTCCTCGGTCGAGAACGGATTGCCGGCGAGCACGGCGCTGACCAGCACGTAGTTCATCGCGGGATGACCGGGGCTGGCTTCGGTCGCAACGGTCAGCACGCCGTCGCGCAGCGTCGCCTGGCCGGTATTCGGTGTGGCCTGGGTCAGGAAATCGCCGAACAGGCTCAGCGGATCGGCACCCGGGCCGCTGCGCCGGAGAAAAGCTGCGGGCGTGTACAAGGCCTGCCGGGCCTGGGCGAGCACGGCCTCGCCGGCGCCGGCCGCCAGCTGTTCGCGCACGGAGCCGGAGAGCAGGCCGTCGCGGTAAGGCAGATAGCCGGCAGAAGCCTGTTCCGGCCAATCGGTATCGATCGCAAGACGTACCTTCGCGAAGGCCGGGGAGCCTTCGAGCGCGGCGGCAAAGTGCGTGGCGGCGAGGTAGGCTTTGGCAAAGTCCTCGTCACCGACCAGCCAGATGGCGTTGCGGCCGATCAGATCGGAGAAGCGGTCGAGCGCGCGGTCTTCATCCGGGTCGGCCTGGTTCTGCGGCAGCAGCGCGAGGATGTCGGTCTCGAGCCGGAAATGCGGCAGTACGTCGGCGACGAACAGCATAAGCAGCAGCGCGACGACAGCGGACCAGACGGACAGGCGCGCACGCGGGCTCATGGCGGATGGCGCGATTTAAGGCGCGAAAAGCTTGCGATCGGCGTCGGCCAGCGCTTTCTGCGAGCTGACGGCGCCGAGTTCGATCTCGGTGCGATCGCCGCTGCCCTCGAACAGGACGATGCGGCCCGGCTGCGTGGTGCCGGTGATCTGAATGCGGTTCATGACCTTGGCGAAGGCCGCCTCGCGCGGCACGAGGCCGAGCGTCCACGCGCTTTTGTCGCCGGCTTCACCGAACAGCGCGAAAGTCTCGCCGAGCTGCGCGAGATCGAGCGTGAACAGTGCATCGAAGACTTCGCCGACGGCGCGCAGGCCCGGCTGCTGATCGGACGACACGCGCTTCGACGAGCCGTCGGCGCCGCGCTGGATCAGCGCCTGCGGCGTCAGCACGACGGTGGCATCGAAGGGTTTCTGCGTATGCCAGTCGACGCCGAGACCGCGCGCGACCACGAACTCGCCGCTCGACACCAGCGGCTGTGGCAGTTCGCGCAAATACTTGCGCTGCGTAAAGCCGCCACGCAGCACGGCGGAGGACTTCAGCGCGCTGGCGGCGGGGCCGAGGATCTTTGCGAGCTGTTCGGAGGAGGCGGGATGCTCGAACACGGGCGGCACGACGGCCGAAGCGGGGGCTGACCCGGAGGTCGGTTCCGCGGCCATCGCCGGCGCGATCGCGCCGAAGCCGCAGCAAAGCAGTAACGCCCGCTTGATGGGGATGGACAAGTTCATGCGCTCGGTTCCATGCAATCCCTATCGTTTACCAGCACGAGCCTTGCCAGCCGCTGAATCACTGCGGTCTTCCGCGCAACAGCCAGCCCGGCGCGCGCACCAGCATCCCGCCGGCCAGGCGCAGATGCAGGCGCACCATGCGCAGGTTGTCGCGCAGCAGATGGAAGTGCGAGACACCGTCGCTGGGATAAGTCACGCGCGTCGGCACGCTGAGCACGCGCAGGCCGGCCCAGTGCAGGCGCACGATGATGCTGGTATCGAAGTCCATCCGTGTACCGACCCTGCCCTGCCGCCACAGTTCCAGCGCCGCAGCGAGCGGATAGACGCGGAAGCCGACCATCGAGTCGACGATCTCGAAGCTCAGCGTGTTGAGCCAGACCAGGCCGTGCGTCAGATAGCGTCCGTAGTAACGGATTTTCGGAACGGACGTGTCGTAGACCGGAATGCCGGTGACGACGGCCCGCGGATTGCCGCATGCGAGCTCGATCAGCTTCGGCACATCGTCGGTGTCGTGCTGGCCGTCGGCGTCGATCTGCAATGCATGCGTGTGTCCCGCCGCAAACGCGGCCTCGCAGCCGGCGCGCACAGCGGCGCCCTTGCCGCAATTGACTGGCAGCACGAGCAAGCGCAGCCATTGCGGTTCGCGCGCGACGAGATCGGCGACCACCTGGGAAGCTGCGCCGCCGCTGCCGTCGTCGACGATCCACAGCGGCAGCGCATAACGCCGCAGGCGCTCGATCATCGCGCCGATCGCGCGCTCGTGGCGGTAATAGGGAATGACGATGCAGGGCTCGAACATGCGCCGGTGGGAATCAAGTCGGGAATCGCAACAGGGTACGGGCTTCGCGTGGCGGCGGAAATCGGCGAACGCTAAAAACGGCTGATCGACAGCTCCGTGGTGGCACTTGCCGCCGGGCTGGCGGGCATCAGCAGCGTCTGCAAGTGCGCGGTCAATCGCCGTGCGGCCTGCGCCGGCGTGTCGTCGGGCCAAACGATGCGCGTGGCGCTGAACGGCTCGCCGACGACATAGGTGAAATGCGAGGGTCGCTCGGGCACCTGCCACCACGGCGCGTGCTTGGTCAGCGTGGTCGGCTCGCAGCGGATCTGCACCGGCACCAGCTCGGCCCCGGCCAGCAGCGCGATACGCGCGGCGCCGCGCTTGAACTGCGGCGGTCGGCCCGGCACAGTGCGTGTGCCTTCGGGAAACACGATCAGCGTGCGGCCGGCGCGCAGCGTGGCCGCGCAGTCTTCGATCAGGCCGGCCGGCGAGGCGTTACCGATATAACCGGCCCAGGCCACGGTCCAGCGCAGGAAAGGATTGGCGGTCAGCGCTTGCTTCATGATGCAGTCCGCCTGCGGCAGCCAGGCCAGCAGAAACACGACGTCGATCAGGCTCGGATGATTGGCGACGATCATCCGGCCGCGCGGCACGAGCCGCTCGACGCCATGCACTTCGCAGGTCATCAAGCCCAGCACGCGGAGCAGCCAGGCGAACCAGCGGCAGCCGTAATGCAACACCCTCTGCACGCGCGCACGGCGCCGGTCGGCATCACGTGACACCAGCGCCAGCAGCGGAAACACGGTGACCGACAACAACAGCGCGCCGAGCCCGAACGCGGTGAAGCTGAAGCCGGTTGCCGCGACACGCCAGAAGCGCTCGGCCCGTCGCAGACTCATGGGCGGCGGATTGCCGGCAGGCGGTAGATCGCCTCGACTTCGAGCATCAGCTCGCGGCGGCAGATGTCGCCTTTCAGGACCAGCAGTGGCGCGTTGCCGAACATCCTGTCGAGCAGCGGCAGCAGCGTGATGAGGTCTTCCTCGTGGCGCAGGTAAAGCGTGTATTGCTCGGGCAGGAAGCCGCGCCGCGCGAGGCTCGGCTGCGCCAGCAGCGCTTGCAGGTTGGCGGCGGTCTGTCGGAGTTGCGCCTGGGCATCGCCGGCGTGCGCAGTGGCATGGCCGACGATGCTGGCCGTGCCCGACACCAGCAACTGGCTGCCGTCGGCCCAGGGCACGTAGGTGGCGCGCGCGAAGCTCGGGCTGCGTTCGCCATAGGTGCGTGGATAACGATAGGCGCTGAGCTGGCGGGGATTCTCGATCTGCCGGCCGGGCCGCCGTCCGGCCAGGACCATCACCGACAGCCCGCCGCCGGCAGTGCCGATCGCGGTCGCCGCCGACAGCCGCCGCTCGAAGTTGGATGCCGCACTCAGCGCACGATGGCGGCCGACGCAGAAGCGCCGGTAACGCTCGTCGTCGCCGTCGCCCTGGTTGATCTGCCCGAGAAAATTCCAGACCCGCAGCAGATGCGGATAGCCCTTCGTCGCCGTGAAGCGCAGCAGTTCGCGGTAGAGACGCTCAGCGGCGCCTTCGGTGTTGCCGAGGTCGGCCTCGGGCAGCGACAGCGACAGCAGCATCACCGTGCCGTTCTCGGCATAGCCGACGATGCCCTCGCGACCGTGTACGACCGGCAGCAGGCTTTCCCAGATCTCGCCGCCGCGGCGGCCGTGCAAAAGCGGCAAGGGCACGTGAACGCGGCGTGGATCGGACGGCGAGCAGGGCGGCTCGCCATACGCAACCGCGCCGAGCACCGATGGCGGCAGCGGCGCGGACAGTTCGTCGGGCGAGGCGCCACGCACGCGATACGGGCATGGAGGCCACGCCAGCGCGCTCTGCGCGGATTCGAGACCCGTGGCAATCATCAAAATCCTCAAACCGGTGGGCTCGGGCTGTCGACAGCGGCGATTACTTATAATTCGCACGACGGGCGGTTCAGGCGCTGACGATGCCTGAGTCGCCGAACGACGACCCGGATAGGAACAAAGTGCTGGTTGCCGCCATTTTATCCCCGCAGCGGACACCGCGCTGCGATACCCCATAAACTCCGGCCACCCAGCGCCCGCAGCGCGCCACCCGATGAATCTCACGACCGCCACGCCGCCATCCCCGAATGCGCCGCACCCGCCGCTGACGGCGTATTACGCCGACGAGCCGGGGCGCTGCGCGCGCGTCCGCGCGTGGTTCGACTCGGCTGCCGGCGACTACGATCGGATCAACCGGCTGATGAGTTTCGGCTCCGGCGTCTGGTATCGCGCCGACGTGCTGCGCCGCCTCGGCGTCGGGCCCGGCGCGCGCCTGCTCGATGTCGGCAGCGGCACCGGCGTCATCGCCGGGTTGGCGCAGAAACTGGTCGGCGACAGCGGCCTCGTCGTCGCGGTCGACCCGAGTTCCGGCATGCTCGCGCAGGCGCGGGGTCGCGGCGTCAAGCACATCGTGCCGGGCCGCGGCGAGCGCCTGCCGTTCGCCGATGGCTCATTCGATCTGCTGACGATGGGCTATGCGCTGCGCCACGTCGCCGATCTCGACGCCGCGTTCCGCGAATACCGGCGCGTGCTCCGGCCCGGCGGCAAGGTTTTGCTGCTGGAGATCACGCGGCCGCGCAGCGCCTTCGGCCGGCGCGCGCTGCGCTGGTACATGCACGACCTGATTCCGCGGTTCGCGCGTTCGCGCGGCGCAGCAGAACTCATGCGCTACTACTGGGACACGATCGAATACTGCGTGCCGCCGGGAACCATTCTCGCGAGTCTTGAGGCCGCCGGCTTTGCGACGCCGCACCGCGCGATCGTGTTCTCGGTGTTCAGCGAATACAGCGCCGCGCGGCCGTGAGCGCGACGCATCCCGGATCGACGATGGAGGAACAATGACGCAAGAGGAACTGGCACTGGCGCGGCTTTTGATCGCTGCGTTGAATCTGGAAGGCAAGGATGCCGCAACGGTCGATCCGGAGGCGCCGCTGTTCGGCGACTACGGCACCGGCTGGGGCCTGGATTCGATCGACGCGCTCGAAATCGCGCTGGCCATCCAGCAGCACTACGGCGTGGAACTGCGCGCCGAGGACGAGACCAGCCGTCGTGCGTTCGAGTCGCTGCGCGCGCTTGCAGTCTTCGTCGCGGCACAAAAGAAGTAGACGTCGGTGCTGCGCCTTTTCCTGCTCCCGGCGTATCCACTGCTGGTGCATCTGGCGGTTCTGCGGGAGTCCGCGGCGCTGGCTGGCATCGCGTTGTTCGTGTTCGCGGCCTTGAGCCTGTTCGACTCGCTGCTCGCTGGACAACGCAGCGCCTGGCTCGGGCTCGGGGCGAGCACGGCTGCGATTCTCGGACTCGTGCGTTACGGCGGCGCCGAATGGCTTCTCTACCTGCCGCCCATTGCGTTGCCGATGATCGTGCTGCTGGCCTTCGGCAACTCGCTGTTGCCCGGCCGTACGCCGCTGGTCAGCGCGATGGCGACGCGCGTGCATGGGCCTTTGCCGGCGCCGCTCGCGCGCTACACGCGCGGCGTGACCTGGCTTTGGACGCTGGTGATTGCCGTGATGCTCTTGCTGAATCTGGTTTTGAGCCTGCGCAGCTCGCGCGCGGCCTGGTCGGCGTTCACCAACGGCGGCGACTACCTGCTGCTGATCGGTGTCTTTCTCGGCGAATACGCCGTGCGCCGGCTGCGCTTTCGCGCGCTCCGGCAGCCGCGCTTCCTCGATTACCTGCGGCTCGTCGCGCAGCACCGGCCAGGCAACGCCTGAGGCCATGCACGAGGACCTGCCGCTGCTGCCGCCCGACGGCGACGTCGATGCGCCGATGTTCTGGCAGGACGGCGCGGCAATTTCGCGGGGTCGTTTCGCGGCCGGCGTCGTTGCTCTTGCCGAACGCCTGCCGGTGCAGCCCTGGGCGGTCAATCTCTGCGACAACCGCTACACCTTTTGCACCGCGCTTGCCGCTGCTGCGCTGCGCGGCATGACGACGCTGCTGCCGCCAAACGCCGCGCCGACGACCGTCGCCGCGCTGCGCCTTGCGTATCCCGACGGCGTGATCTTCGGCGACGAAGCAGGCGGCATCGCCGAATGGATCATGCCGCGCCACGCGCCCGAATTACCGGGCGCGCGGCTGCCGGCCATCGCCGCCGATCATCCGGTCGCACTCGTGTTCACTTCCGGCAGCACCGGCCAGCCGCAGCCGCATCCGAAACGCTGGCGCTCGCTGCATCAGGCTGCGGTGCTGATCGGGCGGCGTCTTCTGCCGTCGCCTTCCAACATTGTCGCGACTGTACCGCTGCAACACATGTACGGACTTGAAACCGCCGCGCTGCTGCCGCTTGCGGCCGGTCATGCCGTCTTCGCGGCGCGCCCGGTGTTCCCCGACGACGTGCGCGCCGCGCTCGCCGCCATGCCGGCACCGCGCGTGCTCGTCACCGCGCCGGTCCATATCCGCGCGCTGCTCAATGCCGGCACGGCGTTGCCGCCGCTGGCCGCGGTCGTCTCCGCCACCGCGCCGCTGTCGGCCGAACTCGCGGCGCGCGCAGAGAAGGCTTTCGGCGCCCCGGTCCACGAAATCTACGGCTGTACCGAAGCCGGCAGCATCGCCACCCGGCGCACGATCGAAGGGCCGGACTGGCGCTTGCTCGATGGCATCGACCTGTCGCTGTGCGGCGACAGCCCTGAAGTTCTCGCCATGCATCTGCCGACGCCGGTATCGCTGCAGGATCGGCTCGAACTCATTCCCGGCGGCTTCCGCCTGCTCGGTCGCGCCAGCGATCTGCTCAAGGTCGGCGGCCGCCGCGCCTCGCTGTCCGACCTGACGCAAAAGCTGCTGTCGATTCCGGGCGTGATCGACGGCGTGGTGTTCCAGCCGCAGCGCGCGGACCAGGACGGCATCGTGCAGCGCCTGGCCGCGCTGGTCGTCGCGCCGACGCTGAGCGAGGCCGAAGTGATGCAGGCGCTGGCGCACCTGATCGACCCGATCTTCCTGCCGCGGCCCCTGCGCCTGCTCGCAGCGCTGCCGCGCAACGCGGTCGGAAAATTGCCGCAGGCCGCGCTCGAACGGCTGCTTTTGGAAGCCTGAGACGCGATGCCGGAATTCGTCGCCGAAGCGATCGTGCCAGCCGATCATCCCTGCCTGCCCGGCCATTTTCCGGACCGTCCGATCGTGCCCGCCGTGCTGCTGCTGGAGCTGGTGCGCGACGCCCTGCGCGCGCATGTCGGCGCGCTGCGCATCACCGCCGTGCGCCACGCGAAATTCGTCTCGCCGGTCAGCCCGGGCGAGACGATCCGGCTGCAAATCGCTTTCGACGAAATCACTGGCCGCGCTCGTTTCCGCTGCGACGTCGCAAACCGCATCGCGGCGCAGGGCGAACTGGCGTATCAGCGATGAGCGCGTCCTGGAAGCAGCAGAAGGAACGCAGCGCACC
>JAYWBB010000074.1:0-15638 GCA_043781855.1 Nevskia sp. | reverse complement strand
CACCCAACCCTCTCCCGAAGGGAGAGGGCGTTTTCAGGCTTTCCTTAAGAGAGAGTCTGAAAAAAGCAGAAAGCAGAAAGCCCTTCTTCCGGAGGGAGAGGCGGCGACAAGAAATAATCAGAGCATCCTGGAAGAACGCTCTGAAAACTAGCCGGGCATCGGCGTCCACAGCAGCGTCGATCCGGCGGCGACCGCTTCCGTTCCGGCATCGATCCGCACCAGCACATCGGCGCGACCGAGGTTGCTGAGCATGTGCGAGTCCTGATTCGGCAGCGGCTCCAGCCGCGCCGTTCCGCTCTCGTCGTGATGGCGGCGCATGCGCACAAGACGGGTTCGTTCGGAGTCGCGTTCGATGGTCCGGTTCAGCACGCCGTGCGTCCAGTTCACGCCCGGCTCTGCATGCCCTTCGAGTACGTCGAGCGCAGTCTTCACGTGCAGCAGCATGCCGATCAGCACCGCACCGGGATTGCCGGGCAGGGCGAGCATCGCGCACTGCCGCCCGGCTTTTTCGCGGACGCCGAAGAACAGTGGCTTGGCCGGCTTCTGCGCGACTTTCCAGAACACGCGCCGCGCGCCGAGCGCTTCCGCAGCCTTTGGCAGATAGTCCTTGTCGCCGACGGAGGCACCGCCGGTCGAGATGACGAGATCGCATTCCTCGAAGGCCTGCGCGAGCGCAGCGCGGACTTCGCCCTCGTCATCGCCAAGGTGCTGCGCCGGTTCGCAGCGATAGCCCCAGTCGGCCAGCAGCGCACCGACCAGCGGGCCATTGCTGTCGTGAATTTCGCCGGGCCGCAGCGGTGCGCCGACGGGGCGGATTTCATCGCCGGTCACGAACACGCGGACACGCGGCCGGGCGTGCACCTGCACCGTCTCGACATCGGCATTGACCAGGGAAGCGAGCAGGCCCGGACCCATACGCTGTCCCGCGTCGGCCAGCCGCGCGCCGCGATGCAGTTCCTCGCCACGGCGGCGGATGTTGCGCGCCGCCGGATACGGCGCGATGAAGCGCAGACGGTCGCCAATGCGCTCGGCGCGCTCCTGCGGAATCATCGTGTTCGCACCTTCGGGCAGCAGTGCGCCGGTGAAGATTCGGGCAGCGCAGCCCCGCGCGAGGCGCGGCGCGTCGTCGTGACCGCTGGCGGCGATGTGCAGCGTGACGGGTAGCTCGACCGGGTGCTCCGGGCTTGCCGTGTCGAGGTCTTCGGCGCGCATCACGTAGCCATCCATCGCGCTCTGGTCGAAGCGCGGCAGGTCGGTCTCGGCGTAAACCGCTGCGGCGAACACGGAGCCGAGTGCGGCGGTTGTCGGCAGCGACCGGGCCGGCAATGGACGCAGCGAGTTCGCGTAAGCGGCGAGGGCGCTTTCCAGAGAGATCATTCGGGGAGTTTAGCCGTCGCCAGCCGCTGCTCTGCTTCCTGCCATTCGGCTGCCGTGTTCAGGCTCCAGGCCCAGCGCGGCCAGGCGCTGAAATCGGCACTCGCCGCGCCATGCCGCGTGAACCATTCGCGCGGCGTGCGGCCGCCCGCGTCGAGGTAGCGGCGCAGGTCTTCGAGCAGGTCGACGGCAACCAGGCAGCACAGCGGTTGCGGCCCGCGACCGTCGTCGACGTGGGCGATCGAAGTCGCCGCCGAGTGCCTTGCCGTCGCCAGCCGGGTCGACAAATCGGCTGGCAACCAGGGCGCGTCGCCCGGTACGCAGAGCAGGCTGTCGGAAGTCGAGGCCGCGAGTCCGGCGGCGATGCCGGCGAGCGGACCGAACCCGGCATACGGCCCGTCGTCGACAATGACCCCGGCGTAACGCGCGTAGTCCTCACCATTGCGGTTGGCACTGATGATGATCCGGCCGGTCTGCGGCGCAACCCGGCGCAGCACCTGCTCGACCAGCGGCCGGCCAGCCAGCATGCGCAACGGCTTGTCGATTCCGCCGAGGCGGGTCGACTGGCCGCCGCAGAGGATCAGGGCATCGGGTTGCGACATGGCGGGCTCGATGACGGTTGCGGCCATGATGCCAGCGCCGGGTTATCTTGCGCGTCGTTCCGGGCGACGAGGGCAAAGCGGGTGGAATCGATCAGGCACAGCTTCCTGGCGATGGGTACGCCGATCGGCGTGAACCTTGCGGTCGCCGACGAGCGCCGCGACGAAGCCGAGGCAGCGATTGCGGTCATCGAGCGAAAATTGGGCGTTTTCGGACGTGATGGCTGGGCTTGGGGCGACGGTGCGCTTGCCCAGTTCAATCGCCGGCTGCTGCGCGGTGAGGCCGCCCGCATTCCGGCCGAAATGCAGGATCTGTTTCGCCGCGCCTGGGAAATCCGCGAGCGCAGCGCCGGCCGCTATGACCCGCGCATCGCAGAGCTGGTCCGGCTTTGGGGTTTCGATCGCCTCGAACATTTACGCAGCGCACCGCCTGAAGGCGATGAGATCGCGCTGTGCCTCGCGGCACTGAGAGACGCACCGCCTTACGACGGCGGCGATTACTACGGGCCCGCGCCGGGCGTTGCCTGGGATCTCGGCGGTATCGGCAAAGGCCATATCGTCGACGTCGCACTGGAAGATTTGCGCCAGGCCGGTTTCACCAACACGTTGATCGATGCGGGCGGCAGCGTCGCCGCGCGTGGGCATCGTGGCGATCGCGCGTGGCGCGTCGGCATCCGCGACCCGCGCGGGGAGGGCTCGACACTGCTGGCCACGATCGATCTCGACAACGAGGCGGTCATCACGCACGGCGACGATCAGCGCTGGTTCGAACACGCAGGCCGCCGCTACGCGCATCTTCTCGATCCCGCGACCGGTTGGCCGGCGCAGGGTTTGCGCTCGCTGACTGTCGTCCACGCCGACGGCGCGCGCGCCGACGCCGAAGGCGCGGCGCTGTTCGTGGCGGGCGCCGAATGGCCGGCGCTGGCGGCGCGGTTCGGCCTCGATCAGGTGTTCGCCATCGCCGAAGACGGCAGCATAAGAATCACGGCCCGACTCGCTGGACGTGTCGGCATGCTGAGCCGAGCGCCTGTGGAAGTACTCGGCTAACGCGTCACGGCTTGAGCACGGTGGGTCGCGCGACCGCATCCGTCTGCGGAAAATCCAGCGTGTAATGCAGCCCGCGACTTTCCTGCCGGGCGAGTGCGGAGCGCACGATCAGATCGGCGACCATCACAAGATTGCGCAGTTCGATCAGGTGCGGCGTGATGCGGTAGTGGCGGTAGAACTCGATGATCTCGCGGCCGAGCAGTTCGACGCGGTGCTGCGCGCGCAGCAGGCGTTTCGAGGTGCGGACGATGCCGACGTAGTCCCACATGAAGGTGCGGAGTTCCAGCCAGTTATGCGCGACGACCACGTCCTCGTCGGAGTTCGAGACGCGCGACTCGTCCCAGGGTTTCAATGCGGCGGGAGCCGGCATCATCGGCAGTTCCAGGGCCAGGTCATCGGCGGCGGCCTCGGCAAACACGAGGCATTCGAGCAGGGAGTTGCTGGCGAGGCGGTTGGCGCCGTGCAGGCCGGTGCAGGCCACTTCACCGGCGGCGTAGAGGCCGGCGATATCGGTGCGTGCGCGAAGGTCGGTCAGCACGCCGCCGCAGGTGAAATGCGCGGAGGGTACGACTGGGATCGGGTCCTTCGTGATGTCGATGCCAAGGCTCAGGCAGTGCGCGTGGATCGACGGGAAATGCTCGCGGATGAACTCGGCCGGCTTGTGGCTGATGTCGAGCCAGACGTGCTTGACGCCGAGGCGCTTCATCTCGTGGTCGATCGCGCGGGCGACGATGTCGCGCGGCGCCAGTTCCCCGCGCTCGTCGAAGCGTCCCATGAAGCGTTCGCCGAGGCTGCCGTCGGCGTTCGGCACGTGCAGCGTCGCGCCTTCGCCGCGCAGAGCTTCCGAGATCAGGAACGAGCGCGAGTCGCGGTGGTAAAGCGTAGTCGGATGGAATTGCATGAATTCCATGTTCGACACGCGGCAGCCGGCGCGCCAGGCCATCGCGATGCCGTCGCCGGACGCGCCGAAAGGATTGCTCGAATACAGATAGACCTGATTCGCACCGCCCGTCGCAAGAATGACCGCTTTTGCGGCGATCGCCTCGACGCGCTCGGTATTGCGGTCGTAAAGATAGGCGCCCTGAACGCGCTTCGCGCCGCGATCGACGACCAGGTCGACGGCGACATTGCGCTCCAGCACGTGGATCAGCGGGTGCGCGCTGGCCAGCTCGGCGAGGGTCGTCTCGACCGCGCGACCGGTCGCATCCGCCGCGTGGACTACCCGGCGATGACTATGTCCGCCCTCGCGCGTCAGATGTAGACGCTGGCCGCGCAGTTCCCCCTCGGCTTCCGTGAAGGCGACGCCTTTTTCGACCAGCCAGGCGATGCAATCCGGACCGCGCTCGACGGTATGCCGGACGGCGGATTCGTCGCAGAGTCCGGCGCCGGCGATCAGCGTGTCCTGCACGTGGGCTTCGAGCGAGTCGTCCTCGTCGAGCACGGCGGAGATTCCGCCCTGGGCCCATAACGTGCTCCCACCTGCCAAAGTGCCCTTCGACACGACACAGACGCGGTGACCTGTTTCTGCGAGGCGTAATGCAGCGGACAGACCGGCAGCGCCGCTGCCCAGTATGAGAACGTCGGGGGCTGGGTTCACGCGGAGGTTCGCTTAGCTTGGTAGAATTGAAATGAATCTGAACAAACAACAATCAGACAGGGAGTTTAGACCGATTTCCGTGCACCGGCCCCCGGCCGCGCCGGTGTCCATCAAGCTGCGCATGACTCAAGAAATCACCGACGAACAGTTGGTCGTGCTCGCCCAGGAGGGCGACAAGCGCGCTTTCGAAATGCTGGTGCGCAAGTACCAGCACAAGATCGTGCAGCTGGTCGGCCGTCTGGTCGGCGAGGGCGACGCGCCGGACGTGGCCCAGGAAACCCTGATCAAGGCCTGGCGCGCCCTCAAGGGTTTCCAGGGCAACAGCGCGTTTTACACTTGGCTTTACCGTATTGGCATCAATACTGCGAAGAACCATCTGGTTTCACGCGGACGCCGGCCGTCGAACCAGGACATCGACATTGCCGATGCGGAACAATATGGCCATACGGAGCATCTTAGTGATGTCGATACTCCCGAGTCGCTGCTGCTGTCCGAGGAGATCAAGACCAAGGTCGCTGAGGTGATCCAGAAACTGCCGCCGGATTTGCGGCAGGCGATCACCTTGCGCGAACTGGAAGGGCTCAGCTACGAGGAAATCGCCGAGGTCATGGATTGTCCGATCGGCACGGTGCGCTCACGGATTTTCCGTGCTCGCGAGGCGATCGACGCGGTGGTCGAGCCCCTGATGAACTGATTTTTGGCAGCGCCGCAGGGCCTCTGCAGGGCGTTTTTTCAATTTGAGCAAAATTTTCTACCGGCTTTATGGAACTTATTGGTTAAGGAACGGTTAATGTTCCTGAGGGTTTCTTTTTATCCCAGTGGTCGTGTCTGAGAAGAGCGCAATGTCCGAAGAACTGTTGTCGGCGCTGTTGGATGGTGAATGCACACCCAGTGAGCTCAAGCAAGTGCTCGATGCGCTTGAGAAATCGCCTGCGCTCAAGGCCCGCTGGAGCCGCATGTGCCGGACCCGCGATATGGCCTCCGGCACGCGCGTCCTAGCGTCCGCGCGGAGTGTTACCGCGAACGTGATGGCGGCGGTCAATGCCGAAGAAGTCCCGGTTGGGCATCCCACGGTGGTTCTGTTACGCCGCGCTGAGCTACCGGCTTCAAGCGCAATCAAGCGCCGTGCCCGACGATGGCAACCGCTGGTCGGCCTTGCGGCCGCCGCCTCGATTGCCGCCGTGGTCGTGGTGGGTGGCCGCAGCTTGCTGTCGCACCCGGTCGATGGCGCAGCGCAACTCGCAACGGTAAACGCAGTTCAGCCGGCGGCGACGCAATTAGCCGCTGGTAGCAGCACCGAGCCGGTCGAAACCCGGTGGACCCAGCTTGATGCCGACTCGGCGCGTCAACTCGATGATTACCTCATGGAGCACAGCAACTCCCGTGCGGAGGCAGGCATGGGCGGTTCGCTGAGTTATGCCCGTCTTGCGGTGCGCGCCGCCGACTACCACCCGGCGGACGAGCAACGCTGATGCGTGGCCTGCTGTTCTGCGCAGGAACCCTCGCCTGCGCAGCGGCCCCTGCGGCTGACGTCGACCCGGGGGCACTGCTGGTTCAGTCGGCTGAAGCCTCGCGCACCAGCAACTATCAGGGTGTCGTGATCTACCGCGGCGACGACCGTTTCGAGGTTCTGCGCGTCCAGCATCGTTTCAAGGATGACAGCGAGCGCGAGCGCATGGTGTCGCTGACCGGCGAAGCGCGGCAGCTTCTGCGAATCGACAACCGCTTGATCGCCATCCTGCCAAAAGGGAAGACGGTCAGCGTCGAGCGCCCCGCGCCGAAAGGTTTTTTGTCGCAGCTCACCGTCGATCGCGTTAAAGAGCTCAAGCAATGGTACGACTTCCGCGATGAAGGCCAGGGCCGCATTGCCGGCCGTCCCTGCAACGGGGTCACCGTCGCGCCGCGTGACATCTACCGTTACGGTTACGAGGTCTGGACCGACCAGGAGACGAAGCTGCCGCTGAAAGTCAGCCTGACCGGTCCGCGCGGGGAGGTGCTCGAACAGGTGATGTTCACCGAGGTCGCGTTTCCCGACGCCATTCCGGACGAAGCCTTCGAGACCGAAGTCGATACCCGCAAATTCAATTTGATCACGCGCAATCTGCCGAAGCTCGATGCCTTGCCGCCGTTGCCGGAACACGGCGAGCCGCAGGTCACGCTGGAAAAACTGCCGCCCGGGTTCAGAGTCATCATGCACGACGACCGCATGCTGCAGGACGGCTCGGGGCAGGTCGAACATCTATTGCTGTCGGATGGCCTTTCCTCGGTGTCGGTGTTCAGCGAAATCTCGCAGCACGAGGAAAAGGTCTTCAGCGGCGTCTCGCATATGGGTGCGGTGCAGGCCTACGGACGAATGGTCGGTTCATTCCACATCACCATCGTCGGTGAAGTGCCGGCGCCGGCGATCCGCATGATCGGCGACGGCCTGCGCGTGCCGCTGCCGGGGCCGGGCAGTGCCCGGCCGCAGGCGGCGCCGATCGCCCCGGTGGCGACAGCGCCTCACTGATCCGCGTCGCAGGCAAGCTTGCCCGGCGGCTTCGCCGCATGGTCAACTGCCGGCCACTCAATCCACACCTTGTCGCGGTGATCCGGCACGAGCCGGCCCGCCTCTTACCCCTGCACGGGAGTTGAATCATGCGCATCGCCGCCGGTGTCCGGGCCGTTGTCCTGTTTTTGCTGCTGTTGACGCTCGCCGCCTGCGGTCAGCGCAGCACGAGCCTGCCGAATTTTGCCGATCTGGTGGAGCGCGTCAGTCCCTCGGTCGTCAACATCAGCGCCGTGCCGAACGATTCCGAAGAGGTCGCCGCCGCGCCGGGCACAGGCTCGCGGCCGGTGCCGGACTGGCTCAAGAAATTTCTCGAGCAGCATGGTCAGGACGGCGCCGCGCCAGCCGATCCCGGCAAGACGCTACCGCCGGGGTCGGACGACGGCAGCAATTCCGCGCCCGGGCCGGACGGTCCGGACAGCAGCGGTCCCAATGGGCCTCCTGGGGGTGGACCGGACAGCGGCGAGCAGTCGCTCGGCTCCGGGTTCATCCTCTGGTCTGACGGTTACATCCTGACCAATCATCACGTCGTCAAGGACTCGAAGGAAGTCGTTGTGCGCCTGTCCGACCGCCGCCAGTTCCAGGCCCAGGTCGTCGGCAGCGATGAACGCAGCGATATCGCCTTGCTCAAGATCGATGCGAAGGACCTTCCCGCCGTAAAAATCGCCGATGTCGCCAAGAGCCGAGTCGGCGATTGGGTGCTCGCGATCGGCTCGCCGTTCGGCTTTGACTATACCGTGACCGCCGGCATCCTCTCGGCCAAGGGCCGCAACCTCGATACCGAGCAGTACGTGCCGTTCCTCCAGACCGACGCCGCCGTGAACCCCGGCAATTCCGGCGGCCCGCTGTTCAATCTGAAGGGGGAAGTGCTCGGCATCAACTCCCAGATCTACAGCCAGAACGGCGGCTTTCAGGGTGTGGCCTTTGCGATCCCGATCGACGTTGCGGCGAATGTCGCGAAATCGCTGAAGGACAACGGCAAGGTCGTGCGCGGCTGGCTCGGGATCGTCATGCAGGAAGTCGACCGCAATCTCGCGAAGTCCTTCGGCATGGACAAGCCGGGCGGCGCACTGATCACGCGCATCCTGCCGGACAGCCCGGCCGCGCAGGCCGGACTCAAGGCCGGCGACGTCATCCTCAAGTACAACCGCCAGGAAGTTGTCAGCTACCGCACCCTCAAGCCGCTGGTCGGCAGCAGCGTTCCGGGCGAAGCGGTGACGCTGGAGCTGCTGCGCGAGAACAAGGTCGTGACGATCAAGGTTGAGGTCGGCACGCTCGAAGCTCAGGACGAATCCACACCGCCCGTGCGCGGCGAGAAGCCTTCACGGCCCTCCGACCCGGCACCGCCGCAGGACCGTCCGCTCGGCATCAGCGTCCTGACCCTGAGCGACGACGAACGCCGTGCCGCGAAGGTCGTCGGCGGAGGCGTTCGTGTCGTCGAGGTATCCCCCGGCCCGGGCCGTGACGCCGGCCTGATTCCGGGCGATGTAATCCTGTCGATCGCAAGTCAGGAAATCACCCACGCAGAACGTTACGCGGAGGTCGTCGGGCGCCTGACGCCAGGCCAGTCGGTGCCGGTGCTGGTCCAGCGCCAAGGCGCACCCCTGTTCCTCGCGCTGGCGGTGCCGCCGAAGCCTTGAGCGATCCCCGGTGCCCTTGCTGCTGTTGACGCGCCCGGGCTGCGGCTTGTGCGAGGAGTTCCTCGATGAACTCCTCGCCGCCTTCCCACAACTCGCCGCAGGGCTTGAACTCGCCGATGTCGACAGCCGTCCGGGCTGGCAGGGCCGTTACGGCCTGGTGATTCCGGTGCTGCTCGACGACGAGGGCACGGTGATCTGCGAAACGCGGTTCGATGCCGACGAAATCCGGACAAGGCTCAACGGCTAGAATGCTTCACCGCTATACTTCGCCGCTATTTTCGCCTTGTGCAACATGACGCAGCCTCTCCGCCAGTCCCTCATCCGCAACTTCTCGATCATCGCCCATATCGACCACGGCAAATCGACCTTGGCCGATCGTTTCATCCAGCTCTGCGGGGGTCTCGAAGCCCGCGAGATGCAGGCGCAGGTGCTCGACAACAATCCGATCGAGCGCGAGCGCGGCATCACCATCAAGGCGCAGGCGGTATCGCTGAACTACAAGGCGCAGGACGGCCACACCTATCAGATGAACCTGATCGACACGCCCGGTCATGTCGATTTCAGTTACGAAGTCAGCCGCTCGCTCGCGGCCTGCGAAGGTGCGCTGCTGGTCGTGGATGCCTCGCAGGGTGTCGAGGCGCAGAGTGTCGCGAACTGCTACACGGCGCTTGAACAAAAGCTCGAAGTGCTGCCGATTCTCAACAAGATCGACCTGGTCAACGCCGAGCCGGACCGCGTGGCACAGGAGATCGAGGACATCATCGGCATCGAGGCAACGGATGCGCTGCGCATCTCGGCCAAGACCGGGCTCGGCGTGGCCGAAGTGCTCGAAGCCGTGGTGCATAAATTGCCGCCGCCGAAGGGCATCGTCGACGCGCCGTTGCAGGCGCTGATCGTCGATAGCTGGTTCGACAATTACCTCGGGGTGGTCTCGCTGATCCGCGTGATGAACGGCCGCATCCAGAAGGGCCAGAAGGTCCGCGTGATCTCGACCGGCAAGGACTACGAGGTGACGATGCTCGGTGTGCATTCGCCGAAGCGCGTGCTGCGCGACTCGCTCGAAACCGGCGAAGTCGGCTTTCTCGTCGCCGGTATCAAGGACATCTTCGGCGCGCCGGTCGGCGATACGCTGACCGAAGCCTCGCGCGCCAGCGTCGATCAACTTCCGGGCTTCCGCCAGGTGCAGCCGCGCGTGTTCGCCGGCATGTTTCCGGTCGACGCCGAAGACTTCGAGGATTTCCGCGAATCCCTGCAGAAGCTGCGCCTCAATGATTCGGCCTTGCAGTTCGAGCCGGAGAATTCGACCGCGCTCGGCTTCGGATTTCGCATCGGCTTCCTCGGCATGCTGCACATGGAGATCGTGCAGGAGCGCCTGGAGCGCGAGTACAACCTGAACCTGATCACGACCGCGCCGAGTGTGGTCTACGAGATCGAGCTGCCCGGCGGCCAGATCAGGAAGATCGACAATCCTTCCGATCTTCCCGAACCCGGCCTGTTTACCGACGTGCGCGAGCCGATCATCCTCTGCCGCATGCTGATGCCGCAGACCTGCGTCGGCAACGTCATGCAGCTCTGCATGGAAAAGCGCGGCGTGCAGAAGAGCCTGCGTTATCACGGCAACCAGGTGCAGCTCGAGGTCGAGATGCCGCTGGCCGAGGTCGTGCTCGATTTCTTCGACCGGCTGAAATCCGTCAGCCGCGGCTTCGCCTCGTTCGAGTACGAGTTCGTGCGCTTCCAGACGGCGCCGCTGGTCAAGCTCGATGTGCTGGTCAACGGCGACAAGATCGACGCGCTCGCGACCATCGTGCACCGCGTCGATGCCGAGACCCGCGGCCGCGATCTCTGCGACCGCATGAAGGAAGTGATTCACCGTCAGATGTTCGACGTCGCGATCCAGGCCGCGATCGGCGCCAAGATCATCGCGCGGTCGACGGTCAAGGCGCTGAGCAAGAACGTGCTGGCGAAGTGCTACGGCGGCGATATCAGCCGCAAGAAGAAGCTGCTGGAGAAGCAGAAGAAAGGCAAGAAACGCATGAAGCAGGTCGGTAGCGTCGAGATTCCGCAGGAAGCTTTCCTTGCGGTCCTCGGCGTCGACCGCCGCTGATTGCGCAGCGAGTCAGGCCGGTTCGCGTCCCGATGAAGAATGATCGAATCACCTCGCCGAACCGTATCGAGGTCATCCACCAATGAGCTTTGCCGTCATGTTCAATCTGATTCTTACCGTTCTCACCGCCGTCACCGGCGCCTTCTGGCTGCTCGACAAATTCTGGCTCGCCGAGCGCCGCAAGGCCGCAGGCGGCCCGGCGCACCCGGGACCGATATTCGAGTTCTTCCGTGGCCTGTTTCCGGTAATCGCTGCGGTATTCGTGGTGCGCTCGTTCCTGTTCGAGCCGTTCCGCATTCCGTCGGGTTCGATGATCCCGACGCTGCACATCGGTGACTTCATCCTCGTCAACAAGTTCGGCTACGGCCTGCGCTGCCCGATCGGCGACTGCAAGCTCGTGGCGATCGGCGAGCCTAAACGCGGCGATGTCGTCGTCTTCAAATGGCCGAAGGACGAGCGCATGGATTTCATCAAGCGCGTCGTCGGCCTGCCCGGCGATCACATCCGCTACGTCGACAAGGTGCTGACCGTCAACGACGAGCCGATGCCGGTCGAAGCTGGCGGCCTCTACGCCGAGAACGGGATCATCGAGCGCAATTCCGAGACGCTGAGTGGCGTGCATCACGACATCCTGGTCAATCCCGACGCGCCGGCCCGGGACTTCGAGGTCACCGTGCCGGCCGGCGAGTACTTCATGATGGGCGACAACCGCGACGGCTCGAACGACAGCCGCTACTGGGGCACGGTTCCGGAAAAGAACCTGAAAGGCCGCGCGACGATGATCTGGATGAGCTGGAATGGCGAAAAGCTGCGTCCTGAGCTGTCCCGGGTCGGCCGGCTGATCCGTTAAGATGGTGTGGGGACTTGAACGCGGGGGCGGTCGATGAGATTGCAATTTTCGCAACGCGGGCTGGGTTTGTGGAGCGGCCTGTTCCTGATCGGCTCGATCGGCTTCATCGTGCTCTGCACGATCAAGGTGGGGCCGCTGTTCCTGAACGAAGCGCAGATCCGGCGCGCCGTGCACGACGTCGCGCAGAAGGACGGATCGAGCGGCGGCGAGGTCGACGTGCAGGCGATTCGCAGCTCGCTGCAAAGGCGCTGGGATATCGACTACATCAGCCAGCTCGAGCCGAAGGACATCAAGGTCGTCCGCACCGAGCGCGGCCTGTTCCTGAGCTATGACTACGATGCGACGGTGAGCCTGTTCGGCAACATCTCGGTCATCGCGCATTTCAAGGATGACGTGCCCCTGCGCGCTGTGGTCGGCGGTTGAGCGGTCGGGAATCCGAGTCCGGAGCGGAGGCCGCACGCGGGGAGCGGCTGGTTCGTGCGCTCGGCTACCGATTCAACGATGCCAGCCTGCTGCAACGTGCGCTGACGCATCGCAGTCATGGCTCCGATAACAACGAACGTCTGGAATTTCTCGGCGACGCGCTGCTGAATTTCGCGATCGGCGCCGAGATTTTCCGCGTGCGTCCGGCTGCTCCGGAAGGCGATCTCTCGCGCCTGCGCGCCAGCCTGGTGCGCGAAGAAACGCTGGCTATCGCGGCGCGCCGCCTGCCGCTTGCGGACGCGGTGCGACTCGGCTCCGGCGAACTGAAAAGCGGCGGCTTCCGCCGTGATTCGATCCTGGCCGATGCTTTCGAGGCGATCATCGGCGCGGTCTATCTCGATGGCGGCATCGAGCCGGCCGTGCAGCTCTGTGTGCGACTGCTGGAACCCGAGTTGCAGAACATGCCGGACGCCGGCTCGCTGAAAGATCCCAAGACGCGCCTGCAGGAATTTCTCCAGGCCAGTTCGCGGCCTTTGCCGGAATACCTGGTGTTGCGCGAAGAGGGACCGGCGCATCGCCGACACTTCAGCGTGCAGTGCCGCCTGCCGGACAGCGACGAGCAGGTCGAGGCGGAAGGTGCGAGCCGCCGTAACGCCGAACAACAGGCGGCCGAGCGTATGCTTGAGCGGCTGCAAAAAACACCTCCAATGGCGCAGGAAAATCATCATGCGTAGCGGCATCGTCGCCATCGTCGGGCGACCCAATGTGGGAAAATCGTCGCTGTTGAATGCGCTGGTCGGGCGTAAGGTTTCGATCGTCGCGCCCAAGCCTCAGACCACGCGGCATCGCATTCAGGGCGTGCTGCATCTTCCGGAAGGTCAGATCGTTTTCGTCGATACTCCCGGCCTGCATCGCGCCTCGCCGAAGGCGCTGAACAAGTACATGAATCAGGCCGCCAGCAGCAGCCTGCACGACGTCGACGTGGCACTGTTCGTGGTCGATGCGGGGCGCTGGACCGATGAGGACGATCTCGTGCTCGCGCGGCTCGCACAGGTCACCGCACCGGTCGGCCTGGTCATCAACAAGGTCGACAAATTCTCCGACAAGACCGCGCTGCTGCCGCTCCTTGAAAAACTCGGCACCTTGCGCGAGTGGGCGTTCGTGATGCCGCTGTCCGCACTCAAGGGCGCCAATGTCGAGGTGCTCGCGAAGCAGTTGATGAAGCGCATGCCGGAAGGACCGCCGCTGTATCCTGAAGGACAGATCGTCGGTCACGATCTGAGTTTCACTGTCGCCGAATTGGTTCGCGAAAAACTCATGCGCGCGCTCGGTCAGGAACTGCCTTACTCACTGACCGTCGAGACCGAAGCGATGGAACGCGAAGGCACGCTGCTGAAGGCGGCCGCCGTGATCTGGGTCGAACGCGAGGGCCAGAAGAAGATCGTGATCGGCGAAGACGGCATCATGCTCAAGCGCATCGGCACTGCGGCGCGAAGGGAGCTGGAAGTCATGACCGGCGGCAAGGTCTTCCTCAAGCTCTGGGTGCGCGTCAAGGAAGGCTGGACCGACGATCCGAAGGCGCTGACGCGCTTCGGATATCACAGTGACTAAGTTGTGAGCCGTGTGCGGGTCGACTTCGAGCCCGCCTATCTGCTATCGCTGCGCCCCTACCGCGAGACCAGCCAACTGCTCGAAGCGATCACGCCGGAGCGCGGCCGCGTCGGGCTCGTCGCGCGCGGCGCGCGGGGGCCGAAGGCGCGACAGCGCGGCACGCTCGAGCTGTTCCGGCCGCTGCTGCTGTCCTGGACCGAAAGCGGCGATCTCGGCACGATGACTGGCGTCGAAAGCGCCGGCCCCGGCATCACCCTGAGCGGCGAGCGCGTGTTTCACGGCTGGTATCTCAACGAGCTGCTGCTGAAGCTCCTGCAACGCCACGATCCGCATCCGCAACTCTATGGGGATTACGCCGCGACGCTCGCGCGCCTTGCCGGCGAAGCAATTCAGGCCGAAGCCGCGCTGCGCGTGTTCGAGAAACGCCTGCTCGAACAGCTGGGCTACGGCTTGCAGCTCGACAGTGATCTGATGCCGGAACAGTTCTATCGCTATCGGGCCGAGTCCGGGCCGATCGCCGCCGACGCGAGCGAAGCAGGAACTTATCGCGGTACCGGCCTGATTGCGCTGCGAGACGAAGTTCTCGACACGCGATCCGCGCTCGACGATGCCCGGCGGCTGCTGCGCACAGCGTTGGAACCCCATGCGCCGCGCGCAACGCTGCGAACACCCAAGCTGCTGCGCGAGATGCGTGGCTGGCGCGGCGCGCAACGCGACGACCGCGTTGACGAGCGCTGAACTCTTCTCTCGAATCACAGGCGGATTCCGCAGCGATGACTTCCCTGACCGAGTTGCTGCAACAAGGCGCCACCAACCTCTGGCTGTTCATCCCGAGCGCCATGCTGCTCGGCGCGCTGCACGGCCTGGAGCCGGGACATTCCAAGACCATGATGGCGGCGTTCATCGTCGCGATCCGCGATCCGCGATCCGCGGCACCGTCGGGCAGGCGGCGCTGCTCGGCGTGTCGGCTGCGGCTTCGCACACTGCGGTGGTCTGGATCGTTGTGCTCGCCGGCCTGCATTTCGGCGCGCGGCTCGACAACGAGCGCACCGAGGCGTACTTCCAGCTGACCTCTGCGGTGCTGATCATCGCGATCGCGCGGTGGATGATCGACCGCACCTGGCGCGAGCAGCGTGAACACGCGCGACACAGCGCTCATGGTCACGATCGCGATGATCATCACCACGATCACGACGACGGCCACGTGCATGCAGCACGTGAAGATATGAGCGAAGAGGATTACCAGGACATCCGCGAGCGCGAATACGCTGCCGCGATCGAACGCCGCTTCGCCGGCCAGCGGCCGAACACCGGCCAGATCGTGTTGTTCGGCCTGACCGGCGGACTCGTGCCCTGTCCGGCCTCGATCACGGTGCTTCTGCTCTGCCTTCAGCTGAAGAAATACTCGCTGGGCCTGACGCTGGTGCTCGGCTTCAGCATCGGCCTCGCGCTGACCATGGTCGCCACCGGCGCCCTCGCCGCACTGAGCGTGCGTGCGGCAAGCGAGCGCTTGACTGCCTTCAAGGGCTTTGGCGTCTGGGCGCGGCGCGCGCCGTATTTTTCCAGCCCGCTGATTATCGGTATCGGCATCTATACGGCGAATCTCGGCTGGAACGCCCTGTAGCGGTTTGCCAATCCCGCTTTGCGACGGGAAAAAAATGGCGCGCGTGACGCGCCCCGAAAAGATTCCCGAGCGGGTGGGAATCAGCGCAGGGTGGGAGTTCCCCGCTTCGCGTAGCGGGTGCCGTCTGGGCTGTTGCCGGTTTCACGGACACCGAGTTTGGGTGTGAGGATGAAACCGGAGGTGATCCATGGGAACGAGAAGGGTGTTCAGCCGCGAGTACAAGC